>JBOGOP010000070.1:0-20462 GCA_050747225.1 Pyrinomonadaceae bacterium
CGCGGTCAGATCTCCAACCATTGGTAAGGGCATTGGAGCCCGGGACCTTCGCGCTTCATGTAGGGCGCGATAAGAGGACTTACAGAGCACACCTGGAACTGTCGAAAGCTCCCAGAAACCCGGATGCGGCTATTCGCGCTTATGCCGCACTCATAAGAAACTTATCGAGAACGGAAAGGAAGCTATGGGACACTGCCAAAATCCGCGCCTTCAATATCGGAGTGCAGGCAGCAATGAAACCTCGCTCTTACGAAATGGCGCTGACGCATGAGACACTTGAGATTGTTTCAAACCTAAAAGCACGAATCGTATTCACAATTTATGCACCCACCTAATCGTCAAAGCGGACGCGAATGTAGCTGCGCCGCTAAACCTGGTTGGTTGCCAGAGGAGCTATGAAAGCTTACATCATTACTACCGGCGCGATTTTTGGTCTGATCACTGTCGCACATCTTTTGCGAATAGTCAGAGAACCGCACGTCCTCACTGAACCCCTATTCATCCTCCTAACCGTTCTCTCGGCAGCACTCTGTATCTGGGCCTGGCAGGTGTTTCGGCGTCTGAAACAGTAATCGAGCGCACTGCAATTGCTTAGCGATAGCCGGTCACGTCGGCGGGTTTGCCTGTGTCCTGAACTTCGGTGACGTACCTCCAGGCATCGGGCTGGCTGCCATCGAGATCGGTGAAGCCGTAGACCTTAGCCAGCTGTCCACTCGATAGCGACTTCCCGTTCCAGCGCGCCACTTTTGGATCCTGTGCAAGCGCCACGACCGCCCGGCCGACGAATGCCGGACTCTCGGAAATAGCGAAATGCGGCGACACCTTCGTCGCCTCGATCCAGTTCGATTCAGTGACGCCATAAGCCTCGAGCATCTGCTCTGAACGCAGCCAACCCGGAGTTAAAGAGACAGCTGTCGCGCCATAGGGCTCCAACTCGTGCGCGAGCGAGAAGGCCATTCGATTCACTGACGCCTTGGCCAGGTCGTAGAAGAAGGAAACGCGGTAGTGGGCTGCGTTGTATTCGTCTGTCCCGTCAGTCACCTCGACAACCAATCCACCGGGTCTCTCGAGCAGCAGAGGTATCGCGAAGTGGCTTGTGATGGCGTGGGTATCGACGGCGAGACGCAATGTGTGTAATCCATAATCCAGAGAAGATTCCCAGACGGTTTTGTTCCATTCCATCCTGGTCGCTCCCCAGATATCATTGACGAGAACGTGCAGGCCACCTTGTTCTTTTTCGATTCGACTGACCAGCGCGCGCACCTCATCCGGCACCAGATGATCTACCTGGATTGCGATTCCACGGCCGCCGGCTTCATCGACTAGAGCTGCGGTTTCTTCGATCGTCTCGGGGCGATCCATTTCCGATTGTTGGGAACGCGTGGTTCGCCCGGTGACGTAGACAGTCGCTCCGGCCGCGCCTAGTTGCACAGCTATTCCGCGCCCCGCTCCCCGAGTAGCTCCAGCAACCAGGGCTACTTTGCCTGCGAGCGATGTTTCCATATCGCTAACTCTAGCATGACGCACGGAACTAAGGACTGCTGGGATTGGTGCCACAAAAATAGAACAATAAGTAGTCGTGGCGTCGCTGTGAGATGAAGGCAGCACCGCCTCGCGGTAGTGGGTTGGGTTTCATACTCGCTTGGCACATCTATTCCCAGCTTGTTCCTGCGATGCATAGTTGGTAATTTCTCCCGGTTGGCTATTAGCTGAGCGGTGGAGAACTGACACCTGAAAAGGAGATCCGGGTGATCGGAGAAATCAAACACTTAACGATGGATGAGCTCGAAGCGGGGCTCGATGAGATCCGCCAGGCGCCTAGAGATGAAGGCGTGCTGCGATTGATTGTGCGACGACCGCAGATCGACGAGCGCGAAGTCGTGGAAGAAGCCGAGCTTCATTTGGAAGAAGGCCTGGTTGGCGATAGTTGGATTAAGCGCCCCAGTTCCAAGACTCCGGACGGATCTCCGCATCCTGACATGCAGATCAACGTCATGAGCGCTCGCGTGGCGGCGCTGGTAGCGCAGGAGAAGAGTCGCTGGCACCTGGCGGGCGATCAACTCTATCTCGACATGGACTTGAGCGCGGAAAATTTGCCTGCGGGAACGCAACTGGCAATCGGCTCTGCAGTGATCGAAGTGACGCCGCCACCGCACACTGGCTGCAAAAAGTTCGTGGCGCGTTTCGGTCTCGACGCAATGAAGTTTGTAAATTCTCCGCTTGGCCGCGAGCTGCACCTGCGAGGCGTTAACGCGAAGGTGGTGCAGCCCGGTGTAATCCGCGTGGGAAATGTAGCGAGGAAACGGACGGATGGAATCTGAGAAACAGCGCGTATTTCTCTGTGTCACCTCTGTGATCTCTGTGCCTCTGTGGTGAATTCGCTCGAAGACATTCACCACAGAGGCACAGAGGACACTAAGGTTGCACAGAGAGTTGACCTTATGGCGACAACAATCAAGACAGACGTAATCATCGTCGGCGCTGGTCCGACCGGCCTCTCCCTCGCCTGCCAGTTAATTCGTTACGGAATTGACTTTGTCGTTCTCGAAAAAAACGAAAGCATCACTCCATTTTCAAAAGCGCTCGGGGTTCACGCCCGCACGCTCGAAATCTATGAACAGCTCGATCTCGCACAGAAAGCCGTTGAGCGCGGTACGATCGCGGGGAAAATTCGTCTGCTCGAAGCTGGAGAGATAGTCGGCGAAGTTGATCTATCAAACATCGGTGAGGGTCTCAGTGCCTACCCGTTCATGCTGGTTTTGGAACAGAGCGAGAACGAGCGCCTGCTCTACGAGTATATGCAAAGTCACGGGCGACAAGTTCTCTGGCAAACCGAGCTGAAAAGTCTTTCGCAGGACGACGAGGGCGTCACCGCGCAGATCAAGAATGGTGCGGGCGAATCGCAAATAGTAACCGGCAAATATCTCGTCGGCTGCGACGGACCCAGGAGCCCCGTCCGGAATGCGCTTGGCCTTACCTTTGAGGGAAGCACATTTGAACGTGTTTTCTATGTGGCCGACGTGATGATCGATTGGAAGTTTAGCCACGATGCGCTGCACGGCTGTCTGACCCGTCACGCAGTGGTCGCCTTTTTCCCATTGCCTGGTGAAAAGCGTTGGCGAATTGTCGGCGCATTTCCCGAAGGAATGGAGAAGGACGAAGGCGAGATTCTTTACGAAGAAATCGAAGCGCGAATTAAAGAGGAGGCACAAATCGATCTCGACATTACTCGCGTTGATTGGTTTTCCACTTACAAGGTCCACACCCGGCACGTGGAAAAGTTTTCCTCGGGACGATGTTTCCTGGCTGGAGATTCAGCCCACATCCACACTCCCGCCGGTGGACAAGGAATGAATACGGGAATCCAGGATGCATACAATCTCGGCTGGAAGCTGGCGCTGGCTCTCAAAGGCGCCGCTGCTGAACGAATTCTGGATACCTACAACGAAGAGCGACTCCCCAACGCCAGGCGATTGCTGCAATCAACCGATCGGATGTTCAACCTCGCCGCCGGCACGGACTGGTTCGTTAACCTAATCCGCACCACAATATTTCCGCCAATGGCGAAATTCATTCTCAGTATCGACGCGGTGAAGAAAAAGTTCTTCCCCTTAATCTCGCAAATCGGAATTACCTATCGAAGGAGTTCGTTGAGTGTGCACGACGGCGATGATGATTTCAAAATCAAGGCGGGTGACCGAATGCCCTATTTCCTGTTAGACGGCCACAGCGTCTACGACAAGCTGCGCGCGCCTAAATTCCATCTGCTCGTTTTCGCAAAAGGCCCAGGCAACGACGATCTTTTAAATGCCACGGGCGGGATCGGAAGCAAGTATGCCGATCTGCTCGACCAATACTTCATTCCTCTTAACCCGCACATCGCGGAGACATTCGGTACGGACAAGCCCTTCCAGGTGTTATTACGTCCGGATAACTACGTTGCGTACATCGCATCTGAAACATCCTCCACTCCGCTCGTAGCCTATCTAAAAGACGTCATCGGAAATTAGGATCCTGATGAATTCCAATGACCGGCCGTTTGGGTTCCGGCGTCAACCTCTTCACTGGGACCGCGGGCGTCTCGCCCGCTCTGAGATACCTTAAGGTCAATGATCCGATGTTGCGCGTGTCGTACGCAGGCGGGCGAGGCGCCCGCGATCCCGCTTGCATCTTTACCACGACCGCAACCTCAAGGTTGCACTCTGAACTATTTTGGGCATCCCACGCTGCTCTTCGAACTGATCTGGACATTGGACTTTGGACCTTGGACTTTGGACAATTGCGTTATGAAGCGTTCCGGAATCGAAGTCGCGAACTCAATGGCTACAGATCGAAATTTTGATATCGCGGTGATCGGAGCCGGCGTCTTTGGTGCGTGGACGGCATACCAACTGAGACGAGCGGGCGCCAAGGTGCTACTGGTTGATGCCTACGGACCGGGGAATAGTCGCGCAAGTTCCGGTGGCGAATCGCGCATCATTCGCATGGGATATGGGCCGGACGCGATCTACACGCGCATGGCTCAGCGCTCGTTCACACAGTGGCGGGAATTGTTTGATCACATCAACAGACCTCAACTCTTCCAACAGACCGGCGTGTTGTGGCTCGCGAAAGAAAAAGATTCTTACTGCGAGGCGACGCTCAAAACCTTCCAGCAAAACAATGTGAAGTTTGAAAGACTCGATCGTACTGAACTGCAGCAGCGTTATCCTCCGCTTGAACTCGGTCCAATTTCGTGGGGAATCCTTGAGCCAGATAGCGGGATACTGATGGCCCGCCAGGCGGTAAAAGCAGTCGTTGCTGAGGCGCAGGCTGCCGGAGTTAATTATTTGCAGGCAGCAATCCAGCCTATGGAGACGGCTGAAGAGGGGAGACTTCAATCGATTTCGACAACCTCCGGTCGCGAGATCAGCGCCGACAAATTCATCTTTGCTTGCGGTCCGTGGTTGCCTAAACTCTTTCCCAAGTTGCTGGCCGGCTTGATTCACGTCACCAGGCAGGAAGTACTTTTTCTTGGAGTTCCCGCGGGCGATGATCGCTTTAACACTCCCTCGATGCCAACCTGGATGGACATCAATGAACTCGTCTACTCGCTCCCTAATCTTGACAACCGTGGTTTCAAAATTGCGATCGATGAACACGGGCCACGGTTTGATCCGGACACCGGTGACCGTGTCGTCTTTCCGGAGACCGTGAATGCAGTGCGTGCGTATCTTGCTCGTCGCGTGCCGCTACTCGCGGACGCACCAGTGATTGAGTCAAGGGTTTGCCAATATGAAAACACTTCAAACGGCGACTTCTTGATTGATCGTCATCCCGAGTTTGAAAACGTGTGGTTGGTTGGCGGCGGCTCTGGTCACGGATTCAAGCATGGTCCGGCTGTGGGCGAGCAGGTCGCATCGTTGGTTTCTGGAGAGGTTAACGTCGAATCAAGGTTTCGACTCGCTACCAAGAGACAAAGCAGGCAGCGAGAAGTGTTTTGAAACCTGACAGTCCGGGCATCCTGCTCGAAAGATAAAACTAAAAAGGACTCGACAATCCTCCAAAGTCATGGGTAGCGCCGCGCTGCTGATGCCACTCAATTCATTTGCCACGCAACCATCGTCCTATTGCAACAAAACTACGGGAGTGATCGAGGACAATTCCAAATTCCCCATTCTCCCGTAAGCCGGATGTCCGCGAGAGCGAGAACCGGGAATTTTTGTGTGCAATCAACCAATTTCGAAGGAGTGAAGATGAAGACAAAGGCAGCGACGACGTTTCGACGACATAAATTGCTTTGCGGGCTGGCGCTATTGTTAGCCATGACACCGTTGGCTTTTGGGCAGGAACCAAATACCCATACGATGCAACCCGCAGCGAATCGACCAATCCAATCAATTCCAAATGGCGCGAAGCTGAAGTTCAAAGGAGTAGTCATCGCCCGCGAAGGTGACACCTTCAGAGTCCGCGACCGAAATCGCACTGACTATCTGGTACTGATCACGGATCGCACCAGCATCAAAACCCATGGTGGCTTTCTTCGTAGCGGCAAGAAGTATCCGGTAACGGATATCTTGCGCGGCCTGATTGTGGAAGTGGAGGGGCGCGGCGATTCGCAGGGCCAACTCGCAGCCGAAAAAATCAGGTTTAACGAGTCAGACATGAGAGCTGCCATTACGTCTGACACGCGCGTAACTCCTGTAGAGGAAAATCAGGCGCGTATGGCGGGACAAATGGATGAACTCTACGCCGTTGCGGCGGAGGCGAGAACTGAAGCTGCCGCGGCAAACGAACGGATTAATGCACTCGATGAATACGATGTGCAGGAAACCACTTCGGTAACTTTCAGAGTGAACAGCGCCGTGCTTTCAGCGGAAGCGAAACGACAGCTTGACGAGTTTGCAGCGAAGACCGAAAACGCAAAGGCCTACTCGATCGAGGTTGCAGGTCATACAGATTCGACCGGCAGTGAGGCGAAGAACTTCCGGCTCAGTCAGCAGCGCGCGGAAGCGGTTGTCCAGTACCTCGCGGTAGCTCATAAGATTCCGCCGCGTCGTATTACGACACCGATGGGTTACGGCAAAACTGAAGCTGTGGCCGATAACTCAACGGCTTCGGGACGCGCACAAAATCGCCGCGTTGAAGTTAAGATGATGCGCAATCGCGGTATGAGCCAGAACACTCGACCGACAACGGCTCCGGCTCCCTAGTGGCCGAGGTAGGACAGACATTCCTGTCTGTCCTCGGGTAGGGAACACGACGGACTCGAAAAAGGACAGGCAGGAATGTCTGTCCTACTTTTCTGAGGCCGAGGTACGACAGACATTCCTGTCTGTCCTCAGGTAGAAAACACGACGAGCTCGAAAAAGGACAGGCAGGAATGCCTGTCCTACTTTTTTGTTTGGCTCAAGATCTCCCCACCAGTTTCGCGATCGACCGTGCCAAATCAGTTAGGCTCACTGGCTTAGACAGGTGTTCCTGGAATCCAGCTGCCAAAGCGATTCGCCGATCTTCGGCGCGAGCGTGTGCTGTCAGCGCGATGGCAGGAACATTCGGGTGGCGCTTTCCGTCTCTCACCTGCCGGATGAAAGAATAACCATCAACCTCCGGCATAGAAATATCAGAGACTACAATGTCAGGCTGCCACGCTGTCATAAGATCAAGGGCGACAGAAGCCGATTCCGCCTCCTGCACTTCAGCCTCGCAGGCTGACAACATTTGCGCCAACAAGTCGCGCGTATCGATCTCATCTTCAACCAGTAAGATCTTCAAACCACGTAAGAGTGGTTTCGCCGCCAGATTTTCCTGGAGAACCTCTTCGGAATTTGCGGAACAAGTACCCGCGCTGCCACTCATCGTCGGCAGCGTAACAGTGAAAGTCGCACCCTTCCCTTCTCCAGCGCTTTCAGCATTGACAGTGCCTCCATGCAGTTCCACCAGATGGCGAACGATCGCGAGCCCTAAGCCGAGTCCACCAAACTTCTTGGTAGTGCTGGCATCGGCCTGGCGAAAACGCTCGAAGACGTGTGGCAGAAACTCTGAACTGATTCCCTGACCATTGTCCTGAATAACAATCTCCACCTGAGCGCCGACAGTCTTGAGTTGCACATCTATCTCTTTACCGGCCGGACTAAACTTGACCGCATTTGAAAGCAGGTTCCAAACAACCTGTTGCAGTCGATTAAAGTCGCCGGAAACAGGCGCGATGTTTGAACTGACGTGCACGCGGAACTTGATGTTCTTCGCATCGGCTGCCGGTCTCATCGAATCGATCGCGGCCTCGACTACTTTTTCTACTTCCACCGGGCGCGAATCGAACTGCAGCTTGCCGGAAACGATTCGTGAGACGTCCAGGACACTCTCAATTAGTTGAGTCTGCGTCTTGGCATTACGGTCGATGATTTCAATGGCGCGTCGAGTCTCGTCTGGAGTGAGGTTGGTATTGCGCAGCATGCCGGCCCAACCGACGATCGCATTTAGCGGTGTTCGGAGCTCATGTGAAAGATTGGCAAGGAATTCGTCCTTCACCCGATTTGCAACTTCCGCCTCCGCCCTGGCATCGTGCTCGCGCCTGAGCAGCTCTTCGCGTTCCGCTTCAAAGCGCCGCCGTTCGGTAATGTTGCGCGCGATTTTCGAGGCGCCTATCAACGCACCTGAAGCATCCTGTATTGGAGATATCGTTAGTGAAACGTCGATTCGCTTGCCATCTTTCGCCATCCGAACAGTTTCGTAGTGAACGATGCGTTCTCCGCCGCGAATTCTCTCAAGGATTTCACCCTCATCCTGGAAAGGTTCGGGCGGTATGAGAATCGAAACGCTCCTGCCAATTACTTCTTCAGCTGAGTACCCATACAATTCCTTTGCTGCATTATTCCAACTGTTGATTAGTCCATTGAGATCCATTCCTATGATCGCGTCATCAGTGGATTCAACAATAGCAGCGAACTGACGAAGAACTTTTTCCGCATTTTTACGATCACTGACGTCGCTGAGTGAAGCCACCCAGCCAACGATGGTGCCGTCGCTCGCAAAATCCGGACGGTATGCTCCACGAACGTGTCGCGTCCCAACCGTCTTGAGCGAAACTTCTTCCTCAAACTCAACAGATTGTCCTAGCAACACCTGCTCGATGTAGGGACGGATGGTGTCAAAAGCATCAGCCCCGATTAGCTCAACAATGGATCTTCCGATGATTTCCTGCGGCTGGAGGCCAAGCATGTTCGCGTAAGCACGATTCACGTAGACGTAGCGCAAGTCCTTGCTGCAACGCAAAAGCATCAAAGGCGTCGTGTCTGTAATCACTTCCAATTCGGCTTCGCGGGCCCGCAGCGCGTCTTCTGCTCGCCGCCGTTCGATGAATTGTCCAATCTGACTGCCAACGCTGCCGAACATTGCCAGTAAGGCGTCATCGGGCTGACGGATTTCACTACTGAAAAACTCCATGACTCCGAAAAACTTTTCTCCGCTAACGATCGGAAACGCGAAGGCCGCGTTTAAGTTTTCCTCTACGGCAATGGGCGCGCGCGGGAAGTTGCTGTCCTTAGCCAGCTCGGGAATCCAGCACGGCGTCCTCTCATCCCAAACGCGTCCGGGAATACCCACGCCCTTCGTGAAAATCCGTTCGCGACTAGCCGACTCGAATTTCGCGATCCGTGAAGGGTGCGCGCTCCAGAAACTTAAACAACGTAGCGAGGTGGCGCTGGGATCCAGCGACCACATAGCGCCGACCTCCCAACGGAGCGTAGTGCCGATTGTTTCCAGTATCCGCGGTGTCGCATCGCTTACCGCAGGTGACTCCGCAAGGATTTGGGTAACAGCCAGGTTGACGCGTACGCGCGTTTCATTTTCCAGCCGGCTTTCGTCCAGAACGCGCCGCTCCTCCACTACTGCTACCAGAAACAGAAAGCTGACTGCATTGGAAGCCACGAAAAGTTGCAGCACCATCAGCGACTCGTTCGCAGTCCCACCAATAAAGGGCCCCAGTCCACGCAGTGTCCCCCAAACAGCAAAAGCTGACAGCGCGGCAATAGCCAGGGTCACTCCTCGGTGGCCCAATCTGAACGCCGCCCAGAGCAGGAATGGAACAATAAAACAAGTCAGCAGGTAGTAGCGGATCGAGAGCGGAGTCGTGTGCCCAAACGTCACTATCGCCGCGAAGGAAACTAATGACAAAAGCAGGACAGCCTCAAGAGAACGCTCCAGGCTCCACTCCTTTCGTGGTCGGGCGATCCAGGTTAACAAAAGCGGGGCCACGATCAGCGCGCCCGCCAAATCTCCGAGCCACCATGTCCGCCAGAGCAACCTGAAATCTTCCCAACGTTCCAGGCCAGCCAGGCAAAGACTAAGGTTGCCGATTAGGGCGCTGACTGTCGTGCATAGCGAAACAGCTATCACAAACTTGAACACATCTCTGGCGCGATCAAACTCCTGATGAAATCCAAGAGCGCGAAGAGCGTAGAGCGCACTCAGGCTCTCAGCCGTATTGCCTACGGCGATGACAGCCGCCGTCCCTATTGGCAGGGGCGTAAGAAGGTTAACCAGGAAAGCACCCAGGAAGATGGCGGGCCAGATTCGGTAACCCAATAGCAAAACAGCGGCGATGGCCACGCCCGTAGGTGGCCAGACAGGCGAAACGCTCGCATTTATATAGGCGAAAGAAAGACCGATTTTCGCGGCGCCAAAGTAGACAACAGCCACCGCGAGCATCTCGATTGAGAGCGACAGATAACGAGCGGACTTCTTTGGATTGAGCGCAGTTGGCCGGGTCCTTAAGTCGATAATCTTACTGTCCAATTGCGCCATCCGATCCATAGCTGTCGAGTAGCGTCGCCGGAATTTGGCTCCAGCGCCAGGCAGCGATCGCTGCGGTTAGAACGGATAAGGTCAGGCTGGGGGAAAAGGAAAAGGCACCGCAGTTTAGCACGAAACCGTCTGCACAATAATCACAATCTGAGTAATCAGTTCGACCCGGGAGTGCTTACTGAAGCTGTGTGGCTCGACTCTAAAAACACGCCTGAAAAAGTTCGAAATTATGATCGGTATCGCGCAGACACCGGGGACGGGGCGATTCTAGTCTTGGCCAACCCGACAACTTTGGCGGCCGAGGGATGTTGCATCCTTGTCCGACGAGTCAAAACAAGATCGACGCCTTCGGCCCTTTTTTCGTCTCCCTGGTATTTAGAAGACGGATTTAGCCAACGCCGCGTGCTCGAAAAGGCGGCAAACGACCATTTAGCAAGTCGAGTACCCCCATGGCAGCCAAACATAAGATCCTTCTGGTCGAAGATCATGAAGATACCAGCGATCTCATGGTCCTGCTTCTCAGCCAACTGGATTACGACGTGGCTACAGCCGCCAGCATTGCCGGCGCATTAGGTCAGGCAGAGGCGGGGCATTTCGATCTGTTCGTGCTTGATTCCATGCTGCCAGACGGTACGGGCACAGACCTCTGCAAACATATCCGGCTGCAAAACCATTCCACACCGATTCTCTTCTACTCGGCAATGGCGTATGAGCACGACAAGGATGAGGCGCTATCTGCAGGAGCACAGAGATACCTGGTAAAGCCCGTCGATTGCGACGTTTTCTGTCGCACAGTGACCGAAATGCTCAACGCACCCGCTTGATAACCTGATTTTCGATCAAGCAGCGACTCTCCGGACGGCCTCGTAACACTCACAGGCAAAACCTTCCAGACCGCGCCGATCCATTATTTGGATTCGGCCACGGTTGTATTTGATCAACCCGGCTGACTGCAGATTAATCGCACCGACGTTAACTGTCGCGCGACGTGTTCCCAGCATCTCCGCGATAAATTCCTGCGTCAGGTTGATCTGGTCCGAGTCCACACGATCATGGCACATCAACAACCAGCGCGAGAGCCGCTCTTCAATCGTATGTGAAGCATTGCAAGCTGCTGTTTGCGCAATCTGCCTGAGTAGGGAATTGATATAGCGCAACAAGATGTCATGCAGTTCGCCACAGAGCATGAATTCTTTGAGAATCACACCGGCCTTAATACGCACTCCGCCATTTGGTATCTGCACTATCGCCCGCTCAGACGATGTCTTCTGTCCCAGCAGAAACGCCAGGCCCGTCAGCCCTTCGTTTCCGACCAGCGCTACCTCGACGATCTTTCCGTCCTCCATTTGTGTAACCAGGGAGACGACTGCACCGAAGGGAAAATAATGGTACTTGATGGGCTCGTCGATTTCATATAGGACCTTACCGTGTGCAAATTCGAATGGCTCAAAGTGCGGAAGCAGGCGTTGAAATTCGTCTTCCGAGAGTCCGGCAAGTAAACGGTTTTTGATTGTGGTTTTGGAACTGGTAGTGGTACTCATCGAGTTCCTCCTTAGGTCGCGTGTGTGAACACAGCAGACGGCAAAAGGAGGTGTTGACTATGCAACTCCCGATGGCGAGTGTTGGATTCTGAAAGAACAAACCAGGCGCGTAACCGCTTGCGTTCTGATAGTCTGAACAATTTGAGTCTACTCTCAATAGTCCATAATGCAAGCTCAGATCTTTCACGGTCGGCGAAACCTAACATAGGCGGTTTAGGCTTCTGAGATAATGTACTTAAGGCTGCTATTCGACTCTCAATCACCTGTGAGAAAATCGAGACCTTCGAGACTTGATCAGAAACATTGGAGGATCTATCTATGAGTGAGTTACGAGTATCGTCGCTGCTGCCCTTCGTGCCGAGCGGCAGCGACTACGAGGCGAGCCGTCGTTTGTTCGCCGATCTTGGTTTTGAAGAGGTGTGGGAGAACAGTGGTTACGCGGGTTTTCGCAACGGTGAGGCGCAGTTTATTCTCCAAAAGTTTGACGACGAAAAGTTTGCCGGCAATTTTATGATTCGCCTCAACGTGGCAAATCTGGACGCGTGGTGGACAGCGGTTTCTCGACTACAGCTGGAAACGAGGTACCCAGGTTTTCGTATCAATCCACCAGCCAATTTTCCCTGGGGCCGCGAAGTTAACTTCATTGATCCTGCCGGCGTCTGTTGGCACGTGGGCGAGTGAGCGGGCGTGGGGTCTGCTCAAGTGATTGTCTGGGACCGCGGGCGTCCCGCCCGCAACGCGCCGAAGGCGTGCAGCCTTTCGAAAGTTGCTCCTAATCCATTTTCGCGCTTCGCGCTCATTTGCGGGCGGGACGCCCGCGGTCCCAGAAAATCACTTGCCAGTTGCTGATCACGGCGCGAATCTTTGCCGGTACTCGGTCGAAATAATGAACGCCTTAACCATGTCGGCGTTGACGAAGTTGCCGTTAAAGTCGTTCAGTTTCCCCAGCCAGAAGTTATAGCCGTCAAAGTTCGGTCCAATTTCCGGCGGGTCGTTGGGATTCCTCCTCAAGTAACCAAAATATTGCATCAGCACAAACGCCTTATTCTTTTCTGCGTTCTTCAAGTCCTGATCCTCGGCGACCGATCGCAACACTGACGCACGCTTCGTCAGGTCTGCCGGCGTCGCGCCCAGCACTGCCACCAGATTCGCTTTCTCCGGAACGGAAAGTACTCCGCCAGCGTTGTTGTTGAGTTGGGTTACAAACTGGTCCGCGGTCAGTGAGTTTGGGAAGGCCGTTAGAAAATCCATTCGCTTTACAAACCCGAGCACGAATGCTTGCTTATTCGCTTCCAACTGCGCCTGCCAGTCTCCAATCCCCACCTGCACTCCTTGTCCTATCTGCTGAGTGTCTCGCACGAAGTCTGTGAACCTGACCGGTACCGGCGTACCCACGGGACTGGTCAGGTTCCCGAACGCGCTCTTGTATGTGCGATAAGCCAGATACCCAGTTTCCTGAAACTCAATGGCTAAGAAGAAGGCTGCCGAAACATTGATTCGCCTCAGCTCTATGCATGCGGCATCCGACCCGCATTCCGTGATCTGATTAGTCCAGAAGGCGAGACCATCCGGATCAGGCTCGCGATTCAGGAAATCGATGTAGTGTTGACGAACAAAAAAGCCGGCCTGATCTATCGGATTGGCGTTGCCGTTTACGGTTTCGTTATCGTGGATCGTTATCGCTGCACCAGACACCGAACCAGGCGTGCCGTCAATAACGTTGCTCAAGTTGATGAAGAAAACTTCATCGCCTTCTGCGTAAACATCGTCAACGATCGGAATCGTTATCGTTTTGGAGAGTTCACCCGCGGCAAAATGCAGCGTGCCCAACGTTGTTATGTAGTCGCAGCGCGAGGAAGCGGCGCCGCCCACCACGTTGCAGTTGTTCGCTCCGGATGAGTCGGTGGTAGCGTAGTCAACGCTCGAACCATCGGCAGTGTTGCCTGCTCGATTGACCTGCACGCTCACTGTGTTGATGCCTTCAGTGACGCTGTAGGTTCCGCTGCTCAGTTGCACGACTGGAGGATTGACGAGCAAGGTGGTCGATCCGTTACTAGCAGCAAATTGAGTGTCCGAAGCGTAAGTCGCCGTGATTGCGTGAGTGCCGTTCGGGAGGTTTGCCGTCTCGATTATGGCGGTCCCACTCTCGAGCGGCACCTGCCCGATGGCAGTTGATCCATCGCTGAAGGTCACCATTCCAGTCGGCACTTCTCCAGCGTCAGAAATTCCATCGACGGTCGCCGTTAAAGAAACCAGTTGTCCTGGGCCGGAGGGATTTGGAAAGGCGACCAGGGTGGTTGTAGTTGCATTGGCATGGACCTTTTGCATCATCGCCGCAACAGTTGAGGCGTGACTGCCATCTCCGTTGTAAATTGCCACGATTAAGTGATTCCCCAGGTAGCTGCCGCCGGCAGCCAGCGAAGACGTGGTGACCGTCGCTTGCCCGCTGGCGTTTAAAGGAACATTGCTCGCCAATGTTGTCGTCTGTGGAGTCAAGCCGTTATAGGTATTGTCGACGAATGTGACCGTACCGGTCGGAGGAGTGGCGCCAGAAACTGTGGCCGCGAAAGTGACGGGGTCGCCGAAAACAGTTTCGCGCAGGTCAGGCGAGGATGACGCAAGCGTGACAGTTACCTCCGCGGTGTTGCCAATCGCAAACAGAGTTCCGCCATTGAGTGTGTAGACGGTTCCGTCCGGCCCGATGACAGTGGGAACATAAGGCTGCCCGATTCCGGCGTTAAGAGTTATCGCCTGATCGAGCGAGTTAGTTGCAAGGTTCCAACGGTAGGCATGGCCGTCTTCGCTATTGAAGAAGACGCTATTCGTGGCCGGGTTGACCGCGGGGGCATTGATGCACCATTCCCTCACCGCGTTGAGAACGCCGGGCTGTTCCGAGTCCGGCGTCGGACCGATTACGGTAAGCACCTCCCGCATTTCTACCAAACCCGGCGATGAACTGTGTGGATCGAGCTGCGTTGCGTTGGGATCGAGCAGAGCAACTCTGTTGACGCCACTACCGTCCTGGAAAGCGTAGTCATTGTACTTACAGAACAACAGGTACGAAGACGTCCCAGTATAAGAAGCTACTGAGCTGGCAGGCACGATGCCCGCGGTATAGTCCCAGCCGAATGCGCCCGGCGTTTTCGTAATCGAGAGATCGCCACTGAAGCGCAAAAGAAACCCGCGCGAGCCATTATTCGCAGGTGTTCCCTGAACGCCAAAATACACATCACCGTCCGGCGCGACCATGGGAGAAGCGGTGCCATCTTCAGGCACGCCCGCCGGCTCACCGCTGCGAGGATCCTTCAGGAAAACGGAATACTTCGTCTGCAGAGTTGTCGCGTTCAAACCGAGCAGGTAGCAGTAGCGATTATTAGTGTTCCACTTAACAACGACGTACAGAGTGGTTTCGTCGCTGCTCAAGGCGGGCGCAACGTTGTGGCTATCACGCACAATGGCGGCGTCGTTCGCAATCGCGTCGGCCAGCACAAAAGTCCCATTTCCACTTGTATCGATCCGTGCGAAGCCGCTTTGCGTCGTATTCAAAGGAGACGGCGCAGTTCCCTGCACACGAAAGCCAAAGTAAATGTTGCCGTGTGAGTCTGCGGTAATAGGCGTGTTGACGAAGATGGTGCTGTTGTAGGCGGCGGCGTTCGCGTTGTAGTTGGCCAGAGACGTGTAGAACACTTCGCGAACCGGCGCGCCCGGCGTGTTCGAGTCGGGGTTATCGACGTGCCAGATAGTGCCGCCCGCGCCCGCGTAGTAAAGGCGCGTGCCGAAGGCGCCGGTTGCGACGCAAGGTTGATATGCAGGAATCCAGTTGTGCGCGGGAAGAATGTAGTCGGTTGCTAACGTGTACTTTGCCGCACCGTTTGCACCGTTGAAAGCGCTTACCTGGAAGCCGCCGGCAGCGCCTGTCTTGACCGGCACCAGGACAGTGTTGGCTGCAGTGATCAGCGGCGCGCCGTAGTGAATAAGAGCGCCTGTGTTGTTGAGGTCGATGCTCGCGATCCATTTGAACGTATTCAAATTCTGCGCAGGTGCAGCGTAGCTTGAAGTGTGCTGCGCGTTTCCCGCGAAGGTGGTGGACTGGGCTAACGCGCAATTGGAAGCAACCGCGACCAGGCAACACGCAAGCAAGCAACCGAGCCTTAGCGAACCACGGCGCGGAGACTGATGGCGAAGCGTTTGGAGATTAAGAATGGACATGAACACCCAATCCCGGATGATCCTGGCGCTGGCTGCAAAGACTCTGAACCTAAGCTCTATGGGTACTTCAGGGAAGACTCTATAAGGAAATTTCTGCGGGAAGACCGTGCGAGCATACTTCAAAGAACCGTTCCGGCTCAACTGCGATTTACCCCAAAACTCGTGGACTCCTGGGAATTTGGCTGTGCCACCTGATGTGCTCGAGTCTAACAAACGTTGTACGGACAAATGGAAAACTAAGGCGCGGCCAAAACTTTCCAGCCGTTCTCTCGCGCTAGCACCGCGATGGTACAATTCGTCCTCCAACAATTTTCACCGGCAAAGTCTCGGGCATGTTTCCAGTTTTGATCTTATGACTCGAATGCGATCCCAATGATCCTTCAGCAAAACATCGCCCAATCCCTCCATTCACCACTCGTGATCGTAGTGCTCGTGGTGATCGCGGCCGGACTGCTCTATGTGCTCTGGCGCGAAGTCCGCAAGATTCCGGCAAAGCTCTTCACGCTCATGGCTACGGCGTTCATAGATATGCTGGGCCTGCTGATGATCATTCCGCTGCTGCCGTTTTATGTGAAGTCGCTGAGCGGATCCGGGATCGATCTCCTGGGGAGGCACTATGGAATCGGAACCATCATGGGTTTCATCGTCGCTTCGTTTACTCTCGCGCAACTCTTGAGCGCGCCGATGTGGGGGCGGTTTTCCGACCGAGTGGGACGGCGGCCCACCCTGATCATCGCGCTCGGCGCATCCGCGATCGCGTATCTAATTTTCGGCTTCGCCAATTCGCTGCTCTTGTTGTTTTTATCACGCCTGGTGCAAGGCGCGGGCGGCGGCACCGTCGGTGTCATTCAGGCGTATGTAGCTGACTCCACCGATCCGAAAGATCGCGCGCGGGCGCTCGGCTGGCTCTCGGCCACCACCAATCTTGGTGTGGCGCTCGGACCGGTACTCGGTTCATTTGCGATCACCCTGGGCAAATATGATCTGCTGCCAGGGCCTTCGACACTGAAGATGGGACACTCGGCGCCGGGCATCCTCGCGGCCGCACTCTGTCTAATCAACATTGCGTTCGCCGCGCGCTACCTCACCGAATCCCGCGTAGTACACGAGCCACTTAAAGAGGGAGAAAAAAGCCGCACCTCGCTTCAGACGATCTGGGGTGTGGTCTCCCATTCAGGTGAACCGGCGTCGCGTCTCATCTGGATCTATGCCATCGCCATCGGCTCATTTCAGGGAAGCTTTTCAGTCCTCGCGCTTTTTTTGAACAACCGCTTCCAGGTCACTGAGCAAACCATCGGTTATTTTTTCATGTACGTTGGATCGATTTCGGTCTTCACGAGAGTTCTCTTGCTCGGGCGCATGGTTGATTGGTTGGGCGAAGCAAACCTCTCACGTCTGGGTCTCGTGCTTCTGACTGCCGGCACTCTGGGGATGCCTTTATCGCGAAATCTGGGAATGTTGGGAATTGCGGTCGCATTACTACCGCTGGGTACTGCCTTCACTTTCCCCTGCGTGACGGCATTGCTGTCGCGGGTCACCAGCCAAAGAGAGCGTGGCCTGTATATGGGAATGCAACAAACGTATGGCGGCGTGGCGCGCATCGTTGCGCCACTGTTCTTCGGCTGGTCGTACGATCATTTAGGCGTTTCATCACCATACTTCTTCTCTGCTGCGTTCATATTCGTAACGGTCTTCCTTGGGTTCGGGCTTGATCAGTACGCGAGGCCGAAAGCTGCAACTGTGGCTGAACCGACGACAGCAACTGGTAGTGAACAAGAAGCCTGATCGTCCCCTCACCTGTTTCTTAAATATGCGTAATCTGTAATACAGATGCTCAACTTCTTGTCGGCAAGGTTCTGAGCTGTATTGACGGGGCGCAATCTGAGTGAAAGCTTTCGAGGAGCCTGGTAAGCTGGCGGACAGAGTGATAGCCCCAGGCGATGGCGCAGCCGAGCCTGGGGTCAAAACTGCAAATCTGACTGAGCCTGCGAAGCTGGCGACAGATGTCGCTAAGTGGCTATTTGATCGTCCATTTTGATCTGGCCAAGGTTAACGGTTGCCTGTTTTGTCTGTCGCCCACTTTCGTGGGCTGGGTGCCGTGTCTGATGTTGATTCCCAGGCTCGGCTGCGCCATCGCCTGGGGCTATCACTCTTTCCGCCAGCTTCGCAGGCTGGTTGAATGCCTTCTTTCGGCAGCGCATTTGGTTGCGGCTAACATCAGCGCTATGTAATCTGCGGATACGCATGTCAGATAGGACCGCCGACAGCATGAACCGTTTGCAACGCCTCGAATACGTTAAGCCACGGTGCTAATGGGGCTACCTGCACTAACACCGTAAGATTCGGTCCACTCACCGATTGGTTCTCAAATCGGCTAAACTATGGGGGTTAATCGGCAGTTCAACTTCTAATAATCTCCCTAAGTCATCATGGAGGGCACTCTGCATTGCGCCTAACACTTTCGCTACAAACGTTCGCAGTTATCTCTGCCTTGATTCTCATATCGACCTTCGCGTCACCACGTCCGCTGCGATCGGCGGCGAAACAACAACAGCTTACAGCCCCCGCATCGCAGCAGTCCGCGTCGCCATCTCCTTCCCCGTCGCCGACTCCGACGCCGGTGCCGTTGCCGCCACCAACCGTTAAGATCGACGACTACCGCCTGCCCGCCGGGCGCATCATCGGAGCTGCGCTGACAAGTGATCGGGCTTATGCGCGCCTCGCATACCTAACCGATCGCATCGGCAATCGCCTCAGCGGCTCGAAGAATTTAGAACGCGCGATCGCATGGGCCGTCACGGAAATGAAGAGCGACGGACTGGATAACGTACGCGCGGAAAAAGTGATGGTGCCACACTGGGTGCGCGGCGCGGAGAGTCTGGAGATGATCAGTCCGGAGCCGCGCAAATTGTCGCTGCTCGGTTTGGGCAATAGCGTTAGCACGCCGCCTGAGGGGATCACCGCAGAAGCGGTCGTGGTGCGCAGTTTCGATGAACTCGAAGCACTCGGCGAAGGTGTACGCGGAAAGATCGTCGTCTACAACGTGCCGTTTGTTACTTACGGCGAAACGGTCAGGTATCGCGGCTCGGGTGCTTCGCGCGCCTCGCGCTATGGTGCGGTGGCCGCACTGGTACGCTCCATCACGCCTGTGAGTCTCCAGTCGCCGCACACCGGCGCGATGACCTATGACGAGAAGCAACCTAAGATTCCCACCGCGGCGATCACGATCGAAGGCGCGGAGTTGTTGCAGCGAATGAATGACCGCGGCGAGCGGCCGAAGCTGCGACTCAAGATGGAAGCCAGGTTTCTGCCCGATGCTGAGTCGGCCAACGTCGTCGCCGAACTGAAAGGTTCGGAGAAACCGGACGAAGTTATTTTGCTTGGCGGGCACTTCGATTCGTGGGACGTCGGCCAGGGCGCTCAGGACGACGGCGGCGGTGTGATCATCGCCTGGGAAGCGGTGAGACTGCTCAAGGAACTCGGGCTGCGACCGCGCCGGACAATTCGTGTGGTGCTCTTCACTAACGAGGAGAACGGAGCGCGCGGCGGTGACGCTTATCGCGATGCGCATCGAGCCGAAATTGCAAACCACGTTTTGGTTATTGAGTCTGATTCCGGTTGCTATCGTCCCGAAGGTTTCGGTCTCGCGACAACTGCTCCACCGCAAGCACGAGCTAACTTCATCGAGATCGCCAAACTCCTGGCCGGGATCCGAGCGAACCGCATCGCGGCCAACGGCGGCGGCACAGACATTAACCCAGTGATGAAGGAGGGGGTGGTCGGCGCGAGTCTCAATGTGGACGGGACTAAGTACTTCGAGATTCACCACTCGGAGGCCGACACCCTGGATAAAGTCAATCCGCAGGAACTCGCACTGTGCGTCGCGGCAATGGCTGTCATGGCCTACACGGTCGCTGATATGCCGCAGGCATTGAGCAGGTCGACATCCGCAAGTCCATGATCGGAGATACGATCAGCGAAATCACTAAATTACACTGGCACGTGCAGAGTTCAGAGAAATTGAGATTAAGCGGGTACCGCCGCGCGAGTACTTGTGCTGTTGCTTTTCCTATCTCATTAGCACCGTCGCTTTAGCGCGGTGGCTTTGGTTCCTGACATAACCGAAAACCGTTTAAACGGTTTCCTTTCGGGCTCGATCGCCAACCACCGGGCTGAAGCCGCGGTGTTAATGAGAAACGGCGGCCAAGCTCAAATTGCATCACTACACCAGCACGATCTTAATTTACCGAATTGGCAATCAATGATACCTTGGCGTCCCATTAGTCGCGCGCCCTGGCGAACGAGTTGGTAAGACTTTGTAGCTTCAACGCCGTCGCCCCATGGGTAATGAAAGATAACTATTCGTTCTCCGCTCTTGTTTTTCAATCTAGCCGTGTGAATTAGCATGCGGGAAACCGCCCTCATGCT
>JBOGOP010000071.1:0-20155 GCA_050747225.1 Pyrinomonadaceae bacterium
GCCGTAGATCGTGGACGCGCGTCCATCAAGGAGGGCTTTGGCAATCGGGTACTCGTGCATGTAGCATGCTCGACCTCGGTTCCGAATCGCTTACGATTTTGACGAATCCGTTGAAGTCTTTTTTTTGAACTTGATAATTTCAATAATTAAAGTCTTGGGCAAGGGCCGGTTGTTGGGGAACTGCACGGATGCCTTTCCGACTTTATAGCCTGCCAGTTCTTTTGAAAAATGCCCCAAGATGCCGGTGCCAGTGTAAAAGCCAGCAAAGGTCTTGTACCCGGCAATCATGATTTGCTTGTCTCGTTTCCCGCCTTTCACTAATGCGTAGGCCGGGATGTCGTAATTGAACAGTTCTGTGGCATCAGGAACTGCTTTCAATATGATTGCCCGCAATGCCAACAGAGTCCTCCTGGTATCCCCTGGCTGACTTTCAATGTAATCGTCTACTGTCTTGAATCTCTTCTTTACGCTCATTGTTGGTCTCCGCTACTCTGCACTTGTATTGCTTTGTTAACTTCCTAGCGCAGCAGCCCAACATTCTAAGTATCTATCAAAACTGCATCAGAATGCCGTTGAACGCCCTATTGTCTATGCTGTCACGATAGGAAGCGTGATCGAGAAAAGTGGGCGTGGCAAGAAGTTCAATGGTACAACTAAAATCCCATTGCCCGCCCGATCATCTCCTTCATGATCTCTGTCGAACCGCCATAGATCGTCGATGCGCGTCCGTCAAGGAAGGCTTTAGCAATCGGATACTCGTGCATGTAGCCATAACCGCCGTGCAATTGCAGGCATTGATCCACGACGCGCTTTTGCAGTTCAGTTGTCCACCACTTCGCCATCGAGGCCTCTTCGGTCTTCAGGTTTCCTGCGTTGTGCTCCATCACGCAACGGTCAACGAAGACTCTGCCGATCTCAATCTCCGTCTTCATCTCGGCGAGCTTGAAGCTCGAGTTCTGAAACTTGCCGATTGGCTGTCCGAAGGCTTTTCGTTCCTGACAATATTTAACTGTGCACTCAAGTGCGGTTTCGGCGGCGGCCATCGCGGTAAGGGCGATCAAGAGCCACTCCTGCGGTAGCTCCTTCATCAGGTAGCTGAATCCTTTGCCCTCTTCACCGAGAAGATTCTCTCGCGGGACTTTGACCTGACTGAAAAAAAGCTCGGCGGTGTCCTGAGCCGTCAGGCCGATTTTTTTGAGCTTTTTGCTGCGTGCAAAGCCCTCCATGCCGCGCTCGACCACTAACAGACTGATGCCCCGGTGGGGGCGTTCCTCCCGGCTGGTTCTCGCCACGACGATCAACAGGTCACTCTGAATCCCATTGGTGATAAATGTCTTGTTGCCGTTGAGCAGATAATGATCTCCGTCTCGCACAGCCGTCGTTTGGATGGCCGCCAGATCGCTGCCTGCACCCGGCTCGGTCATCGCGATCGCAGTAAGTACTTCGCCGCTGACCATGCCGGGCAGCCAGCGGCGTTTCTGCTGTTCGTTAGCAAAGCTGAGCAGGTAAGGCAACACGACATCGCTCTGGAGCGAAAAGCCGGGGCCGGAAGCACCTGCGCGCGTCAACTCTTCGTTCACGATCAGGTTGTAGCGGTAATCGGCCACACCCGCACCGCCATACGCCTCCGGGACACACATGCACAAGAACCCGTGCTCGCCCGCTTTCCGCCATACCTCCCTGGGAACCATGCCATCCTTCTCCCACTGCTCGTGAAAGGGCGTGATCTCCCGCTTCACGAACTCGCGGAATGAATCGCTAAAGATGCGATGATCCTCATCGAAAATATTTCGTTTCACTAACAGCCTCCGAAGGCGGCCTGCAAGTCAAGCGGCGGCGGTCTACGACTCCGATTCGCCGATAACCCAGGGCGCATTAGTGACTGGCCTCAAGAAAACGAACGCACCATGAGGAAATCTGAAACTCGGTTACTCAGCCACTTTGGATCAGTTCGCCAGGAAATCCCTCACGAGTGTAATCACCTGGTCCTTGAAAGCCCCGACGAATACATAATGCGTGGCGCCTTTAATCTCCACGACCTGGCCATTTTTCATCTCTTTGCGAAACTGCTCGATGCTGGCCCGCGCCATTGGTGCCCGCTTCTCTTTCCAATAGGCCTCCATTTTCTTGCGTTTTTCTCCGTCGAGGTTTGCGCCCGCCTGTACGACGTCGGGATCTGCGTAGACGGCAAGGGCCGGAGTCTTTATCTTTTTGTAGGGTGGACGGAACTGCGAGGCTGATCTCATCGTCGACACCTGAACGTTGTACACATCGGGCGGGGGCATATCCTTGGCGATGATATCGGCCCAGCCCGGGCAGTTCATGGCCTCGCGCATCATACGAATAGCGCTGGGCGGCCCGGCCCCTTCCGGCAGCTCTTCGGCGCACGAAAAGTTTGTTGTCCTGTCGTAGGCGGCGTCGAGATAGACCATTTTTATGACGCGTTTTGGGTACAGACTCGCAAATAGCGACATCTCATCACCGGCGAGCGAATGCCCCACGAGCGTCGCCCGCGTGATTTTCAGAGCATCCATAAATGCCCTGACGTCCTCGACTCGCGTCGCCGTTTCATACCCGGAGGCGGGCCGATCCGTCTCGCCAAAGCCGCGGCGTGTCAGGCCGATGACGTGAAACTTGTCCGTAAAGCTGGGAGCAAAGTCGTCAAAAACGTGTGCGTCGTTGCCAAACCCGGTGAGCAGGATGATCACGTCGCCCGTGCCGCCCCAGTCTAGATAGTGCATCTTGATGCCGTTTGCTGTGACAGACTCACTCTTGTGAGGCGATTTGTCCCGAGGGGCCTCCGACGACGAGTTGATCTTCGGCGCCGGCACATCCACACCTGGCGCCTGGTGCACGATCATCCCCGTCACCTTTCCCGCGGCGTCCTTTTGAAAGGTTAACTTGATGGGCGTCCCCTTCATTGCGTAGTTCTCGCCGGAGACCAGCTCAAGATCCACCTTTGGTTGCCCCGTAGCCTGTATCGCCAGCTTGCCGCCGTCAACTGTCACAGTGATCAGCAAGGGAACGCCTGTCACCTGGTACTGCCCGACATACTTCTCAAGCTCTGTTTGACCAAACGAGACGGCCACAAACAATAACCCAAGCATCATTGCAACAAGTGTCTTTTTCATTAGTTGACCCTCCGGACAATAGTTCTTATATCAGGAATGAATATAACTATCTTGCGCGACATCTCAACTCGACCATTGCGGTCGGGCGTACATCGTCACGACGGCCGCTCCGCCCAGACCAAGATTGTGTTGAAGCGCGACTTTCGCGCCTTCGACCTGACGCTTGCCGGCCTGCCAGCGCAGTTGCCAGTTGAGTTCGGCGCATTGCGCCAGCCCGGTTGCCCCGAGCGGATGGCCTTTGGAAATCAGTCCGCCGGAAGGATTCACCACCCAACGTCCGCCGTACGTCATCGCATCGGAGTCGATCAACTCGCCGGCCCGGCCTTCGTCACACAGGCCGAGCGCTTCATAAGTAATTAACTCGTTAACGGAAAAACAGTCATGCAACTCGATCACGTCGACGTTTTCCGGCCCCAGACCGGATTGCTGGTAAACCTTCTGCGCGGCTTTGCTTGTCAGGTCATAGCCGACAAGCTTGATCGAGCTTCGTTCGTCAAAAGTGCTCGGCAGATCGGTCGCCATCGCCATGCCGACAATCTCGACGGCTTGTTGCTCGAGTTCATGCTTTTTGACAAACTCCTCGCTGGCGAGAATCGCCGCCGCCGCACCGTCTGAAGTCGGACAACATTGCAGCTTCGTCAGCGGTTCATAAATCATCGGCGATTTTTGAACGTCTTCAAGCGAGTATTCATGCTGGAACTGCGCATACGGATTGTTGACGGAGTGGCGGTGATTCTTTTGACCGATCTTCGCAAAATGTTCGGGCCTGGTCCCGTACCTTTCCATGTGCTCGCGCCCGGCGTTGCCGAACAACTGCGAGGCAGGCGGCGCATCCGATTGTCCTCCTAGTTGAGCCATTGATTCGAGGTGGCGAGAAAGTGGGTGTGCGGCGCCCGCTGTGTTTAATGCCAGCGCCCCCTTCTCCATCTTCTCGAAACCAACCGCCAGAACGCAGTCAGCGATGCCGCCTTCGACGAACTGCTTCGCCATGAAAAGGGCCGTCGAGCCGGTCGCGCAGTTGTTATTCACGTTGTAAATCGGAATGCCGGTGAGACCCAGTTCATAGACAGCGCGCTGACCGCTAGTCGAGTCTCCAAAACAGTAACCGACGCTCGCCTGCTCAATGGACTCGTAAGTAAGCCCGGCATCGTTCAATGCTTTCGTCCCAGCCTCTTTAACCATGTCGAGATAGCTCCATTCCCTTGAGAACGGCTTCTCAAACTTGGTCATCCCGACGCCAACCACGAAGACTTTCCGGCCGCCCATCATCGCTGTCCCTTTCCATTCCTCGATGAACGCAATGCCGCTGCAGTTTGAGTCACAATCGGTATCGTCACGTGCGATAGGAAACGACTTGAGCGAAAGATTCGCTGGGTCGCGGATTGAAAGTCGCCATCTTTCGCCAGAAATATGTTCGCTACAAATTTCTGCGGGTTACGATCGTAGAGAGGAAACCAAGTGCTTTGAACCTGCACCATGATCCGGTGTCCCTGCAAAAAAGAATGAGCATTGGTATGGAGGTCGATTGAATACTCGTTGACTTGATTGGACCTGATAAACTCGGGCTTCTCAAAACTCTTGCGAAACCTGCCTCGCAAGATTTCACCAGCGATCATCAATTGATAGCCACCCATCTTTGGGTCTTTGGGATACTGCTCGGGATACACGTCGATCAGCTTAACGACGAAGTCGCTGTCCGTGCCGGAGGTCGAAGCGAACAAGTGCGCGACAATGTCGCCGGCGATCACCACATCGTCCTTCAGAAGTTCCGTTACCCAAGCGACTACATCGGGGCGGTTCGCGACGAAGCGTTGATCTTCGAGCAGCCAGGTGGACCAACGAGAGCCGCCTAAATCGGCAGGGTTATATGTAGGTTCAACCGGACGCGGCCTGTAAGGCACGGGATGAGCCGGGTCGGAAACGTAACTGTCGAATTCCCGCGAACCTTCTCGCGGCGGCGGATCAAACGAGAGGTGTCCGTCATTGCGGAAGTAGAGATTACGCTGCGCCGTGTTCCGGCGCGGAGACCATGCATCATACGAGACCCACTTGTTCGCGCCGGTCTGAAAGGTCAGGGCCTCTGGTTGGTTCAACTTTCCTTTGTCCTTCAAAAAATAGGCGAACCAAGGTGTCTGTATGTTTTGGCGGAAGTACTGGCTCGTGTCGCTCTCAAAATCAATGTTTCCCAATTTGTTCCCGACCGTGCGAGACCACCCGCCGTGATTCCACGGCCCAACCACTAGATAGTTCATATGATTGGTGTCCGTCTTCTCTAATGTCTGGTAAGCCGTCACGGGTCCGTAGAAATCTTCCTGATCCCACCAGCCAGCAACGTGCATGATCGGCACCGTCACGCGCTTTAGTTGATTAACGAGCGCCTGCTTTTTCCAGAACCAGTCATAATTCGGATGTTCCACAAAGTTATTCCATGTCGGCAGGTTGCCGTGAAAGTATTTGGCGTCGGCGTTTGAAAGCGCGCCAAGATTCAAGTACCACTCGAATGTGTCATACCGGTCGAATTTGAAGTTGGTATCCACCTTTGAAGATTCCAACTCAAACGCATATTCGAAACCGTAGCTCAAACGAAAAGCGCCGTTGTGGTGAAAGTCGTCTCCGAGGAACATGTCCGCCGGAGTAGCCTCCTCCGTGACGGCTTTCAGCGCCGGGTGCGGGTCGAGCACCGCCATTACCACAAGCCACCCGGGGTAAGAAGTCCCCATCATCCCGACACGGCCGTTGTTGCGCGGCACATTTTTGACCAACCAGTCGATCGTGTCGTAAGCGTCCGTCCCCTCGTCAATCGCCTTCGAGTCGCCCGCGTCGCGCGGAGGGCGTTGCATGACGAACTGCCCTTCGGATTTGTAACGGCCGCGTATATCTTGAAACGCGAAGATGTACCCTTCTTCGGCCGCTTCCCTTAGTCTCGTGTTGAAAGTCCCCGCCGCGCCGTCGATACCGTAAGGCGTCCGCGTAAAGAGGATCGGCAAGGCGTCGCGCATCCTTTTCGGCGCGTAGATCACCGTGTGCAGCTTCACGCCGTCACGCATCGCTATCATCCGATCGGTTGCTTCAAAGTCCTGGCTGAGATCGGATGGCGTTTGCCCGTTAAGCGTCGCCGCGAGGAGAAGAAAGCTGACCGCCGCCAGCCAGGACAAGCGCGCAATCCTTCTTCCAATCTGCTCACAGTGTCGAAGTGTCATCGATCGTTTCCCTTTCTCTTTACCCGGAGCTTGCTGCCACCTACCTCCACCCACCAGTCCAGGACCTCTCTTGGCGTTAGTGTTGGCCTCGTCGAAAGCTGGCAGAGGATGCATCTTGATATTGGATCTCCGACATTATTTTTGATGCCCGAGTCGTTCGACGTATTTCTCAACCTCGCGCGTATGTTCTTCCGATCTGATCCTTTCGCTGATGGCCTCAAACATTCGCTTCAATGCCGATTTTTCATCCAGTTCGATCAACTCACGGCTTAGGCGTTTCGTTTCAAACAACGCTTGGCGCGGTTTGTCGGCCAGCGACTGGGCCAATTTCAGGGCCCGGTC
This sequence comes from Pyrinomonadaceae bacterium, assembly GCA_050747225.1. Classification (GTDB taxonomy): domain Bacteria; phylum Acidobacteriota; class Blastocatellia; order Pyrinomonadales; family Pyrinomonadaceae; genus PSRF01. The sequence goes on from JBOGOP010000071.1 coordinate 6,674, forward strand.
AAGCAACTCATCTCGCGGATACACATGATTTACCAGTCCAATTCGATGGGCCTCTTCCGCCGAAATCGCTTCACCGGTCAAAGCCAACTCTTTCGCTCGGCCAAGGCCGATAACTTTGTAGAGCGGGTACATGATCTGAGTCAGACCCAACAGGATCTCCGTCTGCGCGAATCTTGCTTCCGGCGCACACATGCGAAGATCACAATGGGCCGCGAGCTCAAACCCGCCAGCCATTGCCGGCCCGTTAATCGCAGCGATGACCGGCTGTGGCAAAGTGTAGATTTGTTGAAAGAGCGCAAAGGCAGTTTGCAGGTATGCGACTTTGCCTTCAACGTCTAGACTGAGCAGGTGCATCAGATCGAGTCCCGCGCAGAAACTTGAACCCGCGCCGGTGATGACTACAACATTCAGAAGTTCATCGTCCTTCGTCACAGTCAATGTTTTCGCCAGGAGACTAATCAAGTCAGGCGACAGAGAATTACGTTTTTCGGGACGATTGAGTGTAAGAAGTAAGACCGCTTTTCTTCGTTCGATGATGAGCATTGGGCCTCCACGGCACTGTTAAAGATACGCGTCGGTATGGGTGACGCAGACGGACATCACCAAACCTTAGTTTTCCTTCATTTCGGTTGGCGGCCGTGTGACTTGAACTCGACCTCAGGATAGTTAGCCGGAGGTCCTTTCAGCAGTGGAGCATCCTTACCCTTTAGATACTTGTCAAAGAACGCCAGGACGTACTCACTGGTGATCTTTTCCATCCGCGCCCCATCGATGGCTCCGAGAATGCCGGCCTTTTTGTAGTCAGGTGAAAACAAGGAAAAGTCCGAGTAGTTGAAGTGCTTCGTCCCCTTCACGACAACGTAGTAGGCGTCGTTCCTGGCCCGCTCAAAAAAGAGACGGTTGAGATTTCCGGCGTCTTCGCTGTGCAGGAACATAAACGGGTGTTCCAGCGGATGATCGAGGTCGCCGTATTGCTGCCCATCCAGATTGATTCCCGCTTTGCAACGGTTATCGACCGCGCAAACCTGGCCGGCGGTCGAGCCGCCGAACGACATTCCGAAAACGCCGGTGCGTTTCAGATCCAGTTTTTTGACAAACATGCTTTTCCGTTTGCCAGAGTTCATCTTTTCCAGCTCGTCGAGAACAAACAGCGTGTCGGCGGTCCATATCTTGAGGCTCTCGCTGAAAGTAGGCATGCCGGCGAGCATTTTTCGCATGATCGCTTCTTTCTCGGCAAGGTCTGCCGCGGCGGCATATTTTGTATTCATCTCGCGAGTGTTTCCCAGCTCTTTGGCAAATGCTTGCAGCCCGGGCATGTTGAAAGGCACGGCCCGTCCGTCGGGAAAAATGTTGACCACCGTCTCGTAAGTGTGGCCGATGCTGAACACGATATAGCCATGACTGGCCAACTCCTCCATCTGCACAGTGTTCTGGCCGAGAAAGCCGGGGATGTAACCGTGCGAGAAGACCAGCACCGGGTAAGATGATTTGGATTTGAGCAACGGCGCGTCCAGGTACGCGTGCGATTGAATAACAGCGAGATCATCGAACGCAGTCTTTGGTAGCCGCATGAACTCCGCCAGTCGTTGCCCGACTTCTTTAGTGTCCTTTCCCCAAAAAGGCTCGGACTTGGTTCCCGCTGCGGGCTGCGCCGGATACCAGAGGCGCACAAGAAGCTCGCGGTGGTCTTTAGGATCGTCGGTGAACGATTCAGGGCGAGTCTCATCTACAAAATCAAAGTAAGCGGTGCCGACCGAATAAGGGCCTGTGGGCTGCGGCAGCTTAACAGCCCACTGCGCCGTCGCGACGGTCGAAATCAAAAGCACTAACAGCGCTGTCGCGCTCAGGAACTTTGTCATAATCTTCTCCTTTTGAAATAGCGAGTGCTAAAGCGGGTTTACCCCAACTCCTCTTTGCGCCAATACGGCTCACGCAGTTCTTTCTTCAGAACCTTTCCGAGGGCATTGCGCGGCAGTTCGTCACGAAACTCGACGCCACTGAGGCGCTGGTGCTTGGCCAGGCGCTCGTTGGCCCACAGCGTCAGCTCTTCAGCCGGAAGCTTTGAGCCAGGCCTTTTAATGACGAGGGCAAGCGGCGTCTCTCCCCACTTGTCGTGCGGGACGCCGATGACGGCAACATCCGCGACTTCGGGGTGACGCGAGACCGCCTCTTCAATATCCTTCGGGAAGACGTTGACGCCGCCCGAAAGAATCATGTCCTTCTTGCGGTCGAGGATATAGAGAAAGCCGTCTTCGTCGAGCTTGCCAACGTCTCCGGTGCACAAGTAGCTACGGTCCGCCTCATCCTTCCAGACGGCAGCCGAAGTCTCTTCGGGCTTTTTGTAGTAGCCGCGCATCAGCGCGGAGCTGTAGCCGACAATTTCGCCCGCTTCGCCGCATGGGAGTTCGCGGCCCGTCTCGTCAATGATGCGTATGTCGCCGCCGAAAATCGTGGTTCCGACAGATGAGAGCTTGCTCTCCATGTCCTCAGGCCTGAGCCTGGTCGCGATTCCTTCGGTAAGCCCATACAACTCGAAAACTCCATTACCAAAACTCTGCAACATTCGCGCCTTCGTGTCGGCGCGCAACGGAGCGCCTGCGGAGAGCAGTGTCTTGAGCGAACTGAGATCGAATTGGTCAAACTCGGGCACGTCCATGGTCGCGATGTACTGCGTAGGGACCATGAACGTGTGCGTGCAACGCTCGCGCTCGACAAGACAAAGAAAGTTTTTCGGATCGAACTGCGGCATGAGGACCATCGCCGAGCCGATAGTGAGCGACGGCAGCATCATGATCCAGGTGCCGTTAGCAAAGAGCGGCGTCGTGATCAGGGCAATGGAGTTCAGATCGAAGCTAAACTCGATTGCGAGTATGTAAGCGGTTTGTTGGCGCGCGTAGTGCGTATGAGCGATGCCCTTCGGCGTCCCCGTGGTACCCGAACTATAAATGAGATTGAAGTCGTCGTCGGGAGTTAAATGAACAGATGGCGGCACGGCGGGAAAGCCGTCTCGCCAGCTCTGATAGTTGCTCCAGTCTTCAGTTTCGTTCCCGACGACGAAGAAGGCTTCGGGCGGGATATTGAGCAGCTCGCCTCTGATTGAATCAATCGCTCCCACGAAGGGCGTGCCCGCGAAGACGAACCGCGAGTCTGAGTCATTGATCATCGCCGCGACTGATTCGGCGGTGAGCATTACCGAGAGCGGAACAATAACGCCACCGGCTTTGACCGCACCCATCATGATCTCCAGCATCTCGATACTGTTAACCGTCAGAGCACTGACCTTCTCGCCTTTCTGCAAACCGGCTTGAAGAAGACCATTGGCCGCACGGTTGATGGCTCTATTGAACTCGCCCCAAGTGCGTCTTTCACCCGCGCAGACAATAGCGGTTTTGTGTGGACGCCACTTGGCATGGCTGGCTATTGCATCCGTGATGGAGATATATGGAGTTTCAAAATTTTCCATAACCATCATCCTCTTAATCAAACTATCGCGTTACGCAATTCAACTTGATCTTGAGAATGCCTCCTTGATCAAGCGGTCCAAACGAGTGGGAACCGTTCGGAGTCAAGCCGGTCTCCGTGGTTCAATCCAGGGTCCTGAGTTGGAATGGCAACCTCACCTGGACGTTGGCAGTAGCGCGCGTCGTCTCCAGTCCATCGCGTCGTGAGCGCCCGCCTGCGGTTTCGTCCTGTGTTTCCGGGCGCCCCGTGAACGATCATTGCCTGGAACACCAGGCAATCTCCGGGCTGCATGGCAAACCGCGCAATCTTGTATTTCCGACGATTGGCTTCGATGTCGGGAAGTGGAGGCAGACCCGTGTCTGCGTAAGGACTTCCATCGACAAAGTGATAGGGGCTGAACTCAGGCCACCGATGGCTGCCACATACGTACTCCACACTCAAGTCTTCATCAATCGGATCGAGCGGCAACCAAACCGAACAGATCTGATAACCGCTGACTGCCCAGTATGGTTGGTCCTGGTGCCAGGGCGTCCGCTCGGAGGTCCCAGGTTCCTTGATCAGCAACTGATCGTAGAAGAAGTTCACGCGTGAGGCGCCCATCATCCGTCCCGCGATCTCACCCGCAGGCGATTCCAGCGCAAAGCGTCGAAACTTGGGTAGTCGCAATGAAAGCTCTACGTCTCCGAAGAACCGGCCCGAACCTCCGTTCGTAACGTATTCCTCCGCTTGAGGCCCCGGTGAAGCAATGGCCTCTTCCGCTGCGCCTGCCAGAAACGCGAGCCACGCGGGTGAAAAGGCACCTCTGACACAAACCACACCGTCGCGCTCATACGTACTGCGATGCTCCTTAGTAATCTGCATTGCTAGCCGAGATGCGTCCATCTATCTCCCAGGTTAGATTGCCTGGTCAGCAATCCGTCCTTCTTTGGCGATGTCATAGCCTGCGACGAGTACGAACTCATTTCTATAAGAATGCTTCATTGATTGTTTGGCGAACACTGCTCTAATATCACTCGCCACTCACCGCCACGCCGGACACATAGCATTGTGCATCTGTGGTCATCTTTGAAGGACTTCCCCTCCAACTTGCCCTCCGCTTGCGAGCGATGTACAACCACGGCGGCATCCTCCCCGACAGGTTTGATTATCACTTCGGTGCGCGTGCCGCTGTCTAAGTGATAGCTGGGCGACCGAATGATCTTGAGGATGGCCTGGCGATCCAGCATCTGGCCGTTGGGGGCGATGAACAGATACTCATCTGCCATCAGTTTTTCGACCAGCGCTACATCCTTGTCTAGCCAAGCTTGCTCCCAGATCTGATTGAGACGTTCCAAATCAGCAGTCATATGTGAATCCTCCACAGCAGATAATCGGCTACAACTGGTAAGACCGATTAGCATTAATGCAAACACTGTCGCAAGCAGTTGAGACATGCTTCCTGCCATTTCCGGGTTTGAGTCTTGGAACTGATCGTGCGTCTGCCCAACTACTTTTTCAACAATTTCAGTTCTTCATTTATCACCCGCATGCAGACGGCGCTATCCGTACGATTGCCACCATAACCAAACGGTTCGACTACTTTCGCGCAATTACCGGCAAATCTATGCGCGACGCATAGACGCCGCCACGATAGACCCGAACTGCCGGCGGGTCGCCGGGGAGCGGTTCGAAATGATCCTTGTCTGCCCCCGCGATGGCGACTCGAATGCGGCATCCCTTGCGGAACAGAATCGACGTTGGAAGCAGATCGAAGGAGAGTTCGGCAACCCGTCCCGGAACGAGCGGCCATGCGTCGCGTCGCAGATAAGTGCGATAGGGCCCGAATGTTTTGTAGGGCGGTCGGGCCTTGCTGACCTTTCGGTGGATCGCTCGGAGATCGCCTTCGGTCACATAACGCACATGGCCTTGTTCGTCCACTTCCTCGAGGTACACGAAGAACTGCCCGTCGGCGGCGGTCGAGCTGACGAACAGGCTAACAACCGGATGGCCCGTTACCTCGATGTCCTGCTCAAGCGGCACGGAGGTGTAAGTGAGTAACTTGCCGTCTTCGGCGGCGCGGTCAGGATAAATTACCGCCGGACCGCCGATCAGCGTGTTCCACCGTGACGAAGCTCCCGTCACGGTGGAGTAATCAACTTTGTAAGCGTCGTCGCCGCGGTCTTTCGGGCGTGTTCTACCAAGTGTGTTGCCGCTTCCGAAAAACCATGTCTCGACCTTCGTCTGCGGCAGGGGCCAGGTGCTCGCCGAGTGCCATTTGTCTTCGCCCATCGTGTAGTAATGCACGGGCGCTTCGCCGGCAATGCTGGTTTTGATGCCTTTCAGGTGGTAATCGAAGAATCGCAGCAGTTCGCTCGTGTGGTCAAAGCTTGATCGCCGCGAGCCGAGTGATGGGCTGAAATAAAATGCTCCGCCATGAGTCCATGGGCCGAGCACCAGCCGCCCGCCGCGGTTGCGAACCGTCAGGAATCGCTCTATGGCGGCACGCTGGTACGCACCGTCGTACCAGCCGCTATAACTGTAAATAGTCGCGCCGGACTTTCTTAGCTTTGCCCGGTAGGCATGGGGACTGATCTCATCAAACGTCCATCCGGACGGCCCCCGATCATCACGGAACGTGATCGCCGAAACCTGGGTATAGACATCAGCGTTGGGTGCATGCGCTCGGATGGCCTCGGCCAGCAGCCGACGGTCGGGGTCCTCATCTACCGGGCGAACCCCGACGACCCGCTGTCGTGCCTGCTCGGTAAACACGCTTCGGTCCATGTTGCCGACCGCTTGTCCCCAGACTTTGGTAAACCATGTCATCGGGACGCCACCCGGAAAGACGATGTCGGTGTAGCTGTCGAAGAGTGAGAATTGCGGGACGATGGCCTTGACCGCCGGGTGAGTGTTTACCAGGAGCATCTCGGCGGTCGTGCCGACATAGGAAACGCCCGTCGCCCCGACCTTGCCATCGGACCAGGGCTGTTTGATGATCCAATCCACTACTTCGCCGCCGTCACGAACCTCGTCCGGCATAAACTCCATCCGCCGGCTGCCGAATGAGGCGCCCGTGCCGCGAACGTCCACCACCACGTAGCCGTAACCGCGTGTTACAAATTCGGTGATCTTCCTCGACGGCTTATCCAGCGAATCGCGGAGTTCGGGACGGAGTTCCAGTGAGCGGTGATAGCGCGTCTGCTCCAGAATAGTCGGAAGGCGAGTTCCCGCTTCAAGCCCTTGCGGGAGATAGATGTCGAGAGCCAGACGCACGCCGTCTCTGAGGGTGATGTAACGCGAGACGCGCCCCACGCCACCGTAGCGGGGCGTCGAGATGCCGCCGGCTTTAGTGTCGTTGACCCACCATGCCGCATCCGGCGCGGCAGGTGCTGCTGTCTGCAACACCGCACTCGACGCCGCCTTTGGACCGTCCTGCAAAAAGAAGGACGAGCAGAAGATGAGTGCGGTTGTGAACGCAAATATCCATCGAGTGGTCTGCTTCATGATCGCTCCGTTGTTTTAAGCGCCAAATGTCTATCAGCGCGGAGGCACGTCGGCCCTCGCCATCGTAAACCGGCCCGTCCTTTGATCAGAACGATCGCGCGACGACAATCCTTAATTCTTTGTCCCGCCGTGCGTGTCAAAAGCGACAGACGGCAAAACTAAAAATACGCTCCCAAATAACTTGCCGTGAGCATAACGACGTGAGCCAACATATGAGCAATCATCGCTGACTCAAGGCCTCTCTTCCAATAGAGATAGCCAGCAATCAAACCGAAAACCGAATTGGCAGCGATGACATGAAATATCAAAGCCGCAGTAGCTTCGCGAACTAACAAAAAGGCGATTGGCAGATGACCGATGCCAAAGATCAGCGACGAAATCAGAATCGCGACCACAAAATACGTGGGTTTCGGTTTGTTGTTTCCTTTTTGAAGGAGCCGCCACGCTGCCCATACCAGTAGCGTCATCAATCCCCAACGAAGCAACAATTCTTCGGTTATCCCGCCATAAAGCAGGCGCGTCGGCAGGGGAAGGAGTCTGCCTAATTCAGCGATTCGCGGCACCACTTCAGGCGGCAAAAACGGTTTCGACAACAACGCGGATAAAACAACGGCAATGCCACCAGCCAGACCACCAATTAAGCCCGGAACAATTTGCGGTTTGAGGGCCGAACTCATCTGTCCACCGGAAGCCGCCGCTTCAGCCACAGGCGACGACAATCCGACTTTGGAAGCAAGTCCCACGCCGACCAGAACCGCGACCGACAAAATGATTGCGGGCTGAATAAGACTTAAAAGTTTCAATACTGGCGTAAACGTCGGAATCTTTGTTCCCGCCGGTAAGGTGAAGTTTGCTACTAACGCTGATAGGTCAACCAGCAAAAAAGAGAAAACGCCCGCCAAGCCGGCCAACAATAGAATTACAAACAGTCGGGTTTTGAAGCGCATATCAATAATTAGTCGAGAGTTAGTTGACGACTGCATTCTCCCGGATGAAAGTCATCAATGATTCGGCTGAGCTGCCCGGACCGAAGACCTTCCTTACGCCCCACTGCTCGAGCTCGCGCGCGTCCACGCTCGGGATCACTCCCCCGCCGATTACCAGGACGTCGCCAATCTGTGCGTCGCGGAGCCCTTCCATAAGATCCTCGAAGACCGCCATGTGACCACCTGACGAGACCGATACACCGATGACGGAAACGTCTTCCTGAATAGCCGTGTTGACGACTTCTTGGGCGAGGAGGAAGTTCGTGAAGATAACTTCGAACCCAGCGTCGCGGAGGCGCCGTGCAAGGTATCGCACGCCGCGATCATGGCAGTCATGAGTCGGTTTCGTGAGGAGTACCCGGATACGCTTCTCCATCGTCTTGCCTCCCCTTTGATCAGCGCTCGTGTGGCGGGCCCCAGCCGAGGGCCAGTTTGAGCACGCCCATCATCTCGCCAGTCGTGGCGTTGGCGCGCGCCGCCTCGATGGCGGCCAGCATCAACTCATCATCGCCGAGGTCGGCGACGTCCTTCTTCGCAAAGCCAACTGCCGCTTGTTCGAATCGGCGCATCGCTTCGGCCCACGCTTTTGCGTCCCGGTCGACGCGGAGCGCGCGGATGCGCTCGACGGCGACGCGTTCCACATCCGCATCTACACGGAAGATCGGGACCTCCGGCTCCTCGTCGACCTGATAGCAGTTGAGACCTACGACGCGGCGCTTGCCGGAGTCGACGATCGCACGCCAACGGTCGCCAGACTTTTCCACCTCGGCACGGATCCATCCCTTCCGCTGCGCGGCAATGTAGCCGCCCTGTTCCTCGACCTTGGCGACAAGCGCCATCGCCGCTTCCTCAATCTCGCCTGTCAGCGACTCCAAGTACCAGGAGCCGCCGAGCGCATCGGCGACGGCAGTGATGTTGGTCTCTTCCGCGATCACTTGCTGGATGCGCAGGGCTAGCGTGGCCGCCTCTTCGGTCGGGATCGAAAGCGCCTCGTCGTATGAGGAGACTTCCATCGCCTGCGTACCGGCCAGCGCCGCGCCAAGCGCGTGGATGGTCGTACGGATCAGGTTGACCAGCGGCTGCTGGGCAGTGAGTGACACCCCCGACGTGTGCGTGTGGATGCGGACGTGCATCGAGCGCGGATCTTCGGCGCCGAAGCGCTCGCGCATGGTCTTGGCCCACATGCGGCGGAAGGCGCGGATCTTGGCGATCTCCTCGAAGAAGTCGTTCGCCTGCGCAATCTGGAAACCGAAGCGGGGCAAGAAGCTATCCGGCTTCAGGCCCGTCTTTCTACACGCCTCGACTAGCTCGATCCCAAAGGCGAGCATCAGCCCGATCTCCTGGACTGCCGTGCCGCCCGCTTCCTCGATGCCGTAACAGAAGAAGTTGGTCGTATTCCATCGCGGCATGTGCTTCGTGCAATAGGAGATCAACTCGGTGGCTAGCTTATGGCCTTGTTCGGGCGGGAAAGTGCTCATCCCAACGTAGGCAGACTGGTGGTACCAGTTCATCGAGTTGCCGCGCAGATCGGACGTAGCGACACCGCGGCGCTCCGCGTAAGCAATGTACTGCGCCAGCGCTGGTATCACCTGGTAATAGGTGATATGCACTACGTTCATCTTCGTCAGGTCTAGACCCTCGAAGAGACGCGCCATGTCATCAACGGAGTAGACCGCCATGCCGCACTGGCCGATACGCCCACGCGCTGCCGGATGGTCAGGGTCAAGGCCCTCGTGGCTCACCAAATCGTAGACCAGGTTGTAAAAGCGCTGGCCGAAGTAGCCGATCATCCCTTTCTCCGCGAGCAGATCCATGCGCGCGCGCGTCTGCTCCGGCAGCCCGTAACCGATCACCGGTTGGTTGGCCCACTGCATGAGTTGGTAATGCGCTGGTAGATTGCCGCGAGTGAACGGGTAGGTTCCCGGCGCACCGATCTCCTCAAAGGGTATGTGGGCGACATCGTGCGGGAAGTAGCAGGGCTTAAGCGGCAGTCCCGAGTCGGTGGTCGGCGCGGTCGCCCGCTCTGGGGTCTGGTCGCCGAAGCGGGCGACCAGCCGGTCGTAGTCGATCTTCCAACGCGCCTCAGCCTCCCGCGATCGCTCGAGTGTCTTCGGATCAATCATGGGACCTCCATCTGGAGATTCGACAAGTCGCGCCGTATCTCTTGCAAAGCATCGAGCGAGATATTCCCGCCAGTGAGGACGGCCACCGCGGTCTTCCCGTTGACTTGAAACTTGTCACCGAGCAGCGCCGCCAGAACAACGGCGCCCGACGGCTCCACAACTAGTCGGCACTGTTCAAAGAGAAAGAGCACGGCTCGTCTGATCGCGTCCTCTGAGACCAACACGACCTGATCCACATATTTCCGAATATGCGCAAAGGTGATCTCTTTGGGACTGGCGCGCAACCCATCGGCGATTGTCTCGGTTGCTTCCAGCGTGACAATCTGTTCGCGCTGCATGGAAAGAGCGATGGCGTTGGAGCACTCGGGTTGCACGCCAATGATCGTGACAGATGGGCGGGACTCCTTGATCGCCACCGCCGTACCTGAAATCAGTCCGCCACCGCTCGTCGGCACGAGCACCGCGTCTATGTCAGGCAGTTGATTCAGAAGCTCCAGGCCGAGGGAGCCATTTCCGGCAATAGCCTCGCACTGATTGTATGAGTGCAACTCCACCAGCCCCCGCTCCTTGATTAACATTTCGACCATCTGATCGCGGCTCGCGAGGTTGTCGTTACAAAAGACAATCTCGGCACCGTACTGCCGTGTGCGGGCGATCTTGAATGGCGAACTCCGCCGTTCCATGACTATCGTGACCGGAATGTTGAGACGGGACCCGGCCCAAGCCAACGCTTGCGCGAAGTTCCCCGACGATGACGCAATGACGCCCTTGATGCCCGTAGACGATAGGGTGAGCACTTCGTTCAGCGCCGCGCGAACTTTGAACGATCCAGTTACCTGTAAGCTTTCCGCTTTGAGATAAAGGCGGCCACAACCGAGATTAGGTAACTCAGGCGCCGATACAAGCGGGGTTTCGCAAATAAACGGCCGGATCGCTTCTGCCGCCGCTCTGACCTGATCAAGTGTTACGGTTGAAGTCATACTCATTTCGAGCGGATGATCGATCTGGTTTCTTTATTAAAGCGAGGCTACCAAGCCAGCCAGCAGTGCGCAGCGACGTGCTACATCGGACACAACGATGTGTTCGTTTGCGGCGTGCGCGCCATCGCCATCTGGCCCGAGGCCGTCGAGCACAGGAACATTAGACGCAGCAACAAAATTGCCATCCGAAGCTCCACCGACCGACTGTTCTCCGAGTTCAAACCCGAGACTGGCGGCGATCTCGCGCGCGTGATGGTAAAGCTTAACCACACCTGTAGTTCGCTCCAGCGGGCCACGGTTGATGCCACCTGTAACCGTGAGCTGTACTCGCTCGTCAAAGGGCTGAAGGTTGCTCATCAATTCATTGACGCGCTGAGCTTCTTTCATGCAACTGAAGCGCACGTCGAGCTCGATTTCTCCTTCCGCTGCAACTACGTTGCCTCGTGTGCCGCCGTGCACAACGCCAACATTGAAGCTCGTGCCGCTAGATTGGTCACTCATCGAGTGAAACAAATAGGTTTGACGCGCGAGTTCAAGAATCGCGCTCGCGCCCTTTTCGGGATTCAAGCCCGCGTGCGCAGCAATTCCCTGCGCCTTTACTTTCCACATACCTGCACCTTTGCGCGCGGTTTTTACGTGACCACCGGGCGCGGGCGGCTCAAGCACTAGCGCCTGCTTTGCGCGACGCGCCTCCTCTTCCACAAGCTGGCGACCGGTCAGGCTTCCAGTCTCTTCATCACAAGTGAGAAGCAAGATCACGGCCCGTTTAGGAATGAATTCCAGGGCCGCCAAAGTGCGTATGGCTTCTAAGGCGAGCACGCAGGAGGCTTTCATATCGAAGATACCCGGACCATAGAGTCGCTCTCCCTCCGCCCGAACGCTCTGGCTGCGTAGTGTGCCGCGCGGGTGAACCGTATCAGTATGTCCAAGCACCAGCGTCGTACTAGTCTGATCTGCATGCTCGTCGAAAGCGGTTATCCTTAAGTGTTCGCCGTAGTCAGGAACAGTTATTCTTTCGACTGAGGAAATCCCAGGAATTGTAGCGGCAGCCTCAACCAGCAGATCAACCACAGCGCGGCTGCCCTCAAAGTCTCCTGATGGCGACTCGGTTTCTACGAGCTTAGAGATCGAGCCAAGAATTTCATCTTTGCGGCTTGCCAGAAAAGCATGCATTGACATCAGTTGAGTAGAATCAAGGTCTTTCATGTTCCTGTCTCAAACTTGCATCATTCGAAATAGAAGGTCTTACGGTTTTCGAGGCACAATCGGTAGCACGACATGTGACGGGTGCTTACGGTCGTGAAATATCTTCTGCCGGGCCACCTCCAATCGCGCGGTTTTGCCGAGAGCTTCACCTGTATTTGGATTACGGTCGTATTTGGGGAAGGCGCTCGACGCGATCTCAAGCCTGATGCGGTGCCCCTGCTTAAACACCTGGCAGGTATTCCAGAGATCAATGCTGTAAGCGTAGATACGCTCGGGCTCGATGAGCGATGGCCGGTCCATTCCGTCACGGAAGCGGGCGCGGACCAGGCCATCAATCAAACGCTGAGCGAATCCGTTGGGCCACACATCAATCAGCTTCGCCATGAAATCTGTATCGCGCGCCGACGAGGCGGCAAACAGTTCGACGTGAATAGGACCGCAGATCTCGGTGTCAGCTGTCAGAGGATCGCTCGTATATACGAGCACATCGTCGCGACGCTCAACAGACCGGTAATCATCCGGGCCGCCAATCTGCGCGAACGAAGGCTCAGTGATGAACGGCACGGCGCGCGCCGGATCATATGTGTAGCCGTCTGCAGGCTCGGTGACAGGCTCGACAGTCGAAAGCGCGCCGTCGCCAAAGAGACTGTTGGCACGGCCTTGGCTGTGCAGGTAATACTTCGTCCATTGCGTACGCGCTATCGGCCATTCATTCTCGTCAACCCAAGCGTTGTCGCTCATCACGAAGATGCGCACGGGCGATTCACGCCTCAGCCCGTTGTCGAGACCCTTTAGCCAGTAATCGAACCAGCGCAGCTCATATCCATTTAGATCGATCACTGCCGTTGGGCCGAAATCAACCTCGCCGAGCTTCGAGGTTGAGTTCACCGCGTGTGGCCACGGCCCCATCAGCAGCTTCTGACTGCGCCGAACTTCTTCGCTCGCGCCTTTCCTCGTCATGCCAATGAAGTTCAGCGGCGTGCCAACCTGCTCATCGTCATACCAGCCGGAGATGTGAAGCACAGGCACTTTCACACGCTCAAATTTATTCTGATAGCGAATAGGCTCCCACCAGTCGTCGAGGCTCGTATGATCGAACAGCTCCTTCCAACGCAAGTTCGGTCGCCCTGCCGCCTCGTCCATGGTGTTCAACGGCAGGTGCTGGTGAATCTTGGCCCAGTCGACTGCATCCATGTTCTGCAGCACATGGCCTGCGGTGAAGTGATACCAGCTAATGTCCAT
>JBOGOP010000072.1:0-20143 GCA_050747225.1 Pyrinomonadaceae bacterium
GCCTGGTAGTCAGGATTAGACTCCAGTTGCTCCTGAATAGCATCGGCTGCTGTTTCCTGCTCCTTCAAATACTCTTCAATTTCTTGGCGATGCGTGAGGTAGTAAGCAATACTTGAGTAAACGTCGCAGAGACTGAGAGAAGGAAAGCTCTGCACAATTTGCTCGGCTGTCGCTCCGAGTTTGAAATGATGGATAATTGAATCCAGACTAACTCTCGATCCTTTGATCCGAATAGTCCCCTGCTCGGTGACAACGAGCGGCATGCTGATGGTTTCTTCCAAGCCCACCATAATGGGTTTGATTATACCTGACCAATGTGTCTGAATCCGTGATGCGAGTGTCGACCTACCTTATCAGCAAGTTAACGAGAACCACTCTTGATCAGAGCATCTCACGGCAGCCGCACATAAACCGCTTTAGGGACATAGATTCCAACATCATTCACCAGTTTTCCGAAGTCGAACGAATTGCAGACATAGGTGAGGAGGATGGCGTCACCACGACTGAATTCAGGGTGCGCAATGGTCTGATAGCACCACGTATCTTTATCTGCACCGTGGGCTGTATCTGCATCCGGAATGCGATAGAGCAGAGAAGGCGCAGACCACGGACCGGTAAGACTCTCAGCGGTGCGTACAACTGCTTCGTTCGAGCGGAACACCGCATTCTGTCCGACCGCTACCCAGCGTTTGCGCTCCGGCTCGTACCATACGCTGTTCGCCGCGAAAGGATTGTCCATCACTCGCTTGGCGTCCGCGAAGTCGATGCCGTGGGGAGCGAGGTGCTTCCAAGATCCGTCATTCGCCAGGTATTCAAGTTCGATCTTCGGGGATCGTTCATCGAGCACGGATTCGGCAAAGCGCGTAAGGAACGTGGGAGAGTGTTGCGCATCGCCGGTATCGGTCGGACTGAACAGGTAGACATAGCCGTCCTGCTTCACGACTGACTGGCCGGGGAAAACCTTCCCGCGATACAAGTCGAAATAGTCGATGCTCCAGTCGGAGAACGGCCGGTCTACATTGCGGATGCGTGCCAGCCGTGTCCCAATCTCCTCCCAGTTGAAAGCTCCCTGGATGTCGGGACGATCCCTGATCATCTGAAGCACGACATAAACGTCTCTACCGTGCGTGAAGCCGTTCTCGGCCCAATACTTGTATTGTTTCGGAACCGGCGGGAAGATTGCCCCCGGATGCGACGTTCCCTGGCCCGCCCACACGTAGCGTACGGTGAACTTCCCATCTCGATCACACGAGCCAAGCGCGATTGTAGAGTTGATCATCTTCGTACCGGAGCGGCTCCTGTTTTTCGCGGTGCCGACAAAGGAATCGTCGAACAGCCAGAACGTCTCGCCGGTTGGCAAGAGAATGGAATATCCGCCATCGGCGCCCCACCAGCCATCGCGGAAGGGAAATTCAGGCTTGCAGGACTGCTGTGCTTGCGCCTCGCTCATTAGAGTTGCGATAAGGAAAACGGCCGTCGTTAAACTCTTCATGGCGAAACTTTAGCACGGGATGGTGCGCGTGGAGAGATTCGCGCCTCTCACAAAGCTGATCTTAAATCAGCCGCCTCTTCCAATTGGGCTACACGCGCAAATGATTCCTTGAAATTGGTACTCGCGGAGGGATTCGAACCCACACTGTACAGATCTTGAATCTGTCGTCTCCTGCTAGTTGGACTACGCGAGCAAAAGAATTTCAATTGCGAATTGCGGATTTCTATCACTCGCGTTGGCTTTGATAACTCTACCGCTTGGTTAGTTGCCCTGCGTCCTTCGTAGTAGCTTTACTTGCGAAGCGGTAGACATCTCGGCGATCTCATCGAGAAAAATAGTGCCATTGTGCGCGGCCTCAAATAGCCCCTTACGTCTTTGGTGTGCGCCGGTGAAGGCTCCGCGTTCATACCCAAATAGTTCGGACTCCATCAAAGTTTCGGTAATGGCGCCGCAGTGAACGGAAATGAATGGCATGCCGGCGCGGGCGCTTTGTCGATGTAGCGCGCGAGCCACTAATTCCTTGCCGGTTCCCGATTCACCTGTTACAACCGCGGTTAGATCGCAACCAACGGCCCGTTTCGATCTGACGAGCAAGCAGGTGCATCGCGGGAGAGTCACCGATGATGCCAACACTGCTGAGTTTCGATTCCGAGTTCACTTCCTTGTTTCCTCCTGTTGAAATTTGTGATCTATTGGCCCAATTTAACAGCGACAAGCGAAAGCCGTTACGAGATTTTCGTTTGGGTATCAGCTGTCTTAATTGGCGCCAAGAATGATTCTTTGTAGATTCTGTTGGAGCTGTGCGAGTTCTACTATAGGCGAAGGCTGAGGGGCTGGTCTGTCTCGAGAGAGAGAACTATGTGATTTCCTCCTTGCTCGGACATGCAACCCCGATGATCGGATTTGGCGCAGTGTCACGAATGACACCCGGCCACGCCCATGCGACTTCGGCGATGGTGATGGCCGTTGCAATGCTCGAACAGCCTTCACCGCTCAAACAGATTAGCTTCGCGGATGAAGGTATCCAGAAAGAGGGACAGGAAGGCGGGTTTGTTAGTTAGCGGCGAAACGACGACGAAGACTTACAAAATCTCCTCAAATTTTTGAGAGTCTGCCAAACTGTGCCGTGAACGGTGAAGGGAGGACAAAAGTGACGAAATCACCCAATAAAAATGGTAGGCGCGTGGGGACTTGAACCCCAGACCTCTGCCGTGTCGAGGCAGCGCTCTGCCAACTGAGCTACGCGCCTAAAGTCGTTTCAAATCACTTCAAGAAGGTCATTCTAAAGCGAGCCCGAAAGTAACAAAGCGCCTATCACGTGTCAAGCGACGTTACTTTTCGGTAGTGCCCTAGCTTATGAACAAAAGCAAACGATCCACGAAATACACTAAGTCACACCAACTCTTTTTCGTGCAATTTCGTGTTGTTCGTGGATCGTTTTTCTTTGCCTGACAAAATGAAAATCAAATTAGGACACCACCTACTTTTCCTGCCGTCTGCTTCCTGCTCCTGCCTCCTGGCTTTTCGCCGCTGCCGCTTCCCACTGGCTGTAGAGAACGGCAAGACGCGCCTCGGTTTGCTTGTACTCTTCATCAAGCTTGATGAGCTGCGTCGCGTCGCGCGCCACCTTGGGCAACGACATCTGCGCCGAGATTTCGTTCAACTTTGCTTCAGCATCCGCGATCTCTGCTTCGAGGAGCACCGGAGTAATTGGCTTGTTCTTCTTAATCACCTTGATCGCCGGGGCTTGCTTACCAGCAGCCCCTTTTCCTTTTCCACTCTGTTTCGACTTAACCGCGGCTGGTTGCGCCTTCGATCCTGGTAATTCTATTGCCGGTTCGTTGGGAGTCAAAGGTTCCTCTTCGACAACACGAACGTTGCTAGTCGATCTGCCCGACGCCTTCCAATCGTGATACTCGGTATAGTCACCGTCATAGTGTTCGGCGACTCCTTCACCGTCGAGCGCCAGGATCTGAGTGGCAATGCGATCGAGGAAATAACGATCGTGGCTAATCGTGAGTATGGTTCCCTCATAAGCGTCAAGCGCTTCTTCCAGAGCCTCACGCGAAGGGATGTCCAGATGATTTGTCGGCTCGTCGAGCACTAATACATTGACGCGCGAGTAGATCAACTTAGCCAGCGCCAGCCTTCCCTTCTCTCCTCCCGACAAGTCGCGAACATGTTTGTAAACATCGTCGCCTCTGAAGAGAAACTTGGCCAGGAAGGAGCGCAGCTCACCGGCGGTTGCTCCGGGCGACGCAACTCTGCGCAACTCCATGATGATTTCGTTTCGATCGTCGAGATCGTCGAGCTGTTGAGCGTAATAGCCCACTTCTACTTTGGTGCCCCAACGGATTTCACCAGCGAGTGGCGGAATCTTTTTCAGAATCGTCTTTAGAAAAGTAGTCTTGCCGGATCCGTTAGGCCCGATGATGCCGAGGCATTCAGATCGACGTAAGACAAACGAAATATCGCGGGCGAGAAGCTTGTCAGGGTATCCGATGGTCGTCTGATCAACTGTCAAAACGTGGTTGCCGGCTCGCTCGATGGAGCGCAGGCGAAAATCGCCTGATGACTGATCTGCCCGCACGGCGTCAACGCGCTCAAGCTTAGCAAGCATCGTGCGGCGCGACTTCGCCTGTTTGGTTTTTTGTCCGGCAAGGTTTCGGCGAATGAATTCTTCCGTCTTGGCGATCAACTGTTGCTGATTGTCGTAGGCGCGCTGTTGCGCTTCACGACGCTCTTCGCGCTCCACCAGATAGTCGGAGTAGTTGCCGGTGTAGCTCGAGGCGCGTCCATTTTCCAGCTCGATGATGCGTTTGCACGCACGATCCAGAAAGTAGCGATCATGGCTGACGATTACGAAACCCGCTGGGTAGTCTCGCAGAAACTCTTCAAGCCATTCGACTCCATTGACATCAAGGTGGTTAGTGGGCTCGTCGAGCAAAAGCACGTCAGGTTCGGCAAGCAGAAGTCGAACGAGGCCGAGTCGATTTTGCTGGCCGCCCGAGAGCTTCTCAGTCTCTAACGACCAGGTTGTACGATCGAAGCCGAGCCCCTGCAGAATTGATTCGGCTTTGGCCGCGTATTCAAATCCGCCTTCCCGCTCAAACTGGTGCTGTAAGTCACTATAGCGTTCGAGGACTTTGTCCAGGTCGTCAGGAGCTTCGCCCATGCGATGCTCGAGTTCGTGCATCTCGTGTTCAATCTGCTGCAGGTGTCCAAACGCCGCGAGCGCGGACTCGTGCACCGTTGAGCCGGGTTCAAAGTGAATGTGTTGCGACAACAAGCCCAGCCGCATGCCGCGCGAACGTATTACGTCGCCGCGATCAGGCGGCTCTTCGTTGTTGATGAGGCGAAAAATCGTTGTCTTACCAGACCCGTTTCGGCCCACAAGTCCAACGTGCTCGCCAGGGTTTATCTGAAACGAGACGCCGCGCAAGACGTCCTGCGTGCCGTAAGACTTATAGACTTCTGAAAGACGAAACAGCATTTCCTGGTGGGACAGACATTCTTGTCTGTCCGGTCTACCCTAGGACAGGGACAGGCAGGAATGCCTGTCCTACCACAAAAAGCGGGTGCGGAGCTGATGAAGCCTCCCGCACCCGCGCAAACCTGTTAACAAAACGTTAGGGCTTCACCGAGGCGCTCGCCTTCGGACTGGCAGCGGCTGCGGCCGGAGCAGCGTTGGCCGGAGCGGTTGGCGGCGGAGTCGTGGTCGCAGCGCCGGCCGGCGGCGATGCCACCGTGCCAGGTGATGCAGGCCTCAACCCGAGGTTGCTCGGGTTGTTGAGCATCGTGCTCGCCATGTTGTTGACGATCTTGGATTCGTTCATCGCGACCTCGAGCAAGGCGGCGTTTAGGATATCAGCCCGTTGTTTTGTCAGTGCTTGAGTAATCTGCTGCCGAACGTTGGGACTCTCAAGAGTCAAATTCTCAGTTTGCAGACGCTTCTCTTCGAGTTTGAAGATATACCACTTTCCGCTGACGAATCGAACGGGCTCAGTTTTGTCGCCGGCCTGCATGTCAAAAAATTTGGGGATCAGATCCGCAGGAAATCCATTTTGCTTCAAATCATCTTCGGTGGCAAAGCCAATGTCGCCGCCTCGCGGAACACTTGTGGCATCCTCGCTTTGTGCCCTCGCGACGGTAGCGAAGTCAGCATTACCCTTGAGCTGTTGATTAATGTTGTCGATCTTCAACTTAGCTTCAGCATCGCTTTTAGCATCGTTCCGGACAATACCCTGACTGCTGTTATCGGCAGGGTCGACCATGATCATCCCCAGCGCAACCCCACGAGCACTTACAAACCGCTCGCGATTGCCGTTGTAGAAATCTTCAACCTCTTTATCGCTAACCGTGATCTTGGAGTTGTACTTCTCCTGGAGCTTCTGAGTAGCGAGACTCTTTCGCGTTATTTCGCGGTAAGACTCCATGGTCAGATTCTGGGCCGCCAGGTTCTTTTGGAGATCATCGTCAGTCATGCCGGACTGAGTCTTTTGCTGGTTGATGAAGGCGGTGATCTCATCCTCTGTCGGTAACATTTTTTCACGCTCTGCGCGCTGAAAAAGCACTTCCTGTTGGATCAATGCGCCCAGCACCTGCAAACGCGCCTGGGCCAGCTCGAGTTGTGAAAGCTGCGCCTGTTTGCCGCCAGCCTGAGCACTGACGCCTTGCTCAACCTCTTTCAGCAGGATGTTTTTACCGTTAACAGTAGCGGCTACCGTATTGTCCTTACTGTCGCCACCGCCGCTATTGCTGCAGGCGCCGAGGGAGAGAAGAGTCGCCGCCAGAAAAGCGGCCGTAATAGTTTGTTTTACCGTTCTTTGCACTTTGGATTCTTACTCCTTTAGAAGATTGCTCAGGTTGGCCCGGTCGTGCTCGCTTGACGATTGGGAAAACCGTTTGTTATAAATTGCGTTTCAATTATTGCCTCTTACTCGATCCTATTGGGACTGCGGCAATGAAAAGCTTTCGGAGGTATCATAAAAATCATGGCTAAACGTTGCGAAGTCTGCGGCAAAGGTCCTCAATTTGGGAATAACGTTTCCCATGCAAACAATCGGACGCCGCGGCGGTTTAATCCGAATCTGCAATCCATTCGCGTGCAACTACCCAAGGGCGGCGCTCAGAGAATGAAGGTTTGCACGAGCTGTATTAAAGCCGGAAAAATAGCTAAAGCCGCTTAAATCCTGTTTCACTGTTAAGCGACCGGTGCCGGGTCTCACAGACCTGAGCGCCGGTTTCTTATTGCCGGTTGCTCAGGAAGCCAGGGCAATCGCCTCAATCTCAACTCGAGCATCCCTTGGCAGCCGGGCCGCTTCCACAGTCGCGCGCGCCGGTGGCAGATCCTTAAAAAACCTGCCGTAGACCTCGTTCATATCGGCGAACTCCTGCATGTCAGCCAAAAATACAGTGGTCTTTACGATGCGGTCCAGGCCACTTCCAGCCGCCTCCAACACTGCGCCCAAATTCTTTAGGACCTGCTCCGTTTGCTCCGCTATTCCCCCCGCCACAAATTGCCCGGTTTGGGGATCAATCGGTATTTGACCGGAGGCGAAGACCAGCCCATTAGCCTTGACGGCTTGCGAATACGGTCCGATTGCATTCGGAGCGTGCTCCGTTTGGATGATCTCCTTCACAGTTGCGATTGCCTCTTTTTTGGTGGTGCAAGCAAAGGCGGGATTCTATCAGAAACGCTCAGCGAAGGCCAAAGTAGCGTAAAAGCAGGCAGTGACCGAATTTGGAGTGCGGTGGCAATCCCGACCAGTCGGGAGACACCGCTTTGCACTTGCGACGATAATCCGACTGGCGAAACAATCCATAGCGCCGTCGCCGCTTCGCTCTGCCGGTGCACTCCAAATTAGGGCACTGCCTAAAAGCATAAGTTTCGGGTTCGACGTCAATCGCCCAAACTGAAGCGGCACCAGAAAACTCACTATACCGCGCCCTGCATTCGCTCGACATCCAAGACGCCGGGAACGCCCTTGATCGAATTGATAACCTTGTCCAGGTGTTTGACGTCGAACACTTCAACTGTCACCTCGACGTGTCCTCGATCATCAGAAGCCACTGAAGCACGCGCGTCGCGAATGCCGGTCTTCAAATCAGAAATCGCGCCGGTGATCCCGGCGATCATGCCCGTGCGGTTCTCAGTTACGGCCAGCAACTTAACCGCGTAGGCTGTCTTCTCCGGCCGTCCGGCCCATTCCACATCAACTATTCGCTCCCGATTGATCATCAGCGAGGCCACATTCTTGCAGCGCTTTTCGTGAACGGCCACGCCTTTGCCCCGGGTGACGTAACCAACGATCTCTTCACCATGAAGCGGATTGCAACAGCGCGCGCGAATGACCATCAGATCGTCAACGCCGCGCACCACGATTGAATCGTCGCCCAGACGAATCATTCGCTTGACGGCGCGTACACCGCTGCGCAGCCGCGACTCTTTCTGTTTATCAAGGTGCTCAAACTGCTCGGCGCCCAAATACTTGGCGATCACGTTGCGCGGGATCAGCTTCCCGTAGCCGATACCGGCCAGAAGATCTTCCACGCGTCCGTAGCCGTACTCGCCGGCCACGCGTTTCATATCGCCATCGCTATCGGAAAAGAGTTTCTTCGCCGACAACTGGAACCTCGCGGCTTCCTTCTCAAACAGCTTGCGGCCGATGTCGATCGACTCCGCGCGTTGCTGTTCAGCCACCCAGTGGCGCACTCGATTGCGAGCGCGAGAGGTGACGATGAAGTTCAGCCAATCGCGTGAAGGATGCGAGTTTGCCGAGGTCAGAATCTCAACCACGTCACCATTCTGTATTTGATTGCGCAGCGGAACGATTCGTCCATTGACTCGCGCGCCGGTGCAGGTGTTTCCGACTTCGGAGTGGATCATGTAGGCAAAATCAACTGGCGTTGCGCCCCGCGGCAGTTGAATGACCTTACCCATCGGAGTGAAGGCGTAAACATCCTTGGGGTAAAGGTCCAACTTCAATGAATCGAGAAAGTCGCGGGAGTCTTTAACTTCCTGCGTCCATTCAACCAGCGACCGCAACGCCTGGAAAGCGTTGTCATCATCGCGCGCACCGCGCTTGCCTTCCTTGTATTTCCAGTGTGCGGCAACGCCTTCCTCGGCAATCTGGTGCATTTCCTCGGTGCGAATCTGCACTTCGAACGACTGCGCGTCAGCGCCAATCACTGAGGTATGAAGCGACTGATACAGATTGTCTCGCGGAGTTGCGATCCAGTCTTTGATGCGGCCAGGCACAGGCCGCCAGGTGTTATGGATCACTCCCAGCGCCGCATAACAATGGCGCACTTCGTTTGGCGTAACCACTCGCGCGGCGACCAAATCGTAAACTTGATCCAACTCGATCTTTTGGCTCTTCAGCTTTTTCCAAATGGAATACAGGCGTTTCACTCTACCTTCAACACGCACGAACGGAACCTCGGCTTCGTTCATCTTCGCTTCGATGCGCTCTGTAATGCCGCCGAGGAAAGCCTCGTTCTCCGCCCGGCGCTTTTCCAGTTGCTCCGCCAACTCGCGATAGTCCTCCGGATGAAGATGACGAAATGCAAGGTCTTCAAGCTCGCCGCGGAGTTTGCCCATGCCAAGTCGATGGGCGATCGGCGCGAAGATTTCCATCGTCTCTTCGGCGATACGTTTTCGCTTCTCGGGACTAAGGTATTGAAGCGTGCGCATGTTGTGGAGACGATCTGCCAGCTTGATCAGTACGATGCGAACGTCGTCAACCATCGCCAGCAGCATCTTGCGCACGTTCTCCGCCTGCTGTTCTTCTCGGGAGATGTTGCTTATTTGCGCGATCTTCGTTAGACCATCAACGAGATGGGCTATCTCCTCACCGAAGTATTGCCGGATGGTGTCGAGATCAACGAGTGTGTCTTCGACGACGTCGTGAAGCAGGCCGGTGGCAACCGACACCTCATCGAGTTTCATATTAGCGAGGATATTCGCCACCTCGAGTGGGTGGACGAGGTAAGACTCGCCGGATGCGCGTTTCTGGCCTTTGTGTTCCCTGGCGGAAAAAAGGTAGGCGCGGCGTAACAGATCCAGATTCGCCTGCGGATGGTTACGAGCTACGTTTTCGACAATTTCTTCAATGCGAATCATCTATTTCCAGCCAGGGTCTAAATCGAGCTTTAGATATTGAGTATAACAAAAAGGTGATGCCCGACTCGAAAGTCGAGCACCACCCAGGTAAATCGGCGGCAAGGGCCCGTCTATTTCTTTGCGGGCGAGGCTGCCTTTCTGGCTTCCTCTTCTTCCTTTTTCTTCTGGTTTATTCGATTGAGTTCGGTGGTGCGCTTTTGCGCTTCTTCGCGCTGCTTTTCCAGTTGCGCTTTCCGATCAGTCTTACCGTCCATCTCAGCTAGTCTCACGGCTTCGATGAGCAGGTTGGTTTTATAGGACCAGGCAGGCTCGCTATTCGGATCGAGCTTAATAGCGTTTTCGACCTCTTCCAGGCCGCGCTTCATGCACGCCTGTGCTGTATCAAAATCGTTTTGATTCTGCGGCTTCTTGTAGCCGATCGTCATCTTATTGTTAGTCAGGGTCTTCGTTTGATTGCTGGGCAGTTCCGTAATTTTGAAGGAACAATCCCAATCCTGGCTGGCTAAAACAATATACGCCTCGGCCCGCTTCTCAGGGGGTAGGCCAGCGTCAGTGGCTCGAGCAGAAATCCACGCGCGCAATTTCTCAGTGTCTTTGGTCGCCCCGTAGAGATAGGCTATAGCTTTATAAGCCTCGTCGCTCTTGGGGTTTTTCTCAAGAACCATCTGATAGGCTTTGATGGCCTCAGCGGCTTTGGCTAGGTTTTCTGGAGCTTGTACGCCGGGCTTATACTGCGCGTGAATCGTGCGGGCGATGAATAAGGGTGCGGTTTTGCTGTCCGGATCCAGCTCGAGAGCCTTTCTTGAATATTGCTCCGCTTCGTCAAAGTGTCCATCGTGATAAGCGCGAGCGGCCTCATTCAGTTGGTTCTTGGCCCGGATCTTATTGACGATGCTACAACCCGAGGTCGAGACAACAAGAATCGCCAACGCTATGGTGGCGACTCTAGTTTGAGAGAGTTTCATTTATCAGTAGCTCCATTTTAGCTGATTGGGCCCAACACCAACTGGGGCTAGAGTTCTTTGCACCGTTTCGCCGGACGGTAGCCGTACTATTGCGGAAGATCGTCTACCTGTAGTCCGACGGGACTTGCGCCAGCGCCTTTGATAGCATCGATGACCTTAACGACGTCGCCGTATTTTACCGACCGCGGAGCTTTCACGAAAACTGTCTTTTCAATTCGCTGACTCTCGGGCAGGTCGGTGCGCGTCTCCATGCCAGTCCTATAAGCATGGGTCTCGGCTCGCTGATGGAAAAGCGAAAGCAACTTCTGACTCAATTGAGCGGTGTCGTTAACGGATCCAACGCTGTCCTGGTTGAGCTTTAACTGCAGGTCATTTGAAATTGAAACCACGAGTGTCAAGGGGTTGGGCTTTAACTGACTCAAATCTTCATTGGGATCCCTTTGGGTGGGGATGTCCGCTTCGAAGCGGCTGGGCTTGAGCGGCGTAATCACCATGAAGATGATTAACATCACCAGCAGGACGTCGATGAGCGGGGTTACGTTAATGTACGGGACCGCCTTCGACGATTTAGGCTTTTTACCTTCTTCCATCAGCTTACTCCTTTAGAAAACTCGAACGCTCAGCAAGAACCCTGCTAGGCGGGTTTAGCCGGCGGCGCTGCTTCGCCACCCTTTTTCTTGTCTGCCACTAACCCTATTTTATCCACACCCAAAGCTCTGACTTCGTTGATAGCGTTGACTACATCCCCGTAGCTCACGCCCACGCCGCTCTTGATGTAAACCACCTTATCTTCTTCCTTCTTGATGTTTCCCAACATCTTCTCAATCTTGTCTTTGAGCTGCTCTTTAGCCACCCTGTCTTTACCCAGGTAGTACTCGCCATCATTTGGAATGGCAATGACAATTGAATTGTCCTTGATGATCCGCTGATCTTCCTCTGGGTTATTAAGATCTTTCGGCAGGTTTACAGTGACGCCGTGCTGCAACATGGGTGTCACAACCATGAAGATAATCAGCAGCACGAGCATGATGTCGACCATTGGGGTGACATTTATTTCTGAGTTAAGGCCGCTTTGATCTGAGCCTGCTCCCATTGACATAACTAAATCTCCTTTTAAGCCACAAAAGAGCCCGACATGTTCGACACATCCTGGCGGGAACCTAATAATCCCACCAGCTTCACGCGTGACGTTCTCGTGTCCGCCTAGGCTTTCAGTTGCTTAGTGCGGTTCTTGATAAAGTAGTCAACCAGTTCAGAAGCCGAGTTATCCATCTCGACAATGAACCCATCGACTTTGCCGGTGAAGTAGTTGAACAGCCAAACCGCCGGCACAGCTACGAGCAGGCCTAGCGCTGTAGTAAACAGTGCTTCCGAGATACCGCTCGCCACCGCGCCGATACCGGCCTGCCCGGCATCACCCATCGCGCTGAATGCGTTAATGATTCCGAACACCGTGCCGAACAATCCCACGAAGGGAGCGGTCGATCCAATCGTGGCCAGGCCCGATAGACCGCGCTTGAATTCGGCAGTTTTGATAGCGATTGCTCGTTGCAGCGCACGCTTCGAGGCTTCGATCTCATCGCCTGAGATTTCGGACGAACCCTCATGAGCGCGAAATTCCTGCAAACCACTGCTCACTACCATGGCGAGGTGCGACTTGCGATGCTTGTCACTAATGTTGATCGCTTCCTCGATGCGATCATTCTTCAGGGCCTGAGCAACGCGCGGTGCAAACTCGCGCGACTGCTTCTTCGCGGCCGTATACGTCAGGTAGCGTTCGACCATGATGGCAATCGAATAGACTGACATGATCAACAGAACAACTACCACGGAGATTGCCACGGCGCCCATACTCTTAATCATCTGCATGGGAGAAAAGTGATTTACACCCGGCGTTGCGGCCGGTGTAGCCTCAGCTGCCTGCCACATGTAGACGATCAAGCCAAACGCTTTCGTTCCTAGAAGACTGGTTAGAATAGTCACGTTAAACCCTCCAAAAGGTTTTTCTTACCATTGATAGCGCGCAGGGAACCCGCAGAGTGAGCCCACAGAGGCTCGCACGGCGCTGAACCTCCACGGTTTACTGAGCCACAAAATTGTACGTGATGACGCCTGTCACCTTTACTGGCTGTCCCGATAACTTTGTCGGCGAGAATCTCGCTCCCCGCGCGGCCGCAACCGCAACTGCTTGCAGCAACGGATGACCAGACACCGCGTGTGCTGAAATCACGCTGCCGTTCTCGTCGATTGTCACTTGAACGACAACCGTCCCCGAAGCGTGGGCCTGCCTCGCTATCGGCGGATAATTAGGCTTCGGCAAGCTGATAGCTTTTCCATTGAGCACGCCACCTGAAATAGGAGCGCGCGGGGGAGTCGGCGCTGGGGGCGGTGGTGGCGGTTCTCCCCCAATATCAACTTTGGTTGGTCCAGTACCAATGCCAGTTCCAGTCCCTGGGCCAGCATTAATAGGAACAGCCGCATTCGAAGACTCGGTGCCGAGCACGGTGGTGACGCCACGTCTCACCGGTGGAATGTCGCTGGCCTTCGCGGAGATCTCTTTCGGGGCAACCCTGGACTCCGAAACATCCGCAATCAGTTCCTTGCGAACGTCGACATTCTGCTTTTCGTTCTGGGGTTTGGCCTCCTGCTTCTCCGGTTCATTCTGCTGTTGCGGCACTGGTACCGGCGCCACCAGCGTAGTCAGCTCCAAATCCTGAGCATCGAGATACGCGGGTGCGTAAAGAATGCCTGCCACCAGCAGGGAGATGCCGATGACGGCATAGATAGCCACCGTGCCCAAAAGAAATGAGCCTTTTCGCGACAGATCTTGCTTGTGCGAACCAGACTCTACAAGATTATCGAACATTTTTGTCCTCCCTATTCCGGTGCCAAATGGATCAGGGTTGCAGAATTCTCTAGCTACTAATTAATTACTCTCAAACGTCGATTTACGTCCCGCCTGAGTCGTTACAATGAAGGGATTGCTGCAGCTCAATATTCTTGAGTACTTCGGGTCAAAATTGAAAGCCGCTTGCGGGGAAAAAACTCGCTGGCCCTCAACAGACTGCCGCACACGCAACCATCGCTTCCACAATGCGGGTCGACTCTTGAGTATTTAATTGGCCAGCAACGGCAGCAGTCTATGCCGCATCGCGCGGCAAAGTCAAGGGCAAATTTAAGTTAACTATTGCGAAAACAAGAGTATTTAACAACGGCGTTTAGGCGCGAAATTCTACGCGCGTCCCGCACCACTTGAGCGCTTTGCGGCGCCACCTGGGAGAGCTTCGCGCTTTGGTCCGCCGGTAACTCGTGGTGACCTTGATTCCACTCGGCTGCCCAGCATCACCGAAGCGCGGTTCGCTGCTTCGAGGCGCTGTTCCCACCAAACCATGATCGGACTGGCAATCGCGATCGATGAATAGGTTCCGAACGCGACGCCAATCAACAGTGCCAGCGAAAAGCCGCGCAAAACTTCTCCGCCAAACAACACCATCGCCAGCACCGAAAGAAAAACTAAACCGGAAGTGATCACGGTACGCGAGAGTGTTTGGTTAATCGAATCGTTCGTAACTTTGTACAACGAATCGCGTCGATGCAACCGCCGGTTCTCTCGGATTCGATCAAACACCACAATGGTGTCGTTGACCGAAAAGCCGACCAGTGTCAGCAGTGCTGCAATTACCGTCAAACTCACTTCCCACTGAAAAATCGAAAAGAACCCCAGCGTAACCAGCACGTCGTGAAACACAGCGATCACCGCTGCCGCGCCATAGGTCCACTCAAATCGGAACGCGATATAAAGAAGGATGCCCACCAGGGCCGCAAGTGTTACAGCGATCGCCTTGTTGCGAAGTTGAGCGCCAGCCACCGCACCTACCGCGTCGGTACCAACGATCTTGTAAGCGGCGTTTGGATCCGTGTTCAATTCAAGGTCGGCCTGGGCCTCCGATCCAAAACTATTCAGGGCGTTGCGAACCATTCCGCGCCCAGCGTCCAGCTGTTCTTTCGATTCACCAGCGCCCGTGCCTTCAAGCGGCAGCTTGATTAGCACGGTGTCAGTTTTATCGGTGACTGGCTGAATGATAGCGTCCTTACCGCCGACCTTGCTGAGCGCCTCGCGAATAGCTTCCGGGGACGGGCGTTGTTTGAACCTCGCGGTAATAACAGTGCCGCCTTTGAAATCCACACCCATGTTAAATGCTTCGGTTCCGCCTGGAGCCCATTGTCGAGCTATCGCTGACGCCAGTCCCGCGAGCATCAGCAGGATCGAAACGGCTATGAATGCGCGGCGATTAGCCAGCCAATCAATCTTAACGTCTTTAAAAAATTGAATCATATTAACCAGTCAATGCTTTGAGACTCTTGAGCTCGCCTGGGTGAGCCCCTAAATACTCAGCGATTCCATCTTCTTTTTGCGACTCAACTCCCACATGAAAATCGTGCGCGAAACGTAGACAGCCGAGAAAAGGTTTATCGCCAAACCCATAACCAGCGTCACAGCAAAACCCTTTAGCGGACCAGTCCCAAACAAAAACAAGAACAACGACGAAACCGTGGTCGTCACGTGAGTGTCGATAATGGTCACGAACGCGCGGGCAAATCCCTGTTCTATAGCCGAAGGAATAGTTTTGCCAGTTCTCAACTCTTCACGAATGCGTTCGAATATGAGCACATTGGAGTCGACCGCCATACCAATTGTCAGAATGATGCCGGCGATTCCTGGAAGGGTTAGTGTCGCCTGGAAAAGGACTAAACCTGCAAGCATCAGGACCATGTTCAAAAGCAACGCTACTACGGCGTTCACCCCAGAGCCGCGGTAGTAAACAAGCATGAACAGTACGACCAGTATCAAACCAACCACTGAAGCTCGCACGCCCGAGCGGATCGAATCGTCTCCCAGACTGGCTCCGACGGTGCGCTCCTCCATGTATTCAATCGGCGCCGGCAAAGCGCCGGATCGCAGAGTCAAGGCCAAATCTTCCGCAGACTGTTTAGTGAACCTGCCTGAGATCTCTCCTGAATCGGAAATGGCCGACTTGATGTAGGCGATCGACTTGACCTCGTCGTTTAAGACAACCCCCATGTAATCGTTGATGTGGGCGGCCGTCCACGCTCCAAATTTCTGGGAGCCAACCGGTTTGAGTGCAAAGGAGATCGAATAGGTGTCGCCGCCACCCTGGGCTTGAACTGCGGCCGCGCTGCGAAGTTCGCTGCCATCAACTACAGCGGGCGACTCTACCACGACCCATTTTTTCGGTTTCTGCGCCGCGTCGGTGGGCGTCTGGCCGTCGGCAGTCGTGGGCTCGTCTCGTTCCGCATACGGCACCACGCGACGATTTGTCGGCACCGTGCCGCCAAGCGAATCCTTTGCCTCTGCTTCAGTGTTATAGGTTTGGACAGATGCTGGACTGGCTGGCCCAATTACGTGAACAAGCTCGAGCTTTGACTCAGCTTTCAGCAACTGCTTCACGCGTTCCGGGTCATGAATACCCGGCATTTGCACCAAAATTTGGTGCGAAGCCTGCGACCCATGTCGTTGCACCAGGGGTTCCGCAACACCGACTGAGTCTAAGCGGCTCTCGATGATTCGTTGCGCCTGCTGCGTTGCCTGCTCTGCCAGATTGGCTTGCGCGGCTGCGGGCAGTGTCCAAACGAAAGTGTTACCACTGACACTCGAGTTCCAAAGAGAAAGGTCCGCTCCTAACTTCGCCTTCGCTGCTTCTTCTATCTGAGGGATTTTCGACGCGTCAGTAGTCTCCAGGACAATCCTATAATTACCACCAGCCGTCTCTGGTCTGACTTCCTTCAGCGGCAATCCGTTGTCTTTGACAGCCTTTTCGATGGCGACGGCATCGCCCAGTGTCAGGTTCTTGAGCACGTCATCGGTTTTAACTCGCATCACCAGGTGCGAACCACCTTTGAGATCCAGCCCCAGGTGAATATTCGATGCCAAAGTGGCCTTGATTCCGGACCAGGTGAAATCGTGCAGGGTGGGACGACGACGTGGGCCGATAACTATGTAAATACCGGCCAGGGTTATTAAGACAATGATTATTGTGCGCTGAAGGAGGTTCTTCTTTTTCATTACTAAGAAATCTTTACCCTAAGGATAGACTCATGAAGCGCGGACTTATTTCTTCTCTTCCTCTTCGACACCAGCGACGGCGGATCGAGAAATCTCGAGTATCGACTTATCGGCACTTCTAATAAGGAAGCTCGTGTCGCGCACATTGGTAATGGTGCCGATTATTCCGCCAGTGGTAACGATGCGGTCGCCGGACTTAAGCTGGGAAATTGTCGCCTGCAATTCTTTCTGCCGTTTCTGTTGTGGCCGGATCAGCAGGATGTAGAAGACGCCGATGATTAGAAGTATCGGGAGCAGTTGAACTAAACCACCCATATGAGTCTCCCTTCGCTTCGCGACGCCTCGACCGTTTCCGGTCCGTCCTGGAATGTCATTAATAGAAGTGTCATCAAGATACCTGGTTGCCTTTACCTGGCTTTAGTCGACTTGGAAACTTCGCAAGCAAGTGCCACACCTAAGTACTACTGAGCGCCTTGTCTTGCTCGTAAGCGTTCAGCCTCTCGGTGAACTCTCGCCGAAATTTGGTGAAATCGCCAGACCGAATAGATTGCCTCACGCGTCGCATAGTGTCAAGGAAGAAGGCCAAATTATGGTGTGTCAGCAGAATGCTCGCCAGCATTTCGCCTGAGACGTGGAGATGTCGGAGATAAGCGCGCGAGTGTCGCTTACAAACGGAACAACCGCACGATTCATCCAGAGGTTTTGTGTCGGAAGCCCACTGGGCGTTCCTTACGTTTACCTTGCCGCTGGAGGTGAAGGCCTGGCCGGTTCGCCCGTTTCTCGTAGGCAAAACGCAGTCAAACATGTCAATTCCGTGCGCCACCGCCTCAACCAAATCTTGAGGAGTGCCAACTCCCATCAAATATCGTGGCTGGTCGACGGGAAGTTCCGGGGCAAGGTCGCGAACTACGCGCCACATGACACTCTTCTCTTCGCCGACGCTCAGGCCGCCGATGGCGTAACCGTCAAACCCTATCTCCACCGTTCGGTTCAAGCTCTCACGTCTCAAATCGAGATGCGCCCCACCCTGAACAATTCCAAATAGGGCTTGCGCGCCACTAAACGACGGCGTCGGCTCTGTCCGCCCTTCATCCAAATCTTCGGATTGCAAACTGTCGAACCTGGCGCGCGACCGTTTTGCCCAGCGAGCAGTCAGTTCCATGCTCGGTCGCGAAACTTCAGGCGGAGCGTCACCAGGGGCACACTCGTCAAACGCCATCACGATCTCTGAACCCAGCGCCGCCTGAACTTCCATCGAAATCTCAGGAGATAAGAACTGGAGACTACCGTCGAGATGTGAACGAAACTGAGTTCCCTCCTCCGTAATCTTTCGTAACGCTCCCAGGCTCCAAACCTGAAAGCCGCCTGAATCGGTGAGTAACGCTCTCTCCCAACCGGTGAACCGATGCAGTCCGCCACATTTTCGTATTACTTCAACGCCGGGACGCAACCATAAATGATAGGTGTTGCCGAGAATGATTCGAGCGTCGAGTTCGTCCTCAAGGACTTCAAAGCGCATGCCCTTAACTGTTCCTGCAGTGCCGACCGGCATGAAGACCGGCGTCTCGACAACGCCGCGCCGCGTGGTCAGCAGTCCCGCGCGGGCTTCACCATCCCTGGCTAGAACTTGAAAGGTGATCGGAGGCTTAGTAGGCATTCTCAGCTGAGTGGACTTTGGACTTTGGACTTTGGGCTTTGGACTTTGGGCTTTGGGCTTTGGGCTTTGGACTTTGGGCTTTGGTCTTTGGTCTTTGGTCTTTGGTCTTTGGACTTTGGTCTTTGTTGCCGTCACTTATGAGCAGGCAAAACTCTTATCAATCGGCAGAGATCAAAGACCTAAGACCAAAGACCAAAGTCCAAAGTACCAAAGTCCAAAGTACCAAAGTCCAAAGTACCAAGTTCAAAGTACTAAGTTCATCTCTTCCTGCGCGTCTTGTGCTTTTCAACAATCCGTATCGGAGTCGCAAAGAAATCAAATTCTTCGCGCAAACGATTTTGCAGGTAGCGCAGATAAGAAAAATGCAAGCCGGCCTTGCCGCCTGAAGTGAAGACCACAAACGTCGGCGGCCGCACCCCAACCTGCGTCATGTATTGCACGTGCAGCCGCGAAAGTCCGCCCTTGACCGGGGCCGGAGCGCCACCGCCACGCGGCTGCGAAACTGCCGCTTCGAAAAAAGCATTTAGCTGCGATGTCGGAATACGCCGGTTTCGTTCCTCGTTGGCTCTGACGGCAAGTCCCAGAAGATTCTCGACACGTTGACCGTTCAAGGCTGAGATCATAATCACCGGCGCCCAGTCAAGAAACTTCATTTTCTCGCGGACCTTGCGCTCAAACTCCGCCGCCGTACCAGTCTCTTTGTTCTTCACCGCGTCCCATTTGTTGCAGGCGACAATGATTGAGCAGCCAGCGTCGTGTGCGTAACCAGCGATATGCGCATCGAGAGCGGTCGGCCCTTCTTCAGCGTCGATAATGACAATCGACACGTCCGCGCGCGCCAGGCTCTTCATGGCCATCACAACTGAAAGCTTCTCGGCCATCTCGCCGGTCTTGCCCTTGCGTCGAATTCCAGCCGTGTCAATGAGACGAAATTTTTGTTCAGGCGTTGTTAGCAGCGTATCGATTGAATCACGCGTGGTGCCCGCTAACGGAGACACGATCACCCGCTCTTCGCCTATGAGCCGATTTAGTAGGGAAGACTTTCCGACGTTGGGGCGACCGATGATCGCCAGTCGCAGCTCGCGGTTTGAGATCTGAGATTTCGGATCTGAGATGTCAGATTCCGGAGGGTTCGAATCCGAGGTTTCCGTTTGAGCCTTCGAATCTGAGATCTCAAATTTAAGATCCTTCACTAACGCATCGAGCAGTTCACCAAGTCCAATTCCCTGCTCTGCAGAGACAGGAAAGACTTCTTCAAACCCGAAACGATAAAACTCTCCAGCCTCCGCCTCTACCCGCGCCTTCTCAGACTTGTTCGCCGCCACCAAAACGCGTTTGCCCGTTGCCCGCAACAGCATCGCCAACTCTTCGTCGAGCGGCGTCAGACCCAGGCGCGCGTCAACTACCCAGATGATCGCCTGCGCGTCTTCGATGGCGAATCCAGCTTGCTTGAAAATATTGGCGGGGATCACAGCGTCGTCATCAGGAATAATTCCGCCGGTGTCGACGATAGAAAACTGTTTGCCGGACCAATCCACTTCACCGTAAATCCGATCGCGCGTGATGCCAGGTTCATCGCCGACAATCGAGCGCCGCTGGCCGATTAGTCGATTAAAAAGCGTGGACTTGCCGACATTTGGCTGCCCGACAACAGCCACCAGCGGCAACGCTGCAGGAGGCGTGTCCGGTTCGTTCTCAGTTTCGTTTGCTGTTTCTGTAGTCATCGGGCCTTTCACAATCACGTGGGTAAACTAATACGGAACGGGGTAGCGACCTGGCTCAATGTCAAAAGCAAAGCGACGAGGGTAATCCTCAAGCA
>JBOGOP010000073.1:0-20122 GCA_050747225.1 Pyrinomonadaceae bacterium
GTATTAGAGATAATCGGAGACAGGTTCAGCTGGTTGAAAACATTGAAGAAGTTGAAACGCACGTTGAGGTTGGCACGTTCCCCCAATCCAAAATCTTTGGCTACGGCCACATCGGTTGAGAAGTACTTCGGCCCCCGGAAGCGATTACGTCCGATGCCCGGGAGGTTTTGGAAGGGATTGTTTCCGTTGATGGTCGTGCTGAAATACGCCGGCCCACCGCCGGGGAAAATCCCCCCGGGCTGAAGGAAGTTTTCGTTTGAATTACTGAGTGGCTGGTTGCCGTTATAACTCGTCGGTCGTATATCACCAAACTCTCTTCCATTCGGTGCTCTCAGCGAGCTGAAAAGCTTCGGCGTCCAGGGGAACCCACTGTTCCAGGTTGTGATGCCGCTTAGCTGCCAACCGCCCAGCAGCTTGCCCTTCAAAGAATTCCGCTGAGAGAAGAGGGGAATTTCCCATACTCCAGACATCACAAATGCATGGGTTACGTCAAAGTCAGAGGGGCCTCGTTCCTGGCGCTGATCAAGCGGGAACGATTGATTGGTGCAAGCGCACGGCCCCTCAAACGATGTGGTATCTATGCTCTTACTCCAACGATAGTTCGTATCAAATGAAAACTGCCGCAACAGACGTCCTTGTAAGCGCGCTATCATCGCGTTGTAGTTTGAATTCACATCGGGACTGGCAAAGTAAGCAGCACCAATGTTTGGATTAGTTGTCGGCGCCGTAAAATGCAGAGGAAGAATTCTGACAAAGTGACGACCCTGACTTCCTTGATAGCCCAGAGTTCCTACCAAATGAGCCGGCAATTCATACTGGCCCTCAAGTGAGTAGCGCATTACATAAGCCGTGGGTAACTCTTGCGGTGCACCATAAATCTCAACGGCTCCGAGATTTGGCAACCCGTTGGCAGGATTTGTTCCTCCGCCAATATTAGGGTTCGCGGGATAGCCGAAAATTGAACCATCGCTGCTGGCGACGAAAGAAATCTGTCCGTCTACGAATGGAGTGCCGAATGTGTCGGCGGCACCGGCTGTTCCGCAACAGATTGAGAACAAGCCTCCGTTTGGTGGATTACGTCGGGCGTTGGCGAGCAGAGCATTGGCTAGTCGATCGTAACCCAAGCCGCCGCCGCCTCGAATAACGAGTTTGCTCTCCAGCCTCTTTGGACTCCAGGCGAATCCAAGTTGCGGCCCGAAGTTGTTCAAATCTTTCTTATACAATTGCTTGTCAGTTGTGATTCTTGCGCCTGCCAAACCATTGTCTGGTCCCAGCAGCAAATTACCGATAACCCCGTCAGAAGCTGTAACTGAACTGAAATACGACCAGCGCAACCCGAAATTCAAGGTCAAATTGGGTCGGAATTTCCAGTCGTCCTGAACAAAAAATGCGAGTTCGCCGGTGTGAAATTTCGTGTTGTTAGCAGCTGGCTTACCCTGTAGATCTGCCACGATCTGTTCAAAGATAGGTGTTCCATTGGCGAAATTCCACAAACGATGGAAAGAATAAAGCGGCCTGGCGCCCCCCACCTCGCCGTTGCTGTTCAAATCGCGGCGATATTCTCCCCCGATCTTTAAGACGTGATTACCGCGAACGTTAGTCAAAGCATCGCGGAAATCCAGTTGCTTTTCGTCAATCACGCCTGGTGTATTCGGTGATGACGGAAACCCAAATTGTAACCGATCAGCGAAAATTCCTTCGATTTGGACTCGCGGCAGACCAAGATTCGCTTCCGGGTTTGATTTTGTTTCGTCGTATCCCCAGCGTGTCAGATTAAACCGCGCTTCGTTTGTCATAGTCGCGGAAAGGGTCCTGTTATAAATAAGACCGAAGGCATAGCTTAAACGCTCAGAAACGATATCGGCTTGGGGACGGCTCTGAGCAGATCGATCTGAAGTATTCGCCGTATTCGGAACGATAAACGAACTAAAGGTCAGCCTGTCTTTTTCAGTCGCCTGATAATCAATGCGGGTAATATATTGGTTGCCCCTGAAACTCGCAGGGTTTGTCAACTGAGCAAGTTGAACATCAGCGACACCATCGAACCCTCCGCCCTTTGGGTCGGCAAACGTTGGCACATAGGTACCATACGTTCCGGTTATGGAGCCGATATCCAATCCATTGCCAACAACTTGGCAGGGAACGAAGACAGAGCCACAAGTTACAGGAAGAATTTGTAAAACTCTTGGCTCGATTCCAGAAGACGAAAAAACCCTCGCTGTTAAAGTATTCGCTCGGACAGCAAGAATGCTTGAGCGAAACTGCGGCGTCTCTATTATCGATGTATAGGTATTATTGGTAGTCTCCCTCAGCCCTTCATAAGCGAAAAAGAAAAACAGCTTGTTCTTCCCGCTAATAACCGACGGCCCACCTTCTCCAAAACGTGGTAAGTAAATCGGTCCGCCGAGACTTCCGCCAAAGGATCTATATTTCCGCTCAACACGAGTTGGGCCATCTGTAGTGATACTACCGATACGGCTCGGCATCTTGTTAAAGGCATTCAAGGATGGGTCATTGAGTTTGAAAAACACGCTTCCGTGCCATTCATTGGTGCCATTCTGGGTAACGACTTTGATTTGCGCACCACTGTTTCTGCCGTCCTCCGCCGAGTAGGTCGACGAAACCACAGAGACCTCCTTAACACTTTCCTGGCTTGGCGTAATGACCGCGCCGCCGCCCCAGGTTTGGCTGTTAACGCTTGTGCCGTCTATCTGGTAATTATTTGAGGACACACGCTGTCCGTTAGCTGAAATTGGTTGTACATTCTCGGTTGCAAAAATCGAGTTGTTTGATCCTCCGGGCCCGGACGTATTGGGAAGGCCTACCGAGTTACCGTTAGATCCTCTGGCTCCAGTGCCGAAAACGCCGGGTGTCAATCGCGCAAGCTCATATGGATCGCGCCCCGATTGCGGCAATCGCAAAATCTCCTCGTTGGTGATCGTTTTATCGACATTCGCATTTTCGGTTTCCAGCAGCGCTGGTTCCTGAGTGACAGTAACGGTGGCGCTAACATCCCCCGGTTCAAGCGCTACGTCGAGACCCTGCACTGATTCGGCGTTGATAGTGACGTTCTCGAATATCTTTTGCTTGTAACCCGCCTTCTCAACAGCCAACTTGTATTTGCCGGGTGGCAAACTTGTGAACCTGTAGAAACCTTCTGCGCTGGCAGTGACCTCCTGCTCTTTAGCAGTCTCGGTGTTTGTCAACGTCACTTTGGCTTCAGGCACCAAGCCGCCTGCGGTGTCCGAGACCGTACCCTGAATGCCAGCCTTGAATTGAGCATTAGCTGAAGCCACGAACAACAAAAGGAAAAGGCCGCACGTCATGAGGCGCACCAAATTAGACATTGTTCGATTCATTGGGAAGGCCCTCCCGAGGCCAGCGGAGTTTGGTCACTCACATTTGTTACAAAAGACAAAAAACGGGGGGAACTACTTGGGGATTGCCGGGTAAGTACCCAAGTTCAACTGCCTAACCACTACTTTAAGAGAAACATCGAAATACGGCCCTGGGGAGGCGGTATCTATATGTTACCTAAATACTTATTAGGGAAGAGTAATAGCACCAAAAAACAAAAACTTCAATATGTATTTCCCTCGCAGAGTCTGGTAAGCTGAGCGCCTCGAATAAGCAATTTCTGTAGATCCCTGTAATCGCGCCGCCATGGTTAGGGATGCCGAGTCGCCGTAGGCCGGGCGCCGCTGCAACGATTGTGTCATTGCGCCTGAAACACGGGCGTCGAATGGTTCAGTCATCTCCGTGGTCCTGGTTCATTATAGTCAGAAGGGAAATCGCCCATGCAACGAAGAACATTGCTGCTTTGCCTGGTTGTGCTTGGCCTAATTGCGGGCGCGTGCGTTTCCGGCACGCAACAAACAAACAACGGTGTTCGGAAAAAGAAGGGCCCGAATGAGCAAGTCAAGATTGGCTTTTCGATGGACACGTTAAAGGAAGAGCGTTGGCAGCGGGACAAAGATCTGGTTGAGAAACGCGCCAAAGAGGTCGGCGCCGAAGTGAATGTGCAGGTGGCGAACAGCAGCGACAGTGAACAGATCAAGCAGGCCGAGAACATGCTGACCCAAGGCATCGACGTTCTAATCGTGGCACCACACAACGGCGAGATTGCGGCTTCGATTGTAGAGGCAGCGCATAAACAAGGTGTGCCGGTGATTTCTTACGATCGCCTGATCAAGAACTCGGACGTCGATCTGTATATCTCGCATCAGGTCGTCAAGATGGGTGAGATGCAGGCCCAGTATTTGCTCGATCACGTAAACAAGAAGCCGGCAAACTTTGTTATCGTTGGTGGCTCGCCGACTGACAACAACGCCCTGCTGTTGCATCAGGGACAGATGAATGTGCTGAAGCCCGCCGTGGATCGCGGCGACGTAAAAATTGTTGCCGACCAGTACGCCAAGGAGTGGCAAGCGAGCGAAGCCCTCAACATCGTCGAGAATGCTCTGACACGAACAAACAATCAGGTTGACGCAGTAGTGGCTTCTAATGATGGTACGGCGCGCGGGGCCGTACAAGCCCTCGAAGGCCAGCACCTGGCTGGCAAAGTCCTGGTGTCCGGGCAGGATGCGGATCTCGCCTCGTTGAAGCTCATCGTTGAAGGCAAACAAACGATGACGATCTACAAACCCATCCAACCACTCGCCTACGGAGCTGTGGACGCGGCCGTAAAACTGGCGCGCGGTGAAACTCCAGCGACGACCGAGACAATCGACAATGGGTTCAAGAAAGTGCCGGCGATGCTGCTTGAGCCGGCTGCGGTCGATAGAGACAATCTCGTTGGCACCATCGTGAAGGATGGTTACCACACGCTGGCGGAAATTTGCGCGGGGCTGCCGCCGGCGGAGTGCCCTAAGGAATAGTCGAAAGTCAAAAGTTCAACGTCCAAAAGTCCAACGTCGAATATATGACGCGCCAATCCGCAAAAGTTTCACCCTACACTACCTTTAGCTCAGGAGGTGAAGACGGTGAAAATTACGAGATTCGAGGATATAGAATCCTGGAAAAAGGCCCGAACCCTAACCAGCGAAATCTATAAGATAACTGCAACCGGAGAGTTCGTTCGCGACTTTGGTTTGAAGGATCAGATTAGACGGGCGTCGGTTTCGATTCTATCGAATATTGCTGAGGGGTTTGAACGAGGAGGAGACAAGGAATTTCTTATACTTTTTGGCTGTCGCAAAAGGGTCCTGCGGAGAAGTTCGCGCGCAACTTTACGTCGCTTTAGATCAGCGATACCTTTCGCGCGAAGTCTTCGATCAGTTATCAAGCAACGCAACTGAAGTCGGCCAGTTGCTGTCGGGTTTCATCAGATATCTAAAAGGATCGACGCTTAAGGGGAACAAGTACAGTTAGATCCCCGGGACGTTGGACGTTGGACTTTGGACAGATGACCGCCTTCCTCGAAATGCGCAACATCACGAAAACCTTTCCGGGTGTTCGTGCGCTTGATGGCGTCAGCCTGGATTTGCAAAAGGGTGAGGTCCACGCGCTGGTTGGCGAGAACGGCGCCGGGAAGTCGACCTTGATGAAAATCCTTGGCGGCGTCTTTCCACCCGCGGAGTATGGCGGTGAGACTTTCATTGAAGGCAGCCTCCAGCAATTCAGTGGAGTGCGAGACGCCGAAAAGGCCGGCATTGCAGTTATCTATCAGGAACTCTCACTCGTCAGAGAGATGACCGTTGGTGAGAATATTTTTCTTGGCCGCGAACCCCGCAGGCTGGGCGTAATTCGCTGGGAAGAACTTTATCGCCGCGCCAGCCAGTTGCTCGCAGATCTGCATTTGTCAATTGACCCGCACACACTGATCCGCAATCTTGGCATTGGGCAACAACAGTTGGTGGAAATCGCGAAGGCGCTTTCACACGATGCCCGGATTCTGGTGCTTGACGAGCCGACCGCAGCGCTAAACGATGGCGAGGTGGAGAGGCTGTTTGTCATTCTTAACAAGCTGCGGGCTCGCGGCGTCGGAATGATCTACATATCGCATAAGCTGAACGAGGTGTTTCGCATCAGCGACCGCATCACGGTCCTGCGCGATGGCAAGACAGTTGGCACAAATGCGACGACCGCCTGGACCGAACCACAGATCATTGCGCGTATGGTGGGGCGCGAAGTTGGCAACATCTTTCCGGTTATCGACCATGACCAGGGCGACATTATCTTTGAGGTGGCAAGTTTTTCGGTGGCTGATCCGGTGGTGGCCGGCAAGAATCTGGTTGATAACGTCAGTTTCTCGGTAAGGCGCGGCGAGGTTTTGGGAATTGCCGGCTTAATGGGCGCCGGCCGCAGCGATCTGCTGATGGGGATTTTCGGAGCCCATGCCGGTCGCGCCTCCGGCGGGGTCAAACTCGAAGGGCGGCGTATTGACATTAGAAGTCCTGCGGAAGCAATCAAACAGGGCATCGGTTTTGTAACGGAGGATCGGAAGCGTTTTGGTTTGGTGTTGGATCAAACGATTCTCAACAACATGACTCTAGCCGGATTGCGACGAATCTCGGGTCGCTTTCTTACCAGTGTCGACGCGGAGTCGGCTGCCGGTGAACGCTCGATGAAGGAGCTGCGCGTCAAAGCTAACTCCGTTTTCACGATTGCCGGCACCTTGTCTGGCGGCAACCAGCAAAAAGTTGTGTTGGCGAAATGGCTGTTGACGAACCCGCGGGTGTTGTTTCTTGACGAACCAACTCGCGGCATCGACGTCGGTGCGAAGCAGGAGATCTATGCGCAAATCAACAAGCTTGCGAAAAGCGGACTTGCTATTGTGCTCGTCTCCTCGGAATTACCGGAAGTCCTGGGGATGTCGGACCGTATTCTTGTGCTGCATGAAGGACGCATAACCGGGGAGTTCACTCGCGCCGCCGCTACACCGGAGAAGGTAATGGCTTGCGCCACCGGACGCGTGCAGCAAGCTGCTTAGAGGCCGGAGGTCAGAGGTTAGTCAAGACAATCCGATCCACAAAATTACGCGAACTAACACGGAATGCCGTTAGTGTAGAGTGATTTCGTGGATCACATCTCTTCTACAGTTTGTTCGTGGCAATAGCCGCACTCTGAATGTCCATGAGTAATGCTGCAAATACACCCGAAAGGGAAATGTCGCCGGCCACTGATCACGCCTCGTTGCCGGATGTTGATGCGATCACGCCGGTCACAACCATCGGAAAATTCAAGATTCCGACGGACGTTCTGCGCGCGTACACGATGGTCTTTGCGCTAATCGCTATTTGGATCTATTTCCATTTCTCAACGGGTCGCATCTTCCTTGATCCGAGAAACTTCTCCAACTTGATGCGGCAAACGTCGGTCACCGGAGTGTTGGCGGTGGGTATGCTCATGGTGATCATAACAGCGCAGATTGATCTGTCTGTTGGTTCGCTGGTGGGTCTTGCTGGTGGCATAGCCGCGATCGCGCAAGGCTGGTTGGGCTATGGATTGATCCCTTCATTGGCCGCCGGCATCGCCGTCGCGATTGCAATCGGGGCTATGCAAGGCTCGCTGACGGCCTACCTGAATATTCCTGCGTTCATCGTCACGCTTGGCGGGCTGCTGGCCTGGCGCGGGGTGATCCTCGGACTAAGCAAGGGGGAAACAATCCCGCTTCGGCTGCAGAGCTTCAAGGCTATCGGACAAAACTATGTGGACCGGCGCGCCGGCTGGATTCTGGCCGCGCTAGCGATAGCCGCGGTTGTGTGGATGATGATCGCTCGCAATCGCGCCCGGCGCCGGCATGGGCTGGCCGTGCCCTCGTTTGGTTCGACAGCCATTCGCATCGCACTTCCGTCGGCGGTCATACTCTGGTTCATATACACGATGAACACTTACGAGGGTGTTCCGATACCGGTAATCGTTTTGATTGCAATCGCTTTAGCCGGCGCATTCCTGACCCAGAACACCACGTTCGGCCGCTACCTTTATGCGATTGGCGGTAACCCTGATGCGGCGCGCCTTTCCGGGATAAACATTCGGAAGCATATCCTGGCGGTGTTTTGCATCATGG
Organism: Pyrinomonadaceae bacterium; assembly: GCA_050747225.1. Lineage (GTDB taxonomy): Bacteria > Acidobacteriota > Blastocatellia > Pyrinomonadales > Pyrinomonadaceae > PSRF01. The sequence continues at coordinate 8,012 of JBOGOP010000073.1, forward strand.
GCGCGCTCGCCGGCGTGGCGTCGATCATCTACACCGCGCGCGTGGGCAGCGCGTCACCCGACGCCGGACAACTGCTCGAGCTGGATGCTATTGCCGCTTGCGTAATCGGCGGCACCAGCTTGATGGGTGGGCGCGGAACTGTTTTTGGCGCGATACTGGGCGCATTGATCATGGCAAGTCTCGACAATGGCATGTCGTTGATGCGGGTCGAGCCATACTCGCAGATGATTATCAAGGGAGCGATTCTGGTCGCTGCCGTCGGTTTGGATATGGCTGGACGCAAACGCGGCTGATCAGCCCTGTCTCCCTGCTTTTCAGAACAGCGTAATGTCTCGACTAATCGTCATCTCAACAATCCTGCTTTTTCCCTGCGCTGCTTTGTTCGCACAGGCAACTAACCAGCTCGCTCCAGGTGCGCCCGGCCAGGATGCGCATTGGCCAAGTGCCGCAAAAAATGGATTTGGAACATCGAACACGCTTGCTTCAAAGGTGTGGTTCACCCTGAATAACGGCGTGATGACTGAGGTCTACTATCCGCGACTGGATGTGCCTAACGTTCAGACACTGCAACTAATAGTAAGAGACAGCAAAGTAGAAACTGAAACCGATGATATGAATCATCGGCTCGAAGTGGTTGATCCGAGCGCACTCGTTTTCCGGCAAGTCAACACCGCCAGGAGCGGAAGCTATACGATCACGAAGACTTACGTTACCGACCCCGAACGCAGCACCGTCTTAATTCAAATCGAGTTTGCCAGCCGCGGTGTGAACAATGTTTACGTCTACTACGATCCGTCGCTGAACAACAGCGGTATGCACGACTCTGCCTGGGCAGAGGACGATGCGTTGTTAAGTCGTGACGGTGATGTGGCCTCCGCATTGATTTCAAGCTCTGGATTTGCCCACCCTGATGATTCGTCCCTATCATCCGGAGCAGCAGGCCTGGAGATTTCTAATGGCTATCTTGGGAGCAGCGACGGTCTCACCGAGTTGACAAGCAATCGGAACCGTTTGGGGGTTACCTCCTATCAACGAGCCAGTGATGGCAACGTTGTTCAGGTAGCGGCGTTAAAAGGTTTCCAGGGCGCTAATGGAACTCCAGTCAAGCGAGTCACGCTGGCGCTGGCCTTTGGAAAGACGCCGCGCGAGGCGCTGCTTAATGCGCGCGCCTCACTGGCGAAGGGTTTTGCGCGAATTCGTCGAGAATACGAGGCCGGTTGGCATTCCTATCTCAAACCGCTCCAGCGCGTTGAGCCAAAATACCAGCAACAGTTCCAGATGGCGGCCTTGACGCTTAAGGCCCTTGAAGACAAGACCTATCGCGGCGCCATGATCGCTTCGCCATCAATTCCCTGGGGTGGTGGGCCAAATGCCAACGAGCCGACGATCAGTGGGTATCATGCGGTCTGGGCGCGCGATCTTTATCAGGTAGCGACGGCGTTTCTAGCCATGGGCGATCGCGCCAGCGCCAATCGCGCCCTTGATTATCTCTTCAACGTCCAACAAAAACGCGACGGCAGTTTTCCCCAGAATTCCTGGGTGGATGGTCGCCCGATCGGCGGCGGGTTGCAGCTGGATCAAGTTGCTTTGCCGCTGGTACTCGCATATCAGTTACAGCGCACCGACCGAACAACCTGGCGGCAACACATCAAGCCTGCGGCGGAGTTTATTCTTCGCAAAGGTCCAGCTACAGAACAAGATCGTTGGGAGGAGAAGCCCGGCTATTCACCGGCTACTATTGCTGCACAAATCGCAGGGTTAGTTTGCGCGGCAAGCATCTCATCGATTAATGGCGACAAACCGGCCGCGAAGCATTATCTCGAAGTAGCCGACAAGTGGGCGCGCGACGTTGAGCGTTGGACGGCAACGCGGGGCCGGCCTGGCGATGGGCATTACTATCTGCGCATTTCTCAGAACGATGATCCGGACGACGGGGCCCAAATTGAAATAAATAGCAGCAGTCGGGTTGTGGACGAACGTGCAATTCTGGATGCGGGCTTCCTTGAACTGGTCCGACTCGGCATCAAGGATGTGAACGATCCATCGGTCACGGAATCGCTCGCCTTAATCGATCAGTTAATCAAGGTCGAAACGCCTGCCGGTTCAGGCTGGTATCGTTACAATCACGACGCGTATGGCGAGCGACCGGATGGGGGCAATTACGACGGTCGCACCGGCGTTGGGCGCCTCTGGACGCTGCTTACCGGGGAACGTGGCGAATACGAGGTCGCTCGCGGCAATCTGACTACCGCAAGAAAGCGCCTCGACACGATGATGGCTTTTGCAAACGAGGGAATGATGATTCCCGAGCAGGTGTGGGATCGCAACGAAAGTCCGCGGCCGGAGTTTCGTTTTGGCGAAGGCACCGCCTCGGCCACGCCGCTGGCCTGGTCTATGGCGCAGTTTATCCGTCTCGCGATCAACATAAAGCATGGACGTAATGTAGAGACTCCAAACGCAACCAGGGCACGATACCTGAAAGGTTCACCAAGTAATTGAGAGTTGACGCCAAAAGTAAATCGGCTAAGTCTGAATTCGTCTTCGCTGCGGATCTGGGCGGTACCCACCTTCGTGTGGCTACGGTAGATCGCTGCGGAAAGGTTTACTGCCGGCAGATGCAGCCAACGCCGCAAGCGGAGAAGCCAAACGAAATCGTGCGCGCGCTGGTCGACGCTTTTCACAAGTGTGAGCCAGAGACTGCCAAAGCGGGTGGCGCCATTTCTGCAGTGTCGGTAGTTGTGCCTGGCACTGTGAACGTCGCTGAAGGCGTGGTCGTGAAGGCTCCGAACGTACCTTGTCTTGATGGGTTTCGTCTAGCGGCAGCGTTGGAGAGCGAACTCGATTGGCCCGTGATCCTCGAGAATGACGCTAATGCCGCCGCGATCGGTGAGCTGTGGCTCGGCGCGGGACGAGGGTATCGCACGCTCATTTGCGTTACTCTCGGCACGGGCGTCGGCGGTGGAATTATCCTGGACGGAAAACTGTGGCGCGGCGTTGATGGCTCGGCCGCGGAGATCGGACACATTGGCGTGGATCCATTTGACGGAGTTCCGTGTCCCTGTGGCAGCCGTGGTTGTCTCGAAGTATATGCTTCCGCTACCGCTGTGGTGCGGATGACACGCGAGGCGAGGCCGCGTTATCCCAATTCGACCCTGCATAACACTGAAGATCTAACATCGGAAAAAATTTATCAGGCGGGCATGGAAGGCGATGAACTCGCGATAGAAGTTTTCCGGCGCATGGGCGTTTACCTGGGAATCGGTCTCGCCAGTCTAATCAATGTGCTCAACCCCGAAATCGTAGTGATTGGCGGCGGCTTATCAAACGGTTGGGCTCTGTTTCAGAAACACATGCACCAACAGGTTATTGAACGAGCGTTTCCCATTCCGGGTAGACGTGTCAAGATTGTGCGAGCTCTATGCGGCGACGACGCGGGATTGCTCGGCGCCGCGCGCCTGGCATTCAAGGATTAAAGTCTGATGAAACGCTACCTCGCAGTCTTCTGTTGGCTGGTTGGATTTGTAGCAGTAGCTACAGCTCAGGACATCACCAAACTGGAAAAGATCGGCTCGGTTGCGAGTTTCACCAAGTCCGAGAAATCTGTCGTCTTCAACTGCCAGGACAATTCGCAGGTCCAGTTAACGGTACTAGCTCCCGATCTGGTGCGCATTCGCGTTTCCTTCGCCAAGCCGATCCCCGCGAAGGACCATTCATGGGCAATAGCAAAAACTGACTGGCTGACGCCGCGTTGGAGCTTATCTGAAACCAGCGAGGCCGTTTTGATCTTGACGGATGAGCTTGAAGTTTCCGTTCGTCGCTCGCCCTTGCTCATCGAATTCCGCGACGCAAAAACCCACGCAGTTATCAATGCCGACCAACAGCCAATGGCCTACGATGCCAATGGGTTGCTGAGGGAAATTCTATTTGATCCGCGCGGGACCTTCGTGGCAGCCGCTAAGAAGTTTGGATTCGATGAACATTTTTACGGCCTGGGAGAAAAAGCCGCGCGCCTCGATAAACGCCGCAGTTCGTTTGTGAATTGGAATTCCGACACCCCAGGTTACGTTGAAGGCAGAGACCCGATCTATCAAACGGTGCCGTTCTACACCGGCCTGCAAAACGGGAACGCGTACGGCATTTTTTTCGATAACAGCTATCGCAGTTATTTCGACTTCGGCAAATCGTCGCAGCAGCGCGTTTGGTTTGGCGCTGAGGGCGGGGAGTTGAACTATTACTTTTTCTACGGCCCGTCGTTAAAGAAGATTCTGTATCGCTACGCTGACCTCACCGGGCACATGCCAATGCCGCCCTTGTGGGCGCTCGGAAATCAACAAAGTCGCTGGAGTTATTATCCGGACACGATGGTTGAAGAAGTTGTCAACGAGTATCGCAAACGCGATCTGCCGCTCGACGTGCTTCATCTCGACATCGATTACATGCAGGGCTATCGCGTGTTCACCTGGGACCGAAATCGTTTTTCAAATCCAAAGGCGTTGAGTGAAAAACTCGCGAAGCAGGGAGTTAAGCTCGTTACGATTGTCGATCCCGGAGTCAAACATCAGCAGGTAGCCAAAAGCACAGCTCAGATTACCTCAATCACTCCGGAACTCGAGCCGCAGGATCCGCGCTACTACGTTTTCGAGCAGGGAATGCAGAACAACTATTTTCAAAAGCGGGCGAATGGTGATCTGTTCATACCGAAGGTCTGGCCCGGCGACAGTGTGTTTGTCGATTACACGCTGCCGGCGGCGCGCGAGTGGTGGGGAAATCTGCATCGCGCCTATACGGACAATGGTGTGGCGGGAATTTGGAACGACATGAACGAGCCGGCAGACTTTGTCGATCAAACCGGCAAGAACCAGTTGGATATTGTCAGCTACGACGAAGGCGAGAAATCCACACACGCAAAGAATCGCAACGTATTCGCACTGTTGATGGCTCGAGCAACTTACGAAGGACTTGAGCGCCTAAGACCTAATCAGCGTCCCTACGTGATTACACGCGCGGCTTATGCCGGTATTCAAAGATACTCGACCATGTGGACAGGCGATACAAACAGCACCTGGCCATCGCTGGCGTTGAATATTCCGATGTTTACCACACTCGGCTTATCAGGCGAACCCTTTGTTGGCAGCGATGTCGGCGGTTTCATCGGTCGCGGGAATGGAGAGTTGCTTACGCGCGCTTACCAGGTGAGTTTCCTGGCGCCTTTTTGCCGCAATCACAAAGAAAACGACGGCTACGATCAGGAACCCTGGCGCTTCGGAAAATACTACGAAGACATTATTCGCAAGTATCTAAAGTTGCGCTACCAGTTGCTGCCTTTTCTCTACACCACTCTCGAAGAAGCACACCAGACCGGAACGCCGCTCTTTCGTCCGTTGTTGCTCAACTATCAGGACGATCCCAACACTTACAATCTCGACGATGAGTTCATGATTGGAGCTGATCTGCTGGTGGCGCCCGTGGTGAAGCCAGATGTCACACGGCGTTTGGTTTATCTGCCAAAGGGAAGCTGGTACGACTACTGGACAAACAAGAAATACGAAGGCGGAACGATGATCTCCGCAGATGCGCCGCTGGAAACCGTGCCAATGTATGTGCGCGCCGGAGCGATTATCCCGACGGCGCCGGAGATGAAATACACCGGCGAAAAGCCTCAGGATCCGCTAACTTTCAACATTTATCCTGACGATCAAGGTTCCGCTTCAGTGACGTTGTATGAAGATGATGGCACCAGCACGGCATATAAACAGGCAGGCTTTCGCCGGACGACCATGAACGTGAAGTGGGTGGGCCTCGGCTATGTTGTCACTATCAGCCCGCCACAGGGTAGCTATAATTCCGGCGCCAGAAAATTTGCTTTTGTCGTTAAGTCAGCCGGTCGCACCCCTCGTAGTGTCACCACTGACGACAAAGGCAGTGCGCAGACGATCAGACTTAACTGAATGCGCTGTTGGTTCAGCTCCAACGGCTCTCACAATCAACCAACCGCGCTTGGTGGAGCGTCTCTCAGGTCAGGAAGGCGGGCTTGCCCCCGCTTCCTTGGCGCCTCCTAGCCGTTTTCCAGTTTGTTGTTCCCTTGCAACTCGCAGAAACGCTCGCGCAGCATGCGACAGAGTCGCACCCTTGCGATAGACCAAATACAGCTTCCGCTCTAACTTCATTTCGCGCACTGCAAGCGCCGCGACCTGGCCACGAGCAATTTCGGCCTGCGCAGTTAAGCGCGGAACTAACGCCACGCCCATTCCGCCTTCCACGAAACGCTTGATCGCTTCGAGCGTCGGCATCTCCAGCGAAATGTTCAGCGGCGTCCGGTACTTTTCGAACGTACGCACCACCCGCTCTCGATAAGGGGAGGGAACGTTGTGCGCAACAAACGACTCTGCTCCTAACTCGCGTACCGAAACAATTTTCTTGGCAGCCAGGGGATGATTGGGCGGAACAATCAGCGCCAGCTCATCCGTCAATACCGGAACGGCAGTAATCGCAGCATCGTTTGGTTTGAAGGAAACTATTCCAATCTCCGTTTCTCGCGCGAGTATTTCCGACGAAATGCGACTGGCGAGACTTCGCTTCACTTCGATCTTGATATGCGGATGCCGCGCGCGAAAGACTGGCAAGAGCGGCAGGAGGTACATCACCGTGTATTCGTTGGCGGTCAGGCTCAGCTTGCCGCGATGAAGGCCCTTCAATTCTTTGATGGCGGCGTGGGCGTTATGGCGCAGGTTTAGCATCTGCTGCGCCAGTCCGAAAAGAACTCGGCCGGCGGCGGTCATAGTCCCGTCCTTCGACGAGCGATCGAAGAGTGGTTCACCGATTTCGGTCTCCAACCTGCGAATAGCTTGGCTGATAGCGGGCTGGGTGCGATGAAGCCTTTCGGCCGCGCGGGAAAAACTCTTTTCCTGCGCTACGGTGATCAATACTTCAAGCTGGTTAATATCCATGACAGAAACCCCATGCTACCAATCGGCCTGGTTCAGTCTTATTTCGGTTCTCTCATTAACACCGTGGCTTCAGCCCGGTGATTAAGTGGCAAGCGAGAAACCCAAACCGTTTAAACGGTTTCAGAACCGGACGCGTTCTATATCCACCGGGCTAAAGCCACGGTGCTAATGAGAAAAGAACGGCTTCGAATTGAAGCAGTACCGGCTCTCGCTCCGGCTTATCAGACTACGTGGTCAAGGTTATATTATCACGAGAGATTATGTTGACATAGATATTATAACTTTGACTATTCCGGCCCGGCTCCCTAAGATCTCAGTCTTTTGCTGCGGAAGGAGACCCTGAGAATGGCTGGAGAGAGAATAGCGGTTTTTGACACCACGCTGCGTGACGGCGAGCAATCGCCCGGCTGCTCCATGAATTTGGCCGAAAAGGTGCGAATGGCTAAGCAATTGGAGACTTTGGGCGTCGACATTATCGAGGCAGGGTTCCCAATTGCCTCCGACGGTGACTTCGCGGCAGTCAGGGCAGTGGCGGCGGAATGCCGGAATGTGACTGTAGCCGCGCTGTGCCGCACGTCGGCCCAGGACGTCCTGCGGGCGGCCGAGGCGCTGGATCAGGCAGCCCGTCCGCGCATACATACGTTTGTTGCCACCTCTGACCTGCACCTCGAATACAAACTGAAGAAGAGCCGTTCAGAGGTGATCGAGATGACCCGCGAGGCTGTGGCACTCGCGCGCGAGTGTGCTGAGGAAGTCGAGTTCTCGGCAGAGGACGCAACGCGGAGCGACGTTGATTATCTATGCGAGGTGTTTGCGACGGCAGTCGACGCCGGCGCCACCGTCATCAATGTTCCCGATACGGTTGGCTACACGATGCCAACGGAGTTTTCACGTCTGGTGCGCAGGGTGCGCGAGCAGGTCGTCGGCGACCGCAGCGACATTACGATCAGCGTGCACTGCCACGACGATCTCGGGTTAGCAGTTGCCAACAGTCTGGCCGCTATTGAAGCAGGCGCACGCCAGGTTGAATGTACGATCAACGGTATTGGTGAACGCGCCGGAAATGCGTCGCTGGAAGAGATTGTGATGGCCATGAAGGTGCGAGCGGATCACTTGCCGTTTGATACCGCGATCCAGACTCAACAACTCTATCCCACCAGCCAACTGCTTTCATCGATCATTGGTTGCCCCGTGCAGCCGAATAAGGCGATTGTTGGTCGCAATGCCTTCGCGCACGAAGCGGGAATTCATCAGCACGGTGTGATTAGTAATCCGCTTTGCTATGAGATTATGACACCCGAATCGGTTGGGGTGCCCACGAACAATCTGGTACTCGGCAAGCACTCCGGGCGGCACGCTCTGGCTCTGCGCTATCAAGACCTGGGCTATTCAATGCAGCCTGACGAATTGGATGTGATCTACCAGCGCTTTACCGCGCTCGCGGATCGCAAGAAGCGGATTTACGATCAGGATTTGATCGCTTTGCTACAGACGACATCACCAGCTAACGAAAGAATCGCTGAAGCAGCAGCTGGCTGGGCACGAGCCTCGTCCGCCGCTTAAGACCAGGAAAAGGGACAGGCAGGAATGCCTGTCCTACTTACGAATGAAACTGAGAATCACAATACTTGAAGGCGATGGAGTGGGACCGGAAGTAACGCGCGAGGCCGTTCGCGTTCTGCGCGCCGTAGCCGCACTTCACGGCCACGAGTTTTCCTTCGATCAGAAACCAATCGGTGGCGCAGCAATCAAGCAAACTGGGTCGCCACTGCCGACCGCCACCCTGGATGCCTGTCTGGCCGGCGACGCGGTACTGCTTGGCGCGGTAGGTTCGCCGGAGTTCGATTCGCTCAAGCCGGCTGAACGTCCCGAGGCAGGACTACTTCTGCTGCGGCGCGCCCTCGGAGGTTATGCGAATTTGCGCCCGGCGATCTCTTACAACGCGATTGCAGCAGCGTCTCCCCTACGTCCAGAGATCGCCGCCGGCGCAAATATTCTGATAGTTAGGGAACTGTTGGGTGGGCTTTACTTCGGCGAACCTCGCGGCACGACCGGTGAGAACGGCAATTCCGTGGCGGTCAACACCATGACTTACTCTGTCGCGGAGATTGAGCGCGTAGCACACGTGGCATTTCGAGCGGCAATGAAGCGAGAACGAAAGGTGACTTCAGTCGACAAAGCGAATGTGCTGGAGACATCGCAACTATGGCGCAGCACGGTCAGCCGTGTAGGGCTGGAGTATCCGGAAGTCGCGCTCGATCATTTGTACGTTGATGCGTGTGCAATGCACTTAATCACCAACCCGCGGCGCTTCGATGTGTTGCTCACTGAAAATCTCTTCGGAGATATTCTTTCAGATGAGGCTGCGGTAATCACCGGATCTCTTGGGATGCTGGGCTCGGCAACCATCGGCGGAGAAATCGGTCTCTACGAACCAGTGCATGGCTCAGCGCCGGACATTGCCGGGCGCGGCATTGCCAATCCCTTTGGTGCGATCGCGTCAGCCGCGCTGCTATTGCGCTATAGCGGCAGGCTTGATCGTGAAGCGGACGACATTGAAGAGGCGATTCAGCTTGTTCTCAACGACGGATACCGCACGCCCGATATTGCTTCGGGTGGCATCGGTTACGTTGCGACGACGTCAGAAATTGGCGAGCGTGTCGCCGAGGCGGTTGCCGAGATTGCTGATGTTCGGCACGCGTATCATGCGGTTTAAGGGCAGTAGTCAGTAGTCAGTAGACAGGAGTCAGCAGAAGAACCTGGCTTCATGTCTACTGACTACTGACTACTGACTACTGAATTCTGTCTTCTGACTACTGTTTTTATGCCAGGCACTTTGTTTGAGAAACTCTGGGATGCTCACGTAGTACGTCAGCCCGAAGACCAGCCTATTCTCCTTTACATCGATCTACACCTCGTTCACGAAGTGACTTCCCCGCAGGCGTTTGAAGGATTGCGAGTCGCAGGTCGTCGGGTGCGCCGGCCTGATCTCACGGTTGCTACTGCCGATCACAACGTTCCCACCACCGACCGGAGTTTGCCAATTGCCGATCCTATCGGCGCCAAACAGATAGATACGCTTCGTCAAAACTGTCTGGACTTTGGCATTCAGCTATTTGATATCAATTCACCCGAACAGGGCATCGTGCACGTCATCGGTCCGGAGCTTGGCCTAACCCAACCGGGTTTGACGATCGTTTGCGGCGACAGCCACACCAGTACGCACGGCGCCTTCGGCACGCTTGCTTTTGGGATCGGCACCAGCGAAGTTGAGCACGTGCTCGCCACGCAATGCCTGCCGCAAAACAAGCCGCGCACCATGCTGGTGGAGGTTAGCGGTACCTTGCCGGAAGGCGTCACCGCGAAAGATCTTGCCCTGGGAATCATCGGCCAAATTGGCACGGCCGGCGGAACTGGTCATGTAATCGAATATGCCGGCGAGGCCGTGCGCGGCCTTTCAATGGAAGGCCGCATGACACTCTGCAATATGAGTATCGAGGCCGGTGCGCGGGCCGGTATGATCGCACCTGACGAAACAACCTTCGCGTACTTGCAGGGCCGGCGATTCGCGCCAACGGGTGAGGCCTGGACCGAAGCCCTGGCTTATTGGCGAACGCTTCAGAGCGATAAAGATGCAGATTTTGATCGCACAATTCGACTCGATGCCGCAGCACTTGAGCCGCACGTTACCTGGGGCACAAGCCCCGGCATGGTTGTTCCGGTGGGCGGTTGCGTTCCCGACCCCGCCGCGTCGTTAAGTGAATCTGACCGCCGGGCTTCCGAGCGGGCGCTTGAGTATATGGCGCTAACGCCCCGGACGAAGATTCAGGATATTCAGATTGATCGGGTCTTTATTGGCTCGTGCACCAACGCGCGGATCGAGGATTTGCGGGCTGCAGCTCGCGTCGTGAAGGGATACAGAATTAGAAGTTCAGTGAGCGCAATGGTTGTTCCCGGCTCACAGGCTGTGAAGCGCGCCGCGGAAGCTGAGGGCCTCGATCGTATTTTCCGCGAATCCGGTTTTGAGTGGCGCGAAGCAGGTTGCTCAATGTGCCTGGGGATGAACGCCGACATTTTGCAACCGGGAGAACGCTGCGCCTCAACCAGCAATCGCAACTTTGAAGGACGGCAAGGCCGCGGTGGCCGCACCCACCTGGTAAGTCCGATGATGGCTGCCGCAGCCGCCATCACCGGACATTTCACTGACGTAAGGGAATGGGAGTTTAAATAACGCACGTCATGAAACCGTTTCGCAAACACACCGGCATGGTTGTTCCGCTCGACCGGGCAAACGTCGACACCGATCAGATCATTCCCAAACAATTTCTCAAGCGAATTGAGCGCACCGGGTTTGGCGAATTCCTGTTTTACGATTGGCGCTTTAAGCCAGGCGGGGAATTTGACGAGTCATTTGTCCTGAACGAACCGCGTTATCGCGGGGCTTCGATTCTGGTAACTGGCAAGAATTTCGGTTGCGGTTCTTCACGCGAGCATGCGCCCTGGGCGCTCGCCGACTTTGGTTTTCGCGCCATCATCGCTCCTTCATTTGCCGACATCTTCGCCAATAATTGTATGAAGAATGGCCTGCTGCCAGTGACGCTCGCGGAACCAGAAGTAGCCGCAATCATTGCCCAGGCACGATCAGACGAGAACTATGAGCTAACCGTCGACCTCGAAAGTCGAACCGTCACGAATGGTAGAGGTCTGTCTGCTACGTTTGATGTTGCTGATTTCCAACGACACTGTTTGATGGAAGGTCTTGACGACATCGGCCTCACCCTACTCCATGAAACCGACATCGCGTCCTATGAAGAAAAGCGAGTAAGAAATCAGAATTGAGAAATTAAGGCCTATGCATTTCCGAATTCATGAGCGAGATCTGCAAGCCGCACGCGGTTTTTTGGATTTCTGCTCTAAATTCTGACTCCTGAATTCTGTCTCCGGTGGCCTCATCAAACGGTCGCCAGTTCCTCGTGTTCCTTGAGTTTCCGTCTCTCAGCCAACTCACCCATTACCCGAAAATGACAGTCGGGACAGATGCCATGACTGAATTCGACATCAGTATGATCCGAAATGTAGCCTTCCACTCTCTGCCAGTAGTTCTGATCGTTGTGAATCTTCTTGCAGTAAGAACAGATGGGTAGCATGCCTTGCAGCTGTTTGA
>JBOGOP010000074.1:0-19982 GCA_050747225.1 Pyrinomonadaceae bacterium
CGTGCAGATAAAGACTTGATGCCCCATCACCGCGGGAAACGACTGAGATGCCGGAGAATGGATCAACGATATCCGGAACAACGAGCCAACGATCAAATTCTTGAGTCATTGATAGGGTGCCTAACGGTGGAGTTGACGCGGCGGCGCGAATCAAAGCACCCTCCGCCCTACCAAGTTAGTTGAGAAACACGCTCCCGCCGCTCGCGTCCAACGATTTGTTATGCGGCGTCATTGTCAGCAGGTACAACATGCAACTCGACACCCCCCTTGTCCTGAAAGAAGTTAGCGGCTTCTGCGATTTTCTGCCTCAAAAACGTGTCATCGTAAAACGTGGGGCCCGGATTCTCCCACACGGAGAAGCAACGCAACGGGTGATCACCGAAAACAAAATAGCAATGGATTGCGCGATACGTTGGATTGTTAGGTTCCATTGAACCGGTATCGAGCCAAGCGATCACCATTTTCCCATTTGCCAGCACGCGCGAGATTTCAGCCAGCGCATCGGTGGGTGAACCATATCGTTTGCCGGGAAACCAGTCTACCGTTTCGTCGCAGAGTATGCTCGCGATTTCAAACGCCCGAAAAGAGCACTCGTCTTGAGGAATGCGGAACGCGGCTAGTTTTGTGACTATGTCAGCTTGCGTAAGTTTCACGGTATGTCAACCCTGGGCGGTAGCCGCATAACGCTGGCCTTCAGCTGCGGCGCGCGCTCAGCATTCAAGCTGAAGGGAAAAGATTGCTTGAGAAACACGCTATCGCGCCGTCAGCTGCAAGGCTTTGTTAGCCAGCGGAGATTGAGCGACTCGCCTGGAAGCCAGCTGCTCTTTCGACAAAACATTCAATTGATATTCACCAAAGGCTTGGCGTAACCTGACTGTTAAGGGCGCACCAATTACTTCAACAACTGCGTATGGAGGATCGTGCGAATACTCACCATGATGGAGATCGACAGCTCCCAAGATGTTGGCACACCATTCTTCAGGAGTTGAATTGCGCTCCATTTGAAATGTTGTCACACCACTTTGATGACACTGCTCAGAGTTCTGCGCCCGTACAACCTCGGCGGCGGCTCGATTAACGGGTGTGTCAACGATCCAAACGGGTGTTTCCTTGGCCACCGCGTAAAGGCGATCGCCAAACTCTGGGTCAACCACGATAGTAACTGTGTACGGAGCATCAACCATGTTTGAACCAACCATGTAGCGGGCTAACGGTTGAGTTGACGCGGCGGCGCGAATCCATTCAACCGTCGCCGGACGAATCAAAGTTGCGAAACACGCCCCCGCCGCTCGCGTCCAACGATTTGTTATACGGCGATGATGCGGATCACCGACCGACCAATTGTAAAACTCTTTTCGACAGAAGCAGAAGATTGTCGAAGTAGACGCGGGCGTTACCATCCATTTGGCTCACAACAACCTCAAGATCGTCTCGGCATTTCTCCAAGATAGAGATTCGCTGTTCATCCAGGTGCCCTTTGCGAAAAATGTAAGTGTCGATACAGCCAGCGGCAAACGAATCCAAAGAGGTAACGCAGATGCCAGCGACATCCTTCCCAGAGTATTCCGCGGGGAAGCGTTGCGTTTTCCAGTCGTCCCACATCGATCGGATTTCTTGTACATCTTCCATGGCAGGATAGCCGTATAACGTTGGCCTTCAGCTGCGGCGCGCGATCAGCATTCGATCTGAAGGAAAAAGATTACTTGAGAAACAAGCAATCGCGCCGTCAGCTGCAAGGCTTTGTTGGCCGGCGCAGCGAAATCTGTCAAGCTGCGCAATCGGCCTGCTGATCATTCGCTACCTCCGATTGTCGCTTACGATTGCTTTTCACCTTCACAAAATGCTGCGCGTATACCTCTTCAAGTTTCAAATCGCATCTCTTCGTGAAGCGCAATCTCAATCTGCCGCCTCGCGTTCTGCGCACGTACATGGTTGAGGATGATCGCAGATTCAGATCGTGAGCGTGCATCCTTAGCAGTCGTAAAATGCGGCTGGCAGCGTTGAGATTACAGCAAATAGCTCGCTCCAAAAATGGTAGCCGACCGGCGCGCCATTCTCCGATCGACTGATCGGTGAGTAAGCCCATCTCAACAAATAACTCGGTCGCGGCCACGAAATCTTGGCGAGCAAGAATCGCATCCACCGCACGTACTACCCGCGGATAGTAATTATCGCTGCGATAATTCTCTACGGTGATTTTCTTCATTATCACAACCCGCGCCAGCCAACTATGTATATCCGGTTTCCAAATAAACCTGCTGAGGGTTCGCCTTACAAATTAGGTCGGCTTCCTTCAGCAGGCTAAATCATTTACCTGCATCACGATCGATGTCAAGTTTGCCGTCGTTCCTGTTTTATTTGGTTTCCTGATAAGACTGGGACGTGTTATTCCTCACATTGAGTCAGCGGGACTCTTCACACCTTTGCCACCACGGTTCAAAACGTGTGTGTAGATCATAGTCGTGCTCACATCTTTGTGTCCCAGTAACTCCTGGATTGTCCGTATGTCATAGCCATCTTCGAGCAGGTGCGTGGCAAACGAGTGTCGCAAGGTGTGCGATGTCACCTGCTTGATAATTCCAGCCGCTCGCACTGCCCCTTTAATCGCCTTTTGTACAATCGATTGGTCAACATGATGACGCCCTTGCTGACCGGTCGTTTGATCCACCCAGCGCCTCAGCTGCGGAAATACGAATTGCCAGCCCCACTCAACTGAAGCGTTTATATATTTCCGCTCCAGCGCGTAGGGCAGCGGCGCGCGGCCGTAGCCATCCTTCAGGTCGCGGGCGTGAATCTGCCTGACCCGCTCGAGATGCTTGCGTAAAGGCGCGATCACTCTTTCGGGTAGCATCGTGTGCCGGTCTTTATCGCCTTTGCCTTCTCGGATCAATATCTCACCGGCGTCAAAGTCGATATCCTTCACCCGCAAACGCAGGCATTCCATCAAGCGCATCCCGGTGCCGTACATCATGACAGCGATCAGCCGTTCTTTGCCGTTCATTTTGTTCAGGACCTCCTTTACCTCGGCACGTGTCAATACGACAGGGAGGTGTTTGGACTTGCGCGCGCGAATCACCTCGCCAAGTTGTCCGAGCTGGCGGTCGAGCACATAGCGGTAAAGAAACAGCAGTGCACTCAACGCCTGATTCTGGGTGGAAGCGCTCACCTTCTCTCTGATGGCGAGGTGCGTGAGAAAGTGATTGACTTCCGCTTCAGCCATATCTGCCGGATGGCGCTTCTGATGAAACAAAATGAAGCGCCTGATCCATTGGACGTAAGTCGCTTCGGTACGCTTGCTATAGTGACGCGAACGCAATGCCTCACTAACTTGTTTCAAGCAGCGCGGGCTTTGCCGTCACTGGAACGTCGGAGGGCCACACGACCGGACGTCGCCGTGAGTCTCGAACTGATCTGGTAGACCGCTGATTCAACTGGTCGTCGGCTTTGCAGTACAAAAAACAGCTTCGCGTTTTGGGCGACAGCAGAAATGGACTGACTTGTTTAGTCGAGGGTTGGATCCTAAGTCAAGAGCGATATCGTTAACGGGTCGCTCTTTTACTTGCAAGAGTTTTGGCATGAAATCCCGGCAGCACAGGTGCATCCCGCAGCCACGCTTGCAGCTAGTTCTCGAGCTTTTTGATCAAGCGCAGGGCGTGGTTGCGGGCGATCAGCGGGAGGTGCTCATCAGTTGAGATATCGGTTAAGAGAGGAACTAGTTGCTGCGGATCAGACAAGCCGTTGCGCTTCATCTGCATCTCAAATTGATCCATTAGCTTGGGGGTAGCCAGCGGTTGCGTTTCGCGGGCCACTGAAATATCGAAAATAAGCACGGCTTGATCGGCGACTCGACGATACTCGTTGGTTAACAATGACGCAGTTTTGTTGTTGGTCCAGTTGAATTCGGCAATGCGCTTGAGTTGGTCGCGCTCCATCTTCAGGCGCATCGTGCCCAGATGAGGAAACTGCTTGTCCGCTTGATAATTCTCGGTTGACTCCAGGAATCGGAGTTCGGTCCAGGCGCCCAGCACGCGTCCCAGCGCGCCCATCGAAAGGTTGATCGGCTCCTCGATTGGAGTTTCTTCACCCTTGCGTTCGAAAGTGATTTTGCCCAGGCCGTTGGCGTCGTGCTCGATGATGATATGGCGAATAAGAAAGTCCGGCTGGGTGAATTCGTAAAAGTAACGCGTCGTGTCGGGTGGTTTTTTGTTCTCTTCCCGTCGCTGCGTTCCGGGTGAGGCCGGTGTGGCGGGCGCGGCTTCTGGTTGGCGTTCGTTTGTCTTAGTCTGCGCCTCAATATTCCCTGCGGCAGCGAACAACAATGCGCACAAAACTATAAAGCCGATGGATAGAAACTGCGGATTTCTAAAGATTTGTCGGACCATATGTGGCGGACATTCTAAGCGAAAGTTGATGGGATGCAAAAGTGACCAGCGAATGGATGGTGGGTCATTTTGAAGTCCATAGGGAAAGAGTAAACTAGCCGCGGATAAACGCGAATGCACGCGAATCTGAAACATAACGAAAAACGGCTAACCGTGAATAAGAGGGGCATAATCATGCATTTGTTGACCCTTCAGATTCGCGTGCATTCGCGTTAATCCGCGGCTAATCTCAAACTGACCCACCACCTTCTCCTGTCTGAATTTTTTGAACGCTATGACAATAACTGCCGACTAACGGCGGACACTATAAGGAAATTTCAGGCGGGCGTATTGGAAAAATCCGACATCCGGTTTTTGCGCGTGAATGATTCCGTCAACGCGCTCGAATTTTCAAAGAGCGCGGCTGGTGTCTGCCGGGCAAACTCGCGAAAATCACGAATGAGGTGAGCCTGGTCGTAATAGCCACAGTCCGCGGCGACCGCTGCCCAGCCCTCGTCATTGCGATCGACCGCGCGAAAGATCTGCTGGAAGCGCAGGATTCGGCAAAGCAGCTTCGGTCCTATTCCTACCTCCAACTGAAATCTGCGCTCCAATTGGCGATTACTGATCCCGGCGTCTGTTGCCAACTG
Source organism: Pyrinomonadaceae bacterium (assembly GCA_050747225.1). Lineage (GTDB taxonomy): Bacteria > Acidobacteriota > Blastocatellia > Pyrinomonadales > Pyrinomonadaceae > PSRF01. The sequence continues at coordinate 5,012 of JBOGOP010000074.1, forward strand.
ATCCACCGCCACCTGTCCGCCGTTTTGAACAATCTTCATAACCAAACGGACGATCCGCGAATCGTATTTGGAACGGTGCAATCGCTCGACAAGGAACTCTTCCACCTTGGCGACCTTCATCAGCAAGGACGGGGTGTCCTCAACGCGACGTAGCAGGTTGCGTTGGAACTCACTCGATAAAGCTTCGAGGTCTGTAACGCGGTTGGTTAACTCTCGCATGGGGATGCGAAGGAACGGCAATGTGCCACCCGGGTGAAAGCGAATGCCCAACAACTGTACGGCTCCAGTGGGCGCTATGAGAATTGGCTGCGTCATCTGCCCCACGATGAGGTGGCGCGGCTGGCGCTCTGTCTGACCATCGTCCTTGTGTTCCTGGAAACTTTCGCCAAAGTTCAAGATAAGTTCTACGCATCCGTCGGGAAGTAAGCGTTCCGGCTTTATCGCAGCGGCGCTTGTCTCTTGCTCCAGAGTCCAAAAGCATTCCACGAACCGGGCCAGGGCTGGGATTGGTTGAATCTCGCGATAAAGCATTTTGGAAACTTCTTCTATTCTCTGTAGCCGATGAGTGACAACCTCTTCACCTCAAGCGGCAATCGCGCGTCGTCGATTTGTCGCCAGTTATTCTCGTTAAGCGAATTCGCGAAGTTTAGTCCAGATTCGCTTTGTAGGTAAACGACGTCATACGCTTGATCGTTTTCAGGTACGTAAAGAATTGCCTTCTGTCCAAAAAGCTCTCGCGGGATTCCCTCGAACGTGTCATTCAAAGTAGATCTGCCGGCTGCGATGATTTTGCGGTCGGAAAGGCCAAACTCCACCGGATAGAGCGCGTAGTTGATGAGAGCTGCAAACAAAATAGGATGAATATCCTCTGGGAAGGTAAGGCGAAAAGAACCCTCATTCGTCTTGTGGAGCTCGAACTCGCGGAGGGGCCATCCGGAGCTGTTCTCCGCAATAAAGCCATCGACGATCCTGTGAAGTTGCTGTTCCGTCCAACCGTTAACTGTGATGATCTTGTCGTTTCCAGTGTCAGGTGAAAACGGCGGCAAGGCGACTTCAGACTCAAACTTGACTGGCTTCGCTAAGAAGATCAGCGAAAGGCCACCTAGAGAAATCAACAAAAGATAAGCAAACGGCTCAAGCGTCTCAGGAATTACTTCAAAGAGCAGGATAGCAAGCGGAAAGATCACCAGAAGTGCGGGTATGATCAAAAACTGACGAAGGCCGTCGTTGCGCACCAATCGCTTACATTCACGGCATTGGTCAACGCTCCAATAGTCGAGACCTATTAGTTGTGACGCCCCGAAAGTATCGGCGTGACAATGGGGGCATTCCTTCATATCAGGTACTTTAACTAACGCTCAAACGGTCGGGGTAGATCGAAGAGCATGGACGGAGATTCTTCTTTTCGCTGAAGGGCCCGGGCTTAGGGCTTGTTTCCCGCGCGGATCGATTCTGACAATTTCTTCACGTCTATGGGCGTGGCACTAATTTTCAAGGTCGCGATTGTATCCATCAGAAACTTGCGCCCGTCGGTGTCTGAGATCGCCTCGGTGGCCTCACTATTCAACATCAGGACGAAGTCTTTGGCCACCAAAGTCAAATACAACTGTTTCTGCGCTTCGGTGTTCATCGCTGGCGGCATGTCGAATTGCCAAATCAGGGCATCATTACTATTGCTTAGTTTGGCGTTGAAAGTCCGCACAGCGAGTTTGCTGTGTAAAAAGTCTTCAAGATATTTCGCCTCCCAATCGCGGTGGGCGGCGAGAATAGCTTTGTCGTCAAGCTTCTTTTCTTTAACATCCGGTGCAAAGTTATTGATTGCCGCGAGTTGAATTTGCAGCACGCGGCCATCGACATTGAAGAATATATGCTCCGGATCATTCAGTGGCGTTATCTCCTTGCCCCTGACTGAAAGTGAAAAATAGAGACCACGATCGTTCCAAACGAATAAGACTCCTTCGTCAGTCTTCAGAGCGGCCCAACCGTTCTCCTGTTGGGGAGAAACAGCGACCGGGTTTGTAGTCCGCGGCAACGCATTGGCTGGTGCTAAAAAAGAATTGACCCCGAGCAACACACTGACTGCCAGGACAAGTCGGGCAACCTTCAGCTGCCGCAACTCGATATTCGGACTTAACATGCGTGGGACTTTTGTCACAGTTGGAAATCCATTTTCCTACGTTTCAAGAATGTCTCTCCGTTTCGTTGAAGTATGCTGGAAAAGTGATTTGGAGATTATAATCCGAAAACCGTCCGCCACGCGTGACTGTCTCGAAAACCAATGAATCTCTTCGACGCACTCTTCAAAGAAAGTTCAACTGAACGCGCGGCCATTCTGTCTGAGCAGCGGCAAATCACCTATGCCGAACTGCGCGACCAAACATTGCTCGTTGCACGCGCGTTGCGCGAATTGAGAGTTAGTCACGGAAATCGCGTGGCGTTGCTGCTCCACGATTCGCCCGAGTTCATCACCGCATTCATTGCTGTCAGTTCCTACGGCGCGATTGCCGTTCCCATTAACATGGGGCTGCGACTCGACGAACAAGTCGCGATATTGAACGACTGTACCGCCACTGTCGCCATTGTAGAGGAAGATCTATGCGAGGCACTGCTGGATGCTGCAGGCAAACTGAGTGCGCTAAAGCAAGTTGTTCTCGTTAGCCGTGGCGAGGATACAGAGAGTCGACAGAGTAAACCCGAAGAACAACCGCAGGTACGGCCGATATCGGTGCTAATCCTGGCTGAGCTGTTAGGTGAGTTGCCGCCACTGCCAGATCCTGAGTTCCCTTCTCCCGATCAAGATCAACCGGCATTCATTCTCTACACGTCCGGCAGCACTGGTGAACCAAAGGGCGCGGTTCATCGCCAGTCTGACATCTTCTACACGAACGAAACTTACTGTCGCGAGGTTTTGCAGCTTAGAGAAGGCGACCGGCTGTTCTCTTCTTCGCGTCTGCCATTCGCATACGGCTTGGGAAACGCCTTCACGTTCCCGCTGCTAAACGGTTGCACGACCATCCTCTGCCGGGAGAAGCCTACGCCTGAAGTCATCGCCAGAGTTTTCGCGGACTACAACCCAACGATCTTCTTCGGCGTGCCCGTTGTCTACCGCCTGTTGCTTGACGAATATAAGAAACATTCCGGCGGTTCAACCCTTGATTGTTCGAGTCTGCGCTTGTGCATTTCCGCCGGCGAAGCCTTGCCGGCGCAACTAGGTGAAGAATGGGAGAAAACTTTTCGAGTGCCGGTGCTTGACGGGATTGGCTCGACCGAGATGCTTCACATGTGGATGTCGAATCACGAAGGCGAAGTGGTTTATGGCAGCAGCGGGAAACTCCTGCAAGGTTACGAAGCGCGCCTGCTTGACCCCGAAGGAAACGCAACACCGGCTGGCGTTGAAGGAAATCTTTGGGTGAAAGGCGCGAGCGCAGCGATCGAATATTGGCAACGACCCGAGACTACAGCCTACACCTTCGTTGATGGTTGGGTGCGCACCGGCGATCTGTACCGGCAGGACGTCGACGGACATTGGTTTCACATGGGTCGCTCGGACGACTGTTTTAAGTCAAGCGGGCAGTGGGTTTCGCCGGTGGAAGTCGAGGGAGTGTTGTTGCGGCACGATGGCGTTAATCGGGTAGCTGTTGTCGAAGACTTTGATAAAGATCGCTTGCCATGCGCCTGCGCTTTCGTCGTCCGATCTGAGATATCCCTGGACGGCGGCGAATTTGAACAGAGCTTGCGAGAGCTTGTGCGTGCGGCGCTGCCACGTTTCAAACAGCCGCGGCGATACGTCTTCGTCGATGAGTTGCCTTACACCGCCACCGGAAAAGTGCAGCGCTTTAAGTTGCGGGAACAGTTGCGCGCGTCAAACCTGAAAGCCGAACATTAGTTGCGTGTCATGAGATCACTACCACCTCGCGGTAGCGACTGGCTCCTTACTGGGAGCGCGGGCGTCCCGCCCGCAATGAGCGCGCAGCGCGAACCAGGCAGAGCGAGTTGAACTATTGAACAGATCCCGCGCACCTTGCGGTGCTCCAGCGGGCGGGACGCCCGCGCTCCCAGCAAACGGCCATTTGCTTTTGAGTTCTTCAATCGTGCCGTTAAAGACGTCGACATCCATGTCAAACTCAGTGCCGGGAACTGTGTAGAGGCAGGCGTCTCTCTTGGTGGAGGTGCAATTCAGCTCACTGGAGAATTGCCAGATTGTGTACGTCTTCCAGGCGCCTGACGGAAAATCTGTTACGTTGCTCTTAAAGCGGGCATACCACAGACGCGTCTTTGAAAAAACGTCATCCGTGCCGTATTGATCTGAAATCGCTTTCGTCACCAGATTGTTGGCGTAGATCAATGGGTAGCGTCCGGTTTTCTCCCTGATTCGTTTGATGAAAGCGCGGCCGTTATCTAAACTCATGTCCCTGGTTTCGTCTGCACTTTCCAGATCGAGAGCTATTAGGTCGTCGTCTGACGGCTTTACGGTCTCCAGGAAAAAGTCTGCTTGCTTGACTGGATCTCCGGGCTTTCCCAAATGATAAGCGCCCCACTTGTAACCACGTTTCCTGGCTTCATCCCGGCGTTCGGCGTATTTGCGGTCGGCGCGATCGCCAATGGTGGCGCGATGGATAATGGCCACCACGCGCGCGTCGGTCGCAAGTTTTTCCCAATCGATCTCGTTTCCTTCGTATGGGTCAATCGCCAATGCGATCTCAGGATTCTTCCAGGGCTCGTTGAACTCGGGAGACTGAGCGAAGACTGCATTTGAACCATGCGATATAAGTGTCGCTATAAAGACTGCCGTGAGATTCAGAATCATTGATCGGGATCTTTTCATTGCTTTGGTCTGAATCAGGTAAACTGAGAAACCGTCAACGAACGGATTATGGTCTTCTATGGCCAAACGAAAATACCAACGGCCGATCCACGAAACAACACAAAGTAACACGAAACGTCGTTCGTGTAGTTAGTGTGATTTAGTGGATCGTATCTCCCGTAATGTTTTAGGTCGCATCCAAGCATTCTATGAAATCTCAAGAAGTCCTTATGGAAAAGGCATATTGAGACACTGCCCCACATTAGAGTAGTATCGGGATTACCGATAGCGATGACTGAAAAAAGCATCCAGGAAACTTACGCACCCAATCTAAAGTGTTTTGGTTGCGGTCCGGCAAACGAACAAGGCTTACAGATTCGCAGCTTCCCGGCCGGCGAGGAAGTTGTTGCTGACTGGCAGCCGGAGTCGTACCAGGAAGCATTTCCGGGAATGTTGAGCGGAGGAATCACCGGCACTGTGCTCGACTGTCATTGCAACTGGACTGCCGCCTACCATCTGATGCAACGCAACGGCCTAGATCATCCGCCCTGCACCGTTACCGCTGAGTACACGATCAAACTCATGCGGCCAACGCCGACGGACAAACCAATTCATTTGGTCGCACGCGTGGTTGAGTCAACTGACGACCGGGCGATCGTCGAAGGCGAACTGATTGCGCACGATAAGGTGACGGCCACCTGCCGCGGCACGTTCGTCGCCGTTAAGCCCGGCCACCCGGCTTATCACCGCTGGTAGTATTTTTTTGGAGTGCGGTGACCTGTCACCGCTTTGGCCTGAGGCGGCTTGGCGCCGATCTTTCGAGTAGCCACTAGCGAATCGCGGCCGCGACAGGTCGCGACCGACCAAAGCGCCGACAGGTCGGCGTACTCCAAAGTCCTACCGTAAACCCCACAGTCCTCTGCTGTGGCTTGCTCGCGTGTAAGGCTTTCCTCGCACGCATAAACTCACCACGTAGAGATCCGAACCGAGACTTTCCGGGAAATGATTACCCAACTACGGCTCGAACTTCTGAAGCTGGTGCGCTCGAAGGGCTTCTACCTTTCTTTTGCCGCCTTGTCTGCCTTCGTGCTGCTTATGCTGTGGGGTTTCTATTCCTATGCGCAAAAGAAAACCAGCGGCCTGGCGACCGAGCAATTCAAATACACTTACGAGTCGAAGAGTTACTTCAACGGGCTCACCTTCACGCTCTATTCCCTGATGTTTGCGTTCAGCCTGATCATACCCATCTTCGTGGCCATGACAGCAGGCGGGCAAATTGCTGGAGAACGTCGCGCCGGAACGCTGCGCATGATTTGCATCCGACCAGTGTCGCGCGTGTCGATTGTGGTTGCGAAGTTTCTGGTCGTAGCCATCCACACGTATTTGCTGCTGGCTTTTTTCATTACGCTCAATCTGCTGGTAGGACTTCTCTTCGTCGGTTGGGGCAATCTGGAGTTGTATCCCGGCCCGCTAAATCTTGTCGACGCCCCCGGTCAGATCCTTCGCGACGAAGCGCTCTGGCGTTTCTGCTACGCAAGCGTCTCAGGCACCTGGGCGCTGTTGGTCGTCGCCGCGATAGCGCTGCTTTTGTCCGTAATATTCCGGAACCCGGTGACGGCCGTGGCGGCAACCATCGCCGTCTATCTCATGCTTTACATCGTCGGCCGGATTGAATTTTTCGTAGACTTGCGACCCTTCTTCTTTACCACCGATATGGACTTCTGGCGTGACGTCGTGAAGCCGGAAGTACCCTGGCGCGATCTTTATCACTACGCCTGCACCTGCGGCGCTTACATCTTTGGACTGTTGTTGACCGCAGTGCTCATCTTTGAAAGGAAGGACATCACTACCTGAGATGTGGACTAAGTTCCTGCTCGGCATCTTTTTCCTCCTCTCGCTCGTGGGCGCGTTTGTCGTACGGCCTGCGCCCAGGCACGAAAGCAATACAGACAGCCGAGTTGAGGGCAACAAGCGCTTGCGGCTGCTTAGCTGGAACATCGGTAACGGCGACCTTGAATCCGAAACCCGCGCCCACTTGGATGATCTGCCGGCCGTGGCCAGGGTCATATTGGATAACGATGCGGACGCCGTCGCGCTCCAGGAACTAACCGGCAAAGACCAACTGGAACTGCTGTTGACGTACTTGAAAAACCGTTACAGCGGATATGTGAGCAGTCGCGGCAGCAGCGACCGGGTTGAGGCGGTGTTGGTTAAGAATCAAAGCGACGAAGGGAAACATGGTGTGATTTTTAGCGACGTTCCCGCGGGCGATAGATTTGCGGCCGCTGCAAGCTTTCGTTGGCGAAAGGATTCACCCGAAGTTGTGTTGGTGAGCGCCCACGCTGATGCGTTTAGCGCTTCACGCCGCCGAACGTTTACGGCAGACACGACCGACTGGGCTCGTAGTCATGCCAGGAGCGAGTTAGCCTTCATCGCCGGCGATTTCAATTTCGAAGTCAGCACCCGCAACAAAAATAACCTCTTCACTGACAACGCAAAAAACGACAGCGAATCTTACGCTTACCTGCTGAAGTATTTTCGCGATCTTGGTGTCGCTGCCGGCGAGACTTCAATCAACGACCGCCGTATCGATTACATCTTTGGGCCTTCGGTGAAAGTGTCGTTGCAGCGCGCTGAAGTATTGAGATCGGCGGCTGTTGGGCGCATGGATCATTGGCCGCTGCTGGTGGAAGTAGGGTTTTGATTCTCCGAATTCAAAACACGACCAAAGGTAGACGGAGGCCCGAAGGGCAGGCAGTTAGTAGCCACGTCGGTTAGGGCGTGGATCAACACCGCAAGGTCACCGAGGCCCGTTAAGGGTCGGCACCTATCCCTCGATGGTGTCGCACCTTCGGCGCTCAGGATGGTCGAACGCCTCCCTAACCCCGCGCTCACGCACGGGGCTACTAAATATCGCCGCTTCGCGGCTGGTTGGACATTTTGCTCCTCTGGAGTTTCTTGTCTTTGGACGACGTTTCATAACTATAAACATTCGGCTCCTCCGGAGCGGGGCATTTTCCAATTGATCTAATGACTAACTTCATTCTGCAAACCGAGGCCCTGACGAAACGGTACGGCCGCCGTACGGTGGTTGATGGTGTCTCACTGTCTGTTGAGCGCGGCGATATCTTCGGTTTCCTGGGTCAGAACGGCGCCGGCAAGTCCACCGTCATTCGCATGGCCCTCGGGCTCGTGCGTCCGACGTGCGGCCGTGTCCTACTTTTCGGACATGACATGGCAAGGCACCCGCTGCGGGCGCTTAGCCGTGTTGGCGCCCTCGTGGAAGCGCCGGCCTTCTACGAAAACTTTTCCGGCTACGCAAACCTACGCCTGTTCGCCGCAATGTCTGGCGGCGCGAAGCGACAACACATCGAGGAGACACTCGAGATGGTTGGCTTGTTGGCTCGGGCTCATGATCCGGTGCGGGCTTACTCTCACGGAATGCGACAAAGGCTAGGCATAGCCCAGGCACTCCTGCCTCATCCTGAATTCATAATCCTTGATGAGCCTACTGATGGCCTAGATCCGCAGGGCATCCACGAAATTCGTTTGCTGTTGCCCCGCCTCCGCGATGAGCTCGGCTTAACGATCATGCTTTCCAGTCATCTTCTTTTCGAGGTCGAGCGCATCTGCAATAGAGTTGCGATTATTAACGAAGGCTGCCTGCTTTATCAGGGAGCGATTGAGGGTCTGGTTACGAGCGAGCGATTGGTAAAGATTACAGTTGAGCCGCTGGAAAAAGCCTGCCGATTGCTCAGCTGCGACCCCGCCGTGTCAGTTAGCCGCAACGGTTCTAATTCACTTCATGTGAGAATGCGGGATGAAGATGTTCCACGGGTGAATGCACTGCTGGTGGCAAACGAAATTAGGGTTATGGAGTTGGCGCCTCAACGAGCAACACTGGAGGAAGTTTTTCTGACTTTAACGGGTTCTCAGGCTATTCGGTCCCTCTCGCGGCATCAATGATCTTTCGTCAGCCTTAATTCTGCAGTTTGTCTCTTCGGGAATCTCAGGATATTTGACGAATGTTGCTCCACCTTTCGCGCTTCATCCATCAATAGTATCGATTCGTTACGCTTGTATCTGGCCTCGTTTCGTAAGCGAACAGCCTCTCTTTGATTGCCTTGTTGGAGCAAATTCTGCGCTACCGTCAACATTGTGGTCGACGATTCAAGGGCGATGAGCGCCCGCTCCCGAAGTGCCGATGCCAGTTCATGATCCATTTCTTTCCTCATGTCCGCTCATGGAACGAATTAACGATCCCGAAAGAGGTTGCCGCAATGAGTATTCCCCTCTGCTGGACTGGCGCCGATGACACGAAACTGAAATGATTACGCTAGCAAATCGCTAACCTGAACAGTCTCTGCGAACTCAATCGCCCCTGCGCTTCTTTGTGATCCGCGTGGCGTTCGCCTTTATGTCAAGGCCCAATGGGTTTGCCTCCACATTCTCTGGCGGGTATCATTCGTTTCCCTTAAGCTCTCGTACAAATCTTCCGAAGTGACACCATGCCAGATATCGTTCATCGTCCCCGTCGCCTGAGAAAAACCGAAGGCTTGCGCGCGCTTGTACGCGAAACGTGTCTTGCACCCGAGGATTTCATACTCCCACTATTTGCCTGCGCCGGCGAGAAGGTTCGCCGCGAGGTGCCCTCGATGCCGGGCGTACACAATCTCTCCGTCGATGAGATTGCGACCGAAGCTGCTGCAGCCGCAGAGCTCGGCGTCAAAGGGGTAATTCTGTTCGGACTGCCGGAAGCGAAAGATGAAGCCGGCTCGGGCGCTTATCACGAAAATGGAATTGTGCAACAGGCGGTGCGTGCAATTCGCGCCTCAGCGCCCGACCTCGTGATTCTTACCGACACTTGTCTTTGCGAATACACTTCGCATGGACACTGCGGCGTGGTGGGCGATGGCGAAGTTTTGAACGACCCATCGCTCGATCTGTTGGCGCGCACTGCCGTCAGCCAGGCTGAAGCCGGCGCTGATGTGGTTGCGCCTTCAGCAATGATGGACGGGCAGGTAGGAGTTATTCGCGATGCCCTTGACGACGCAGGGTTCGAGCAGGTTGCGATCATGGCTTACGCGGTGAAGTACGCCTCGGGATTCTATGGTCCGTTTCGTGAAGCTGCAGACAGCGCGCCTGCTTTTGGCGACCGGCGCGCTTATCAGATGGACGCTGCCAACGCCCGGGAAGCGATGCGTGAAGCAGAGCTTGACTATGCCGAGGGCGCCGACATTTTGTTGGTGAAACCCGCCACCTGTTATCTCGATATTGTGAAGACACTCCGCGAGGAATTTGATCTTCCGATCGCCGCTTATCATGTCTCTGGCGAATACGCGATGATCAAAGCTGCTGCGCGAAATGGCTGGATTGATGAAGAGCGCGTGATGATGGAAACCCTGACCAGCATCAAACGCGCCGGTGCGGATATCATTCTGACTTACTACGCGCGCGAAGCTACCAGGTTACTTTCCGCCCGCTAGTGCATCTGCTCGGCGCAATCGTCTTGATTGATTGTCTGCAAATCAAAGAGTATCCACAGATTTCGCAGATTACACAGAAGGTACATGCAATTACATGCAATAAATAAGTCGTTAGTCCGAAAAACGAGTTCGTAACGTCAGGTTCTTGAATCTGTGGAATCTGCGTAATCTGCGGAAAACCCAATTCGGCCGGCGAGAACATGTTGTCATGAAAACATTCATCTCCCTTCTTCTGCTGATCATCTTGGCTGGAGCGCTTCCAAGTTCATTAGCGCAAACTACTGCGGACCCGCAGTTGGCCGCAGCGATTGCAAAAATCAAAGCTGTCGACAATCACGCGCACCCGCTCCGCTACGTAGCGCCAGGCGAAAAGCCGGACGATGAGTTTGACGCCCTGCCGCTCGATGCGATTGGACCTATTCCGCTACCGGTGCGTTTGAATCCCGGCAATTTGGAGTTTGTCGCGGCGTGGCACGACCTTTACGGTTACAAGCACGACGACATGAGCGAAGCGCACATTCGCGAATTGCTGCAAACTAAGCAACGCGTTGCGACCGAGCAAGGGGACAAGTTTCCGGTATGGGCGCTCGACCAGCTCGGCATCGAAACAATGTTTGCTAATCGCGTGGCGATGGGACGAGGTTTAGCGACACCACGCTTCCGCTGGGTTTCGTTTGTCGATGCGCTATTGTTTCCCTTGAGCAACGAAACTGCCAAGAAGTCGAATCCGGATTATCGCGGTTTCTATCCCGGCGAGGAACGGCTGCTGAAGCGATATATCGCGAGTGCCGGATTGAAAGCCCTACCCGCGACCCTTGATGCTTACCTGGCAAAAGTTGTGACGGCGACGCTGGAGTCAGAAAAGCGTGACGGCGCGATCGCGGTTAAGTTTGAAGCAGCCTACTTGCGCAAGCTCGACTTTGACGAGGCCAACATTGTTTCCGCTCGTCGGGTTTATTCGCGTTATGTCGGTGGGGCTGAGCCCTCCGCTGCTGACTACAAAACGCTTCAGGACTTTCTCTTTCGCTATATCGCACGCGAGGCCGGCCGGCTTGGTCTAGCCGTGCACATCCACGTTTTTAGCGGCGCGGGCGCAAACTACAAACAAAGCGGCAGCAATCCGCTGCTGCTGGAGTCTGTATTCAACGATCAGTCGCTGAGAAAAACCAACTTCGTGATCATTCACGGTGGTTACCCGTATACGAAAGAAACGGGATCGCTCATCAGCAAGCCTAACGTCTATGCAGATTTTTCCGGGCAGACATTTTTTATTTATCCGCGCGAGCTGAGCGAAATCCTGCGCAACTGGCTGGAAGCTTATCCCGACAAGATTCTTTTCGGCACAGACGCATTCTCGTTTGGGCCGGAAGTGGATTGGCCGGAAATCGCCTGGCTCTCAAACACGACTGCGCGCCAGGCGCTGGCACTGGCGTTGACCGGCATGATGAATGATCACGAGATCACCCGCGACCAGGCCTTGGACTTGGCGCGAATCGCGCTCCGTGAAAATGCCGTCAAGCTCTATAAACTGAAGTAGGACAGACTTTCCTGTCTGTCCTCTTTTCCTGGGATCCGAACTCGCTCGCAGAAAATGCGCACGCAACCTTCTGCGCCTTGACCGGCTTCTAAGCCCCATAAACTGGAGATGAAGGCTTAGATCAACTATTTTGGAGTGCGCTGACCTGTCAGCGCTTTAGCCGGTCGCGACCTGTCGCGACCATGGTTCGCTGAATCCGGAAACGAACGGCGTCAAGCCGCCTCAGGCCAAAGCGGTGTGCGGGGTCCCCGGCCGTGCAGCCCGGCCGGGGTGCTTGTCAGGTCACCGCATTCCAAATAAGGCATATGGGCTTATTTCCTCGACTGGGACGCACAATTCGAACACAACGAGTAATTACGCTCGTTCTGTTGTTGCTGGGTCTCGCTCTGGAAGCGGGAGAAGCAGAGGCCCAGTCAGGCCGCCGCACGCCACCCCCATCTCCCGTCACCACAGCTCCTCCAGTCACCAACGCTGATGACGCGAGTCCCGAAACCGAGAAGCCTCTCGGTGCGCTTCCCGCTAAAGTTCGGCTACTGGTCGCAAAGCAACCAACTTCAAAGCGCCTTGGCACTGAAGAACAAATTTTCGCCAGTTTCGTCAAACAACTCAATCGCTACGAAAACATTGAAGCTGTTTCGATTGGCGATCTCAAAGAAGGCCAAGCTGTTGAACGCGCGAAAGCGGAAACCGAGGCGTTTGTAATACTAATGAAGTTTGACATCGACAGTTTCCAAAACGGAACTATCATCACGAATTCGCAGGACATGGACATCGAGTATTTCGTGCTTGCGCCTCACACCGGCAAGAAACAGACGAAAGGCAAGGTCTACTTCCAATCGATTGGCGGCGGCAGAATGCGAAAGCAGGATTGGCCAAACGGCACGCCGATCAGGATCACACCCGAAGGCACCGGCATCGAAGCCGCGGACGGTTTGTATTTCTGGTTGAAACTCGCCGCGGCCAGATCGAGATATTGAATCCATCCTCTTCGGTTAGAGTTGGTGATGCTGGAAAAATGAATCGGGTTGAGGGCTACGTACCATTACCTTGCTGGCGAGACCGACTTTCACTCGCTTCAGGTTATTGCGACTCACTGTAAACAACACGGCCCTGGTTTATTAGGAAACCAAATAAAATCGGAACAGCGCCGACCTTGACATCGATCGTGATGAAGGTAAATGATTTGGCCTGCTTGAAAGAGCCGGATTTATTTGGAATGCGAATCTTCAGCAGGTTTATTAGGAAACCAGATATACATAGTTATGTTGCCTCGCTATTGAGAATCGCAAGAGAGAAAGCTTTCGCCGTTGAATGGTCCGAAACGCTCCGCGCGGCATTTGAGGTTGAGAGCTTGGAACATCATTCAGCGGCCATGGTTGTTTTGAAAGTCGCGAGGCGAAGGTAGTGGTTCCAGCCAGCAGCGGCATCATAACAAGGGCATGCAGCGGACGCGCAACTAGCATGTCTGTCATGCAAGGCTTGAGTGTGGCGGCGGTTCTAGCGCGCCGCTGATGCCCAGCGTTATGCGGTCTTATCTATGATTCTCTCGATACTCTCATTGATAGTTGCTTCTCTGGCTTTCGTCTTGGCGATTAAGAACTACGTTCGCACCGGAAAGAGCGAAGCGCGCAAACGTCATGCGGAAATACTCGATTCTGCGTTGCAACTTGAAACAACCCTGAAGATATTGCAGTCCAACTTGTTGACAACTGACATAAGCAATCATCGTCCTGAGGTGGTGGATGTGGTGGAAAGCGCGCTCGCTTCACTACCGGCACTAATTGCCAAAACCGAATCGTTCTCAGAGGCCCTACAACGGTCCGGCGAACTGAAACAGTTGCATGATCAGGAATCATCGTTGCGCGCTATACAGGCTCGCGCACGTACATTGACCGAACTTCTCACCCACAGCCTGGAAAGGGGTAAAATACCTGACCAGACGTAATGTACTTGACCGCATAACAAGCGCTTGCAGCTGACGGCGCGATAGCATGCTCCTCAAGTAATCTTTTTCACTCCGGTTGAATGCTAATCGCGCGCCGCAGCTGAAGCGCAGCGTTATATTGCTTCGCATTTCCTCGCCGCAACCTTGACAGCTCGACTACGGAGTTTTAATAAAGTGGCATGATTGCCTACGACAAAGATCGAGTTGATGAGATGGTTCTTGCTTTGCTGCATCTTACCTCTTTCAAAGAGCATGGGATTGTTCGGGCCTGGAAGGGCCACGATTGGGATGCGCTGGATCGGTTGTGTGAAAAGGGGCTGATTAGCGATCCAAAGAGCAAGAGCAAATCGATAGTCTTGAGCGAGGATGGCATCCGCCGGGCAGAAGAAGTGTTTGCGAAATTGTGCGGCTCTCGACGATGAGAGGGCGGGCAGCCGATGCGTTGCCACCTACCGCGCAATATAACAAAGCCTTGCAGCTGACGGCGCGGTAGCATGTCTCTCAAGAAATCTTTTCCCTTCAGCTCGGATGCCGATCGCGCGCCGCAGCTGAAGGCCATCGTTATGCTGCTTCGCTTGATATGAGACTACGGAGATTCGTCATGTACAAGTTCTTGATAACCGTTTTTGTAGTCAATTTGTTTTTCTCTTGCAGCCCGCGGACCAATACGAATGATGATAGTAAGGCTACGCCTACAATGGTAGAAACTTCCATCCAGGAAATACACCTCTTCTTCGGAATCGCAAGCGCTGGTCAGGATAGTAGATTGGGCTATTCGGCAGGAGAGCGACACGCGATTCTGGTTTTCTTGCGACAGCCCGCTAATACCGAACCGAATTGGGAACAAGCGAAGTCTTATGTAGAGGGCGAAGGGTGGAATAAGGTGGATTTGCAGAAGGCTTCTAAGGTTGATCCGAAGACACTTGTCGACAATCCCGATGGTAAGAAGTCGTATGAGGAAGCAATGTCGAATGGGAAAGCGATGATTGTTTATAGCGATCCAGTGAAGGATGAAGAATAAGTCGAGTTGAACCTGATGTCGGCACGGCAGCATAACAAAGCCTTGCAGCTGACGGCGCGATAGCGTGCTTCTCAAGTAGTGCTGTTCCCCCAGGTCAATGCTGATCGCGCGCCGCAGCTGAAGGCCAGCGTTATATGGCTTCCTCATTATCAATGCGCGAGCGTAGATTCTACGAATT
>JBOGOP010000075.1:0-19976 GCA_050747225.1 Pyrinomonadaceae bacterium
CTTCCAGAGCTTTAGGCTCGTTAGCCGGATCCATCGGCGCGTTGATGTTCGGCCCGAGCGCCAATGCTTCGCCCCAGTAAGCCATCGCGAGATTTTGATCGAGCCGGGCGGCCTCGCGATATGCGCGGCCGGCTTCGGCATGATTGAACGCATACGAAAGGTTTAATCCCTGGTTCATAAAAAGCTGCGCCTGCGCGTTCCGTGTCGACACCGGAAAGGTATGGGTGCCCAGTTTCTGAAGACGTGGGGCGATGGCGCCAGTCGGTGAAACTGTCTGCTGGGCTGGCTCTTTGTAGTGGACGTGGTTGGGGACCGACTTCTGGTCTTGTGCGAAACAGATTGTCGGAAGTGCTGTCATCACTACGCTGACGGCAATAAACGCGATAAGCATTTGTATTGTTCGCATAACTTGCCTTTCTAATCGATGGTTTTGAAACGGGTTTCAAGGAATGGGAGATTTTACTCCAATGAAGATATGGCTTCAATGATTTTGCAATAGGCGAATCGGGTTGTACCCATATGTTAGCAGGCACACCCATTGATTGCGCTTTTAAGGTAGGATCTTAATTTGAAGTCCAGCGTTTTCGCGAGTCTTGGGTAAAGCGATCCACGAAATAACACGAAATTTCACGAACACAAGGTTTGTGTTACTTAGTGTGATTTCGGGGATCGTGCGTTTTCTTTCTAAACTAACTACAGTACTGTTTAAGGTAAATCACCGCTAGTGTCTTATAGTTAGAACAAGCGAACGATCCAGTGCCGCACAAATACGGAACGGGAAGCGGTAGCGACCTGATTCAACTTAAGATCCCAAGCCAGTTGGAGCATCAATTCAAGAAACGCGTCCAACCAAACCCAGCGTCCGTTGACAAATCTGAGAGCTCCGACGAGTCAGGGTTTGCGACCTCGACAGTGATTGAAGCTTAAACCTGTTATTCAACGCTTTGGAGTTTTAAGTTGAATCAGGTCGTTACCGCTCCCCCGTTCTGTATTTTGTCGACCCACAGTAAGCTTGGTTGGCTCTACCATCGCGCCCGAAAAAAGGGAGATAAATGATGTCAGAACCGTCAGTCCCTGCGGCTCCCACGGTAGGCGATAATGCCAGACGACGCATCATACGTCGCCTCCTGCCATACCTTTTTATCCTCTACATCATTGCCTTTCTGGACCGTGTCAATATCAGCTATGCCGCGCTTGAGATGACTAAAGACCTCGGCTTCACAGCTGAAGTTATGGGCTTTGGTGGCGGCATTTTCTTTTTAGGCTATTTCCTGCTCGAGATTCCGGGCTGTCTTCTCGTCGAGAAATGGAGTGCGCGAGGCTGGATCGCCCGCATCATGATCTCCTGGGGCATTCTGGCAGTTCTAATGGGCTTCATTCATACCGCCACACAGTTCTACTGGCTTCGCTTTTTGCTTGGCGCGGCGGAAGCAGGCTTTTTTCCCGGAATAATTGTTTACCTTGGTCACTGGTTCCGCTATCAGGATCGTGCCAAGGCGATCGCGATGTTCATGGCAGCCATACCGCTCGCGAACATAATCGGATCGCCTGTTTCGGGTCTGATTCTCGGCGTCAATTGGCTCGGGCTGGAGGGCTGGCGTTGGATCTTCATCATTGAAGGTTTGCCGGCCGTTGTCCTCGGCGTCGTGACAATTTTCTATTTGACAGACCGGCCGCACCAAGCCAAGTGGCTCACACCTGAAGAGTGCGATTGGATCACAAAGGAGCTCGAACAGGAGAAGCAGGCTCAGCAGGCTGTGCACTCATACAGTCTCCGGGAAGCGTTAAGGCACCGTGAAGTCATACTACTCGTGTTGGCATACTTCTTCGCAGTCACCAGCGGGTACGGCTTTATTTTGTGGCTGCCCACTATGGTGAAGAGAGCTTCGGGTCTGCCTAACCTCGCGGTTACTTTGATCTCGGCATTGCCTTACTGCGTAGGGCTGGCTTCGATGCTGCTGTTGGGCTGGTCATCTGATCGTACCGGCGAGCGCCGCTATCATACGGCATTGCCAATCATGGCAATTAGTCTTGGACTTCTCTTGAGCGCCGTCCTGCAAAACAACGTGGTTCTGATGGTCGCGATGTTATGCCTGGCAGCAGCCGGCCTTAACGGGTATCTGCCGGTTTTTTGGTCCTTGCCGTCCAAATTTCTGACAGGCTCAGTAGCGGCTGTCGCAATCGGATTGATTAACTCGGTGGGCAATCTCGGTGGATTCGTTGGCCCATATGTGGTTGGATACCTGGACACGACAACGAACTCTTTTTTTGGAGGTTTACTCTATCTATCGTTTTCCGCGTTGATGGCAGGTGGTTTGATCCTTATGCTCCGGCATGCCAAAGAAAGGCGCCTGATAGTGGCTGAAGTACTACAGAGATGATCCTTTCCTGCCGCCAGAGCCACTTGTCTCCGTAACGAAAGCTGAGGTCACCTGCCATTCCACAATCCCTGAGCAACAAGCGGCACGTATGTATCAAGACCGTCAGGCCTAAACTGGATCGTGCGCTCCTGCTCAGCGCTCATGTAGGCAGTCATCAGCAGTTCTGTTATTTCGAGACCATCGTAAAAACTTTCTTCCGGTTGCCTTCCGTCGAGAAAGCATTGAACAAAATGGCGATCCTGTGATTCGTAACCATACTCCGCGGCTTCGTTCCCCAACACGGGCATTAACCCCTGTTCGGCATTCTGTTTTTCAACCAGGTCTTCACCTGCCGCGCCTTTCACCTCACGGCTCAAGAATAACTTCAATCCGCTATCGAGCGAGTTCATGGTCAGAGAGTATTCCGGACCAAGTACTTCAAGACTCAACCGCAGGCCCGCACCGACGTAGCTCCAGGAAGTTGTAACTTCAACGATGAGCGGATTGTTATCTTCGTCTACGTAGTTAATTGTGGCTCGGGCAAAATCTTCGGACGGCTTGGTCTTGTAATCAACGTCCGCGCCCATCTTCTGCTTGAGAATCTCTGCGTAATCGGGTCGCGACCATTTCAAACTCGCAATCTGTGCCGACACCTTCAGTGGCCGAATACTTGAGCGTGCTGCGCCAGGTTTGGTCAGCATAAAACGGCCGACTTCGATGCTGTGACACATCATGTCGTTCAATACGCCACCGCCCTGTAGTTCGCCCTGCCAAAACCATGGTGAATGTGGACCGCTGTGTTCTTCGGCTGCGCGTGCAAGATACGGGCGACCAGTTAAAGCAGCAGCTCGGCTCCACATGATCTCTCTCCCACGCGTCACGCTCGGCGCGAATATCTGGTCTTCAAGGTAGCCGTGCAACAATTCCGACTCTTCAACGAGTTGAACCATGCGTCGCGCCTCCCTCACATTACGGGCTAACGGCTTCTCACAGGCAATTCCGATCAGTTTGCCCTTTCCAGATTGAATCGCATCGCGGATTGCCTGCATGTTCTGGACACGTAAGTGATTTGGACCGCACAACCACACGCAATCGATCTCAGGAGCAGCAATCATCTCCTCAATCGATTTGAAGGCCCGCGCATTGCCGACACGAAGCTCTCGAGCCCTGGCCGCAGCTGAGTCAGAGTGCGCTCGGTTTGGACTATACACACCAAGTACATCCGCATCGCGAACCCCGCGCCAGGCTTCAAGATGAAACTTCGTCACGAATCCGCTGCCGATGAATCCTATTCCCAGCTTGCTTCCTGTCATGTGTAAGCGATCTCCGAGTCGTAAGAGTCGGTCGGAGGTCAGAGGTCGGAGATCAGAGGTCAGTAAATTACATTCAGTCTGTCACTTGAGACTCATGGCTTAATGCTGACCTCTGACCTCTGACCTCCGACCTCCGACCTCCGACCTCCACTAACCAAACACGCTGGCCACTTTCCTGACAGCCCCGCGCAGCACGCCGACGATCTTCGGCAAGATAAAAATTGAAGCCACCACAAATATCAAAAGCAAAACAATCAGTACAACTGGAAGCACGTAGGCCAGCACGATAGAGATCAGCGCCACGACGTCCTCAACCAAACTCACCACGATGTTTGATGCCGGCTCCGGACTCAGGTTGATTGCTGCGCGAGCGCTGGCCTTCGTTGCGTGCGCACTGAAGGCCAGTCCACCGCCGAGCAGGAGCGCGATCACTTGTACGCTGCGATCAAAATCACCGAAGGCAGCGGCGGCCAGCACGGCGCCTGCGGGAATTCTGATAAAGGTTTGAACAACGTCCCAAACGCTGTCGACGTAAGCGATCTTGTCTGCAAAAAACTCGATCACGAAAAGCGCCGCCGCGATTCCGATGACCCACCAATTGGTTAGTATATTGAGCTCGCCGGGCAAACTAAGGTGTGCGAAACGACCCAGCAAACCGAGGGTCGCCACGGCAGCGTACAGGCGAATACCTGAAACCCAGCTAGTGCCCATCGCGATTGCCAGTGTGCCTATCAGATTCATCTGTTTCGTTCCCTCCGCCTCGCAAATACGAGAAACCCGCCTTTCAGGATTCGGACATTTTCCTGCTGGACGACGTGACCTTGAGATCGCGTTCGGCACAGGAGGCGGAACAAGGTCAATTTAATTTTGACTGAGTGCCTTCGACGCGTAGCGTTGGCTTGAGTTTAGCCCGGCTTTTCAAAGCCGGGGAAGGTTGCCTCGATTGCTCGCGTCGCGTAGCGATGTCTGAAATTGGAACCTATTCAGCCGTCGCTACGCGACGGAGGCCATTCGACTTGCCGACCCGGAGTTAAAACGCCGGGCTAAACTCAGGCCGGCGCTACGGGTCGAAATCCACCGCATCAGTTAAGAGATCCATTACAAGAACAAGCGCTCTGGTGACTTTATCGATAACCGGTGTATAGAAGTTTAAAAACAAACGACGCGATGCAAGAGGGGATCGCCCTGCCACATCGCGCCTTTGTTTTAACCCGATATCCCACGTTGGTACCAACGCGCGACAGCAGATGTATTGCGCCACAGATTATTCGAGCGCTAAAGCCTCGTCAACAACCCGACGAAAATAAAACACCAGCCGCAAACCGCAAGGTTTTCTGGTGGTCGCAAAAGTTGCTGGTAGCGCAAGATGTTAAAGCTCGCTAAACCGTACTGCGACTCTTCATCATTCGCCAAATCCACAACACCACGATTGCGCCGAGCAACGAAAGCAAAAAGCCCGCCGGATGAAATCCGCGCTCGGGTGATCCCCAAATCGCCCAGCTAATCAGCCCGCCCAGAATCGACCCGACGATTCCCAGGAGCATCGTAGCCAACATGCTCATTGCATCTTTTCCGGGCATGATCAAGCGCGCCAACAGGCCGGCCACCAAGCCGATAATCAACCACCAAATCAAACCTAGCATCTCGTGCCTCCTTCTGATGCAATCTGTGGGAATGCTCCGAGGATGTCTAACCAGCGGGGCTGACATCCGCAATCAGGCGTGTTAACAGTCAGGTCGTCTAAAATAAATGTGATCTTCATTCTGAGTGCCTAAGTATCGGGTGAGTTGTTGCCCTAGTCGGGTTCCGAGGGCTGTTTACTTCAGGATTGACTGGATGTGATCCAGAGAAGGCTTCGAAGGGGGGATAAACTGGGCTCGGTTCGCAATCACGCTACGCCCGGCGAGATTTTATGTCAACTTTTCGAAGTTCCGATGTTCTGATGCAAGCAAAGCAACGGCTTTGCCGTCCGATGTGCGGAAGCGGCTCTGCCCTTCCGCACTAACACGTAAGTATTTGGGCTACGCCCTTTTTGGGGCGCAGCCCCGGGGAAGAGCTGAGCGTTTGCGGTGGGGCAGAGCCACCACCGCACATCGGATGGCGAAGCCATTTCGTCATTACGTTTAGATTTTTATGCAAGGCTTCCGCAGCGTAAGAATGATCGCGTCACCATTGAAATCCACAGGTTCAGTGAGTATCTTCTTTCCATGTCCGACAGTTTTGTGCAGATTGCTTCAAGCCTTGCTTCAATTGCCAGAGGTTTTCACAGTCGCGGCTGGTTAGTCGGCACCAGTGGGAACCTCAGTGCCGTTGTGGATCGTAGTCCGCTACGTCTCGCCGTGAGCCCGAGCGGTGTCGATAAAGGTGAGTTAATCCCAGCGCAGGTTTTGTTGATCGACGAGCACGCCGGCGTAGTCAGCGACCACCCCGGCAAACCGTCCGATGAGAGCCCTCTACACATCAGAATCGTAAACGAACGCGGTGCCGGCGCTGTCATTCATACTCATTCAATCTGGAACACTATGCTCTCTGATCTTTTTGCCGCCGACGGCGGCGTGGCTATTGAAGGCTACGAGATGCTCAAAGGACTGCAAGGCGTAAGCACGCACGAGCACCGCGAGTGGTTACCGATCATCGAGAACTCCCAAGACATGTTGGCGCTTGCCGATAGCATCGGTGATACTCTCAGCAAACATAAGGATGCGCACGGTGTCCTGTTGAGACGTCATGGGCTTTACTCCTGGGGGAAAGACCTGCCCCAGGCTAAAAGGCATGTGGAAATTCTTGAGTTTCTGCTTGAGACGCTCGGCCGTTCGCTTAACATTAAAGGCAAAGACTGAGGAGAGTTGATCGTGGCTGTCGTGTCGATACCGGATGAAAACCGAACCATAAGAGATAGCGCTGCGATTGCCGCATACCTGGCCGGGTGCGGCGTCGACTACGAACAGTGGGCACCTGCTCATCCAGTAGCCGACGATGCCTCAGCGGAACAGATTCTTCAGGCGTATTCCCAGGAAATCAACAATTTGAAAGCTCGCGGCGGCTATGTTACGGCTGATGTAATTGACGTCGGGCCTGACACGCCCGGGCTGGATGAAATGCTCCGGAAGTTTAATCGTGAACACTGGCATGACGAAGACGAAGTGCGGTTCATAATCTCGGGTCACGGTCTTTTTCATATTCACCCAAAGGTTGGTCCGGTGGCCGCCATAGAAGTTGAGGCCGGAGATCTGATTCGCGTTCCGCGAGGCACCTGGCACTGGTTCAACCTTTGCGCCGATCGCCGGATTCGAGCCATCCGTTTGTTTCAGGACATGGCAGGCTGGACACCAAACTATACCAACAGTGATGTTGATGAGAATTTTCTTCCAGTCTGCTTCGGCGTTTCCCATCTTCCGCACAAGCTCGGCGAAGCAATCTGATTCGCGAGCAAGATCAAGTTGTAATGACTTCCACTCTTTCGAACGCGGGCATTCGCGGCATTCTGCTCGACATCGAAGGCACGACTACACCTATCGCTTTTGTTCATGAGGTGTTGTTTTCTTACGCGCGGTCACGAATAAGAAACTATCTGACGGAACACTCTGGTTCAGAAGAGTTGCTAGCTGACCTTGCAGAACTGCGTCAGGAGCACGCAGCCGACCTGAAGGCGGGCCAGCAACCACCGGCCATTCCGGACGAGGCGCGCGACACCGAGATTGACTCCATCGTTGCCTACATTAATTGGTTGATGGATCGCGATCGTAAGTCTAAAGGCCTAAAATCTTTGCAAGGCAAGATCTGGAAGCAAGGCTATCTTGACGGTATTTTGAAAGCTCAACTCTTCGCGGATGTTGCGCCGGCTCTGGAGCGTTGGCGCGCTGAGGGTTTGAATGTCAGTATCTTCTCATCCGGTAGTTCTCTGGCTCAGAAGCTTCTCTTTGCGCACACTGATGCAGGAGACCTCACCCGTTTTATTAGCAATTACTTTGACACCACGGTCGGATCAAAGACAGACGTTGAGAGCTATCGACAGATCGCAGCGGCACTCAGCCTGCCTGCAGAGAAAGTGCTTTTCATCTCGGATGTAATCGGCGAACTCGACGCGGCAAGCGAAGCCGGGATGCAGACACTTCTCTGCGTCAGGCCCGGCAATCACCCACAAGCGTTCCCAGCGCCCTACCGGACTATTCAAACCTTCGATGAAGTTTGAAAACAGAGCCTGGAGGGCTCAATTCGCTCCTACCGCGAGATGCATCAGCGGTCTTTTTCTGCCACGATCGCAGGCTACCAGTGATTCACCAACTCATACTGATCGAACAGCTCAGGAAGTCCCGCACGTGCCAACAGCTGTACACCCGGCACCAACTCGCCGGACTCGATCCCACGGTCGGAAAGGTCCTCGGCGATCACGTACACGGGAATCTTACGCTTCTCGATCAGATCCACAACGTCGCGATCCATCTTCGGAGCCTGCGTCTGTTTCCACTCGCCGACCGTGAGGCCCGGCACGCCCTGACCGGTAACCGCGTAGTTCACGGCGTTACCGCGCAACACCACGGTGTGATCCGCACCAGCGCCCTGCATCGCAGCCATTAGCCAAAGGATCGTGTCATCCTGCTCTTCCATCACGGCCCGATAGGCCGACTCCACAATGTTCAGCGTTTTTTTGGCCACGGCTTCACCTCACTTGGTTGGGATGACAAGGACGTTGTCTGACGCTTCTGAGAAAGCGTGAAAGTCGGCGGGCGAACCTCGTCGGGTGCCCGGGACAAACTCGTTCACACCGCGCTCGTCGACACACATGCCACAGTTGACCCAGTCGACCTTGCCGCCGTTTTTCTCGGCCGCGGCGAGCAGAGCTGTGACCTGATCTTTCGTTGTCGGGTGGTTCTCCTCGGCGAGGTCCTTGCCATGAACGGGGTTCGGGTGCGGCGCCTGACGCACAAACGCCAGGCCCGATGCTCCCTCGTAGGCGAACACGTTGATGTCGTACCCACGCCGGGCAGCGACGTCGAGGATGCGAAATGCTGTAGTCAGGTTCTCTGACTCGTAAGGAGGATCCATAAGCGCGAAAGTTAGTGTCTGCTTGGACATGTCGGGTCTCCTAGTGCCAGAGGGTCTTGTGGCCGGCCGCGAGATGGTCCACGACCACGTCGATGGAAGCTACGGCAACGCCCTCTGCCAACCGGACAATGCCGCGTTCCCGCAACGAAAAATCATCAGCGAGTACCGTCACGCCACTCCGCGCCAGCATGCTGAGAGCGGCCGAATGCGCCGACGGGCGCACCGACAGCACTCCATTCTGTGCTAGAAACAGCGTCACCTGGTTGCCACCCTCCGCCAGTCCTTTGGCGAGGTTGTAGTAGTAATCGACGTCGTTGGATTCAAACGGATCGCGCGACTCGATGAGCATGTACTGAGCCATCTTAGACTGCCTCCTCTCTGCGATGGCGCCACACTAGCACAGGCCCACCAGTGAAGAAAATAAAATCTCGCCGCAACGTTACCAGAAGTTGCGGCTGGCTTTTTGTTTGGTGGAATTCCAGCAAAAGCGCGCTAAACTCGTTACTCCCAACCGACGAGCATGACGAACAGCTACGACAGTAAGGATGCAAATGACGATCTGGTGAACGTGTCTCCCATCAATCGGCTCCGTGGCGAGTTGCGCCTGCCGGGTGATAAATCCATCTCACATCGCGCCGCGATGCTCGCCTCCCTCGCCCACGGCGAGTCTATCCTGGAGAATTTTTCGACAGCGCAGGATTGCGCGGCAACGCTGGCTTGTCTGCAAGCACTCGGCGTTCGCGTCGAGAGAAGCGGCCCCACTGTCACTGTTCAAGGGACCGGCTCTGCGGGTTTTCGGGAGCCGGCCCGGATCCTGAATGCGCAAAACTCAGGCACGACGATGCGCTTGCTCGCTGGCATGCTCGCGGGCCAACCTTTCTCAACGACCATCACCGGCGACGATTCCCTGCTGAGCCGTCCGATGCGGCGAGTCGCAGAGCCTTTGCGATTGATGGGTGCTGAGGTTGAGCTGGAGTCGAACGGCTGCGCGCCGTTACGCATTAAGGGTCGTAGCCCTTTGCGGCCGATAGACTATCAATTGCCAATCGCCAGTGCGCAGATCAAATCCGCCGTGCTGTTTGCAGGACTGACCGCTGATGGAATCACGTCTGTCGCTGAACCAGCGCCGACACGCGATCACACCGAGCGCCTGTTGGGTGAATTTGGAGTCCCGGTGGAACGAAACGGAAACAAGCTCAGTGTTCGTGGTGGTCTGGAACTGCATCCCTGCAAACTATTCGTTCCGGGAGATGTTTCCTCCGCCGCGTTCTTTATCGCCGCCGCGGTGTCCCTTCCCGGCTCGGATCTCTTCATTCGCGATGTCGGTCTTAATCCCACGCGCACAGCTTTTCTTTCGACGCTGCGCACCATGGGCGCTGACATCGGCGTGACAGATGAACGGTTGGAAGGTGGGGAGCCCGTTGGCTCGCTTCGCATTCGCGGCAAAGAGTTGGGCAAGTTGAGGAGATTGGAAATTGGCGGGGCCGAGGTTTCCAGCCTTATAGACGAACTCCCTCTGTTGGCCTTCCTCGCGGCAAGTCTTGGCCTGGAGATGAGGTTGCGCGACGCCGGCGAGTTACGCGTCAAGGAATCTGATCGCATTACTACCACCGTGATAAATCTCACGCGCATGGGCGCGCGCATCGAGGAGAACGCCGACGGCTGGCACCTCGAAGGCGGCGCCAGGTTGCAAGGCGCTTCCCTGTCCGCATTTGGCGATCACCGCATTGCGATGGCCTGCGCAATCGCAGCGTTATCAGCGACAGGCCCGTCTCAAATCGAGGGTGCGGGAGATTCCGTGGCAGTTTCACTACCGGAATTCTGGGGCCTCCTGGAAAGTGTCGCTGAGTGACAATCCTCTGAGGCCCGGAGGGCCGCTATTCAATAGCCATGCCCGTAAGGGCGTGGATCGAGCAGAGTCAAAGACCAGGCAGCGCCGAAGGTGCGGCACAAAGAGAATGAACTTCGCATGTGATGAAGTGCCGGCCCCTCTAGGGCCTCGAAGATTATTCAAACAAACTTCATCCACGCCCTTACGGACGTGGCTATTGAATATCAGCCCTTCGGGCCTTGGATTGCTTTTCGCGGTCAGTGAGGTCAGAATCTAGACGCTAATCACCCCAATTATTAAGAGGCCCTTCTGATGACTATTCTCCATGATGATAGTGCAAGCGCGGCAACGAGCGTCGGTGAAGCAACCGATCGCGACTACTCCGTTCCCCTGAGTCGTAACGAACACCTTCTGCGTTGGGTTGAGAAAATGGCGCAGCTCACCCGGCCCGCCGCAATCCACTGGGTGGATGGCTCGGCAGAGGAGGACGAGAAACTCAAAGCGCAGATGGTCGCCGGCGGCACCTTCATCAAACTCAATGAAGAACTGTGGCCCGGCTGCTACTACGCAAGGTCGGACGCAACGGACGTTGCTCGTGTCGAAGACCGTACCTTCATCTGTTCGCTTTCCAAAGATAGTGCCGGCCCGACGAACAACTGGGAAGAGCCGTACCAGATGCGGCGAAAACTCAAAGAACTTTTTCAGGGTTCAATGCGCGGACGCACGATGTATGTCCTGCCATTCAGCATGGGGCCGGTCGGTTCGCCAATGTCTCAGATTGGCGTCCAACTTACTGACTCGCCTTACGTCGTAGTCAACATGCGCATCATGGCACGCACGGGCACGCCCATCTATGCAGAGATCGATAAGGACGTGAAGCGAGTCGTTCCTTGCATGCATTCGGTCGGAGCGCCGCTCGCCGCCGGACAAGAAGATGCCCCCTGGCCGTGTAACAAAGAAAAGTACATCGTTCATTTTCCTGAGACGCGCGAAATCTGGTCATACGGCTCCGGCTATGGCGGCAACGCACTGCTTGGTAAGAAATGCTTTGCGCTGCGCATTGCTTCCAACATCGCTCGCGACGAAGGCTGGATGGCCGAACACATGCTGATCGTCGGCGTCGAAGATCCAAAAGGCGAAAAGACTTACGTCACAGCAGCGTTTCCGAGTGCCTGTGGCAAGACAAATTTCGCCATGTTGATTCCGCCGGCAGGGTTTGAGGGTTGGAAAGTTTGGACTGTCGGTGACGACATCGCCTGGATCAAACCTGACGCGAACGGCCGCCTGCGCGCGATCAATCCGGAAGCGGGTTTCTTTGGAGTTGCGCCGGGAACTTCCGAGAAAACAAATCCCAACGCGATGGCGACCCTTGCCACCAACAGCATCTTTACCAATGTAGCGCTTACGCCCGAAGGCGGGGTCTGGTGGGAAGGCATGACTGACGAGCCGCCCGCCGAGTGTCTCGACTGGCAAGGAAACAAGTGGACGCCGCAAATAGCAAAAGAGACTGGGGCGAAAGCAGCCCACCCGAATGCGCGATTCACTGCGCCGGCGCGCCAATGTCCAACCATTGATCCCGCTTGGGAAGATCCCAACGGGGTGCCCATCAGCGCGATCATCTTTGGTGGCCGTCGCGCCACCACGATGCCGTTGGTCTATCAGGCGTTTAATTGGAGCGCGGGTGTTTACGCCGGGGCCACCATGGGTTCAGAGATGACTGCAGCCGCAGCCGGAACAATCGGCAAGGTACGGCGCGACCCGATGGCCATGTTGCCCTTTTGCGGTTACCACATGGGCGACTATTTCCGGCACTGGATCCGGATGCAACGTTCACTCAGTGAAACACCGCGCATCTTCCATGTGAACTGGTTCCGCAAAGACGAGCAAGGGGGGTTCATGTGGCCCGGCTTCGGCGAAAACATGCGAGTGCTGAAGTGGATCGTTGATCGCGCGCGCGGCCGGGCGTTGGGAAAGGAAACTCCGATCGGCTGGGTTCCTCACTACGAGGATGTCGAGTGGCAAGGTCTCGACTTCCCCAGAGATAAATTCGAAGCCCTGCAGGAATTTGATCGCGCAGCCTGGCGCAACGAAGTACTCGGACACGAAGAACTGTTTCTCGACTTGCACGATCGCCTGCCGCCGGAAGCGGTTTATGAGCGTGAGCTTCTGATCTGCCGGCTCTAGTTAATCGGCCGCATCTCAGCGCTCATGGGTCGGGTTTTTTACTTGCCGTCCACTGACCGATCCGGAAGATAACAAACTCGGCGGGCCGAAGCGGCGCAATACCGACCAGGCAGATCAGCCGACCGTTATCCAGATCGTTTTGTGTCATTGTGGTGCGATCGCACCGCACCCAAAAGGCCTGCTCAGGCTTATTGCCTACAAAGGCGCCGCGCTGAAATTCATTAAACAGGAAATCCTCAACCGTTCGGCGGACATTGCTCCAGAGCTGTTCCCCATTGGGTTCGAACACTGCAAACTGAGTGGCTCGATCAAGCTCGCTCTCAAGCCAGGCGATGTAACGTTGCGTCCAATGTGAAACATTGAATCGCCGCGGCAGGATAGCTAGAAGAAGGCTGCTGAGGAATTTGTTCATAGGTTGCAGGCACTCCAGAGAACCGGCGCTATAGGTCCAACTTCGGGATAGTTGTGCAACAAAAAAGGGAACCAGTCAACTGGTTCCCTCTCCGGTCCTGCTGCATTTTATACTGCATCAGTCTCCACTATATGTGTCGATTTACCGTTTCTTACGCACTGGCAACGACGACGTGTTTCTCGATCATGCGCGAGATCGACTCCTTGCTGGTCGCTCCCACGACTCGCTCCACTTCCTTGCCGCCTCTAAAGAGAATCAAAGTCGGGATTCCCTTGATGCCATAACGTTGCGCGGTTGAAGTGTTGTCATCAACGTTCACTTTTACAACCCCGGCGCTATCGCCAAACTGCTCGGCAATAGCGTCAATCGTCGGGGCCAGCATGCGACAGGGCGCACACCACGCCGCCCAGAAATCTACCAGCACCGGTTTGCTTGATTGCAGTACGTCCTTCTCGAAGGAACTGTCTGTTACTTCTGATACTCTCTCGCTCATCTTTATCTCCCTGATTCTTAGTAGGATAGGCATTCCTGCCTGTCATTTATTTTATTTAAGGACAGCCTGGAAAGTCTGTCCTACTCAATCTATTGTCGTTGTCCTTCGATGAAGCTCTTTAGCACACGGGCCCGCGAAGGATGGCGCAGCTTTCTCAGTGCTTTGGCCTCTATCTGGCGAATACGTTCGCGCGTGACATTAAAGTCCTGGCCAACCTCTTCCAGCGTGCGCTCGTGTCCTTCCCTGTCCAGACCAAAGCGCATGCGTATAACTCGCTCTTCGCGCGGGCTAAGAGTCTGTAGCACGTCGCCGGTAATCTCGCGCAGGTTTGAAGTTATCACTCGCTCGGCGGGACTAGTGCTCGACTTGTCTTCGATCAAATCACCGAGTTGCGAATCTCCACTTTCGCCGATTGGCGTTTCCAGCGAGACCGGCTGCTGCACAAGCTTGCGCGCTTTGCTTACCTTCTCGACAGACATGCCCATCTTCTTGGCAATTTCTTCAGTCGTTGGTTCGCGGCCCAACTCGCGCACTAGTTCACGCGAAGTGTTTCTTAACTTGTTTATCACTTCAATCATGTGCACAGGAATACGAATCGTTCGGGCCTGATCCGCAATCGCACGGGTGATTGCCTGCCGAATCCACCAGGTTGCATACGTCGAGAATTTGTACCCACGACGCCACTCAAACTTATCCACGCCCTTCATCAAACCCAGATTGCCTTCCTGTATCAGATCGAGGAATTGCAGGCCGCGGTTTTGATATTTCTTGGCAATGGAAACTACCAGGCGCAGGTTGGCTTCGGTCAGCTCGTGCTTTGCCTGTGCAGCCTGGGCCTCGCCGGTCACGATCATTTGATGTGAACGTTTGATCTCGAGCGGCGAAACGTGATGTTCAGCTTCGATATCCTTAATCCGGCGCTTTGACGCCGATATCAGTTTCTTCAGCTCCTTAACTTCGTCAGCCTTGATGCGCTTCTTGGTGAGCTTCGCCGTGTTGGCTTCAATCTCGCGTTCCAGCGTTCGTGTCTCGCGATGCATCGTGGCGATCGCATTGATCAAACGTTGCCTGATTGCTTCCTTCAGATGAAGCAGACCGATCTCATGCACGATCTCGAGGCGGGTGCGAGCGACCTTGCGCCGCAGTCGCGTCAACTTCTTCGAACCCTTCCCGCGTCTCAGCTTTTGTTCGGCGTTGAGTTGACCAAGCTCCTTAAGACCACGCTTGTAGAGTTTGCGAATGTTACCAATGCCTTCGATCGTCCAGGCCAGATACTCTTCAGTCTTATCTTCGTGCTCCTCGGTTTCCATCTGATCCGAGAACACAACCACATCGCGGATACCGATCTTGCCCGCTTCCAATTCAGTGCCAACCTTCAGCAACTCCGCAACCGCCATCGGGGAACGCGTGATTCCCTTCTGCGCGCGCTTTTGCCCCCATTCAATCCTCTTGGCAATCGAAACTTCCTGCTCTCGCTTGAGCAGTGGAACCACCCCCATTTCGCGCATGTAGACGCGAACAGGATCTGAAGTCTTGTCGAGCTCACCTGCCGACAGGTCTAATTCCATTTCTTCCGGCGCCGCGTCATCGTCTTCCGCCTGGGCCGCCGAAGAAGAAGCATCGCCGATTACCGGCTCATCTGTTTCACTTCCGGAAATGCCGGCTGTCGCCAGCTTTTCCAATACCTCATCGATATCCTCGATCGATACGGCATCTTCCAGGAGTTCCTCATGAGCACCTGAAAAATTCGGCTTAACCGAATCCATTGGCTCAACTCCATCAGAATCTTTCTGAAGCCTACTCAATTGAAGACCGTCCTTTCATATCTGCGAGACTTGCTTCTGCGTAGAGAGCCATCTCGCCGCCGCAACTCTCTACTGAACTCTTACTTCTACCGGGCACTGCAGTAAATATACGAATCGGGCGGAATACTAGTTTCCGGCCGCCACCATCTGCTCTTTCCTCACCTGCTTCCGTTTGGGAATCGCCGTGCTTACGCAAGGCTGCAAGCGCGAGACAACATCTTTTATCGTTATGTTTGCCAGCACTCGCTCCACCGCCGTGTCTACTTCGTCGAGCACCTGGTTAAGCACGGTTCCGATATTTACCCCCACTGGACAATGACGATTCGGGGGATGGCGGTGCAACGAAAATACGCCGCGACTCTCAACGGCCTGGTAGATATCAAGCAGCGTAATCTGTTCTGGCTCACGCGCCAGTTTAGAACCACCCATCGCGCCAGACTGCGACACCACCAGCTTAGACTCCGCTAACTCACACAGCATTCGCCGAATGACAACCGCATTCGTGTTGACACTTTCGGCTACTTGTTCTGATTTGAGAGGTTCGTCGTCGGCCCACGCCATCAGCGTGAGAACATGAACTGCTACTGCAAACCGGCTGCTGGTTGACATACTTAGTAAACTTGGTTAATCGTCTGTAACCAATATAGTTACAGTTGCCCGATTTGTCAAGGCCCTTTTGCGCTGCCAACCCAACGGTCTTCGCCCCACAAACAACCATAATTCAGCAGGCTCCAAGTTAGGTTAGTCTCGTTTTTGCTGGACTATACGGCGATCCGACAATTTTACTTTGAGAACGCGTGAAAACCTGTTGAACCAAATCCGCACAAATCCTCAAGGCGCGTCAACCCGGGAGTGGACCGTTCTAATGCAGTGTGCTCTCGTTAGGTACTGGCGGTCCAGGTATTACCCCGGTCTTCAGGGCATAGCTGAAATGGCATGAACATTGCTCCCTCTTAGATTGTTCCATCGAGTACAAACTGCAGGTTAACGACAAAGGAGAAAGCCTATGCTGTGGACAATCCTCGTGATTTTGCTAGTGCTTTGGTTACTGGGATTCATTGGACACGTTGGCGGTGGATTGATTCATCTACTATTGGTGATCGCGCTGATTGTGTTCATCATCAACATTGTATCTGGTCGGCGAACTATATAAGCGGCGGTCTTCGCTGTCCGATGAGTTAAGTGACCCTGGATGAACAACCAGGGTCCCCATGGGTTTACACAGGATGGAAACTTCGCCACCCCAGGGTGGCGCTGGTTTCTTGAAGAGCCCTGGCGACAGCGTCAGTGCATTGTCCACAGGGAGCAACGCTTCTTCAGAATCTTTGGGGGAGCGTTGCTCTTTGCGGACATTGATCTCAAGTCGAAATCAATTCCTAAATTTCTCCTACCGTTCAACCCGATTTCACTGTTAGAATCGACGCAAAACTAACGAAGGAACAAAATATGCCAGAACAACGTGGCAAACAGGCGACTGCCGACGTTAAGTCGGAGTGGACGCGTGCTTACCAAATTTATCTCAAATCCCCAGGCGATCGTTACGACAAGAAGAAAGACCGCACCGCACGCATCGATTCAGTAGCAAACGAATTGAGACTTACGCGCAAACAGGCAAAGCGCCGCGTAAGAAACTACGAAGCGTGGCAACGAAACATTAAGAAAGGCTTAGTCGAGCCTTAACTATTCCGGGTCACTTGCATTCCGCAACGCGGTCTCAGTCCGTGAACACCAGCGAAGCTGGCCATGGATAATCGACGAACCACAATTAGCCTGGCGTTGATCGTCCTCATCTGTTTTTTCCTGCCATGGGTACAAATTAGCTGCGGTTCAAGCACCAGTCGATTGAGCGGAGTGGATCTCGCGCGTGATGGTCATAATTCACTCTGGCTAATTTTGTTTCTAATGTGCGCGGTTCTTCTCGTGGCCGTTGCGCGTGCCTGGCGGGACCGAGGCCAGATCGCGGCTTTGGTTCCGTTGATAAGCGGACTTGTTACTGCTTACCTAATGAATCGGGAACGAATACGGGCCGACGACACATCGGGACTGTTAGCAGTCAGACTTACGGGCTGGTTTTGGCTTGGCTTAGTGTCGGCGATAGGACTCATAGGGCTCGGAGTATTTCGTCTTTTGAAACGTTACGAAAAAACCTCTTGACCCAAACGTCGTTGAGCGATTCGTCCTATAAACCGTTCTACCAGCCTGCGCTCGCTTCTCCTTTCCAAAGCTTCCCGGCTCTGGTTACAATCCTCGCATCCCCAACTGAGTTTCAGCCGCGATAGCCAATGGAGGCCGCATGAATTTTATTTGTCGTAGTGGACATCTGTGGACCGGTGCGTTTCTACTCATCAGCCTGGGGCTCGCGCTCACTTCTTCGTGCGCGAACAACGCAAACTCGCCTGCCGTTTCAAACGCCAAAGGTACGCCGGAAGAAGCGGAGAAGTTTATTGCCGATGCCGAGAAGCGCTTATTCGATCTTGGTCTTAAGTTCAACCGCGCGGATTGGCTCAAGAGCACCTACATTACCTTTGATACTGAAAACCTTTCCGCCAAGGCGAATGAAGAGCTGATTGCCGCGACCACGGAACTCGCCGGCCAATCGCGACGATTCGACGGTTTGCAACTGTCACCCGATGTGGCGCGCAAGCTGAAACTGCTGAAGTTGTCGCTGACGCTGCCGGCGCCGAAAGACGAGAAACAACGTGCTGAAGTCACACAGTTGGCGGCATCACTCGAAGGCGCCTACGGCAAGGGCAAGTATTGTCCTGACGGCGATAAGGGAAAGTGTCTCAGCATAGGCGACATGGAAGAGATCATGGGTAACAGCCGCGACCCGGAAGAGTTGAAGAAGATCTGGCTTGGCTGGCACCAGATTTCGCCGCCTTATCGGAAGGACTACGCGCGCTTCGTCGAGCTTAGCAACAAGGGCGCAAGTGAAATGGGTTTCAAAGATACGGGAGCGATGTGGCGCGCAAAGTATGACATGGAGCCGGATGCTTTCGCCGCTGAAATGGAGCGGCTATGGCAGCAGGTCAAGCCGCTTTACGATTCGCTCTACACCTACACGCGTCGCAAACTTTCCGAGAAATACGGCAAGGAGATCGTTCCGCTCGACGGCCCCATCCCGGCGCACCTGCTGGGTAATATGTGGGCACAGCAATGGGGCAATATCTATCCGCTACTCAAGCCTGAGGGTAGCGGGGATCGTGGTTACGATTTGACGCAAATTCTCAAAGCGCGCAACACGGAGCCTAAACAGTTAGTGCACTACGGCGAATCGTTTTTTACTTCGCTTGGTTTCGATTCCCTTCCGCCGACTTTCTGGGAGCGTTCACTATTTACCAAGCCAGCGGATCACGAAGTCGTCTGTCATGCCAGCGCCTGGGACATCGATTACGAAAAAGATGTGCGACTCAAGATGTGTATCCAGATCAACGAAGAAGATTTCACGACCGTGCATCACGAACTGGGACACAACTACTACCAGATGGCATACTCGGGCCAGTCTTTCCTTTATCGCGACAGCGCCAATGACGGTTTCCATGAAGCCATCGGCGATACCATGGCATTGTCGGTGACGCCTCCGTACCTCAAGCAAATCGGTCTGATCGATAAAGTTCCGGACCAAAGTGCGGACCTGGGTTTTCTGCTGCAGCGGGCGCTCGATAAGGTTGCGTTCCTGCCTTTTGGTTATCTCGTCGATCAATGGCGCTGGAAAGTTTTCTCGGGCGAAATCAAACCTGAGGACTACAACAAAGCGTGGTGGGATCTGCGGGCGAAGTATCAGGGTGTGGCTCCGCCGGCGCCGCGCAGTGAACAGGACTTTGACGCGGGCGCCAAGTATCACGTGCCGGCAAACACGCCTTACGCGCGCTACTTCCTGGCGGCAATTCTGCAGTTTCAATTTCATCGCGCCTTATGTCGTGAGGCTGGATTTAGTGGACCGCTTTATCAATGTTCGATCTACAACAACAGACAGGCGGGAGATAAGCTGAAGCAAATGCTGGCGCTCGGACTAAGCAAGCCGTGGCCGGAAGCGTTGAAGACAATGACCGGTGAAGACAAGATGGACGCAACTGCCATCATCGACTACTTTGCGCCGCTGAAGACATGGCTCGACGAGCAGAATAAGAAACCTTGAAAGACTGAACTTTGTACTTAGAGCTTTGTGTTTGGTGCTCTGTTCGACCTATGCGCGCTGCGATAAGGTCCAACTACAAAGCTCAAAGTACTAAGTTCCTCTTATCCTAAACCGAAATGCCGCAACCTTTTTGGTTGCGGCATTTCCGCTTTAACTCATCTTTGTTTACGCTTGATAACGTCAGCAGCGAGAAAATTCAGTACAACTTCCGGCGGCCAATGGGGGTGATCAGTGCCCTCCCGGACAGTTGCGAAATTAACGCGGACTACCTCAGTCAACGTAAGCGAACGCCCCTTCAATCGGTCAGCGATGCTCGGTTTTTCTTCGCAAGGTGAAGGTTGAACGAGTGTCGGAGCTACGGAATTTAGCCAGCCATCGAAGGACTCTCTTAAGT
>JBOGOP010000076.1:0-19975 GCA_050747225.1 Pyrinomonadaceae bacterium
CGACAAAGGACGCCGCGAACGCCGTGACCAATCACATCGCTAATCTCGCATTGAATGCCATGCTCGCCGAGCGCCAGAGTAAACCGGTTCCACAGTCGGAGACGACCTCGCCGGTTGATCCAAATCTAGCGCGTCGAATTGCCGGCCGCTATATGAAGGGAGAGAAAGGAGTTGATTTGAGCGAGAGCGCCGGCAAACTTTCGATACTCAGCGTCAATGGTGGATTCCCGGCGCAGCTTCGGTCAGCGGGTGACGCGCTCATAGTCGATGGCAAGCTCGACTACGGCAAGAGAATTACTTCAAGCGGCGATCAGATTGTCATCGACAACGAGTCGTTCAACCGTATCGCCGTTCCCAAACCTCAGCCGCCACCCGCTAAATGGAAAGGACTCATCGGGGAGTATGGCTGGGATCATGATGTCCTATATGTATTGGAGCGGGACGGAAAACTCTGGGCGCTGATTGAGTGGTTCGAGTTTGACCCTCTGGAGGAAGTCTCGGAGAACGTCTTCAAGTTTCCCGACCGCGGGCTTTACGCCGGCGAGCGACTCATCTTCACACGCGACGCCAGGGGGCGCGCGACGCAGGTCGTAGCGGCGAACGTTTCCTTCAAGCGGCGACAGGTCGGACCGGAAGAAGGCGCCCAGCAACTTCACATCACGCCCGTCAGGCCAGTGAAGGAGTTGCTTAGAGAGGCGCTTGCCGCCCAACCGCCGAAGGAGCAGGGAGAATTCCGTCAGCCGGATTTGGTGGAACTCGCGAAACTCGATCCCACAATCAAGCTCGACATCCGGTACGCATCGACCAACAACTTTCTCGGAACAGTCTTTTACTCGGAACCGCGCGCGTTCATGCAACGTCCCGCCGCCGAAGCAGTGGTGCGCGCGAACCGCAAGTTGAAGGAACAAGGCTACGGGTTGCTCATTCACGATGCATACCGGCCCTGGTACGTAACCAAAGTGTTCTGGGAGGCAACGCCTGACGACAGGAAGATTTTCGTCGCCGATCCGTCTAAGGGCTCACGCCACAACCGCGGCGCCGCCGTTGATCTCACGCTTTACGATATGAAGACTGGCAAGCCGGTGGAGATGGTGAGCACGTATGACGAGACGACCGACCGCGCCTATCCAGACTATCCCGGCGGCACCTCACTCCAACGCTGGCACCGGAAGCTTCTGCGCGACGCGATGGAGGCCGAGGGCTTCACTGTTTACGAGGCCGAGTGGTGGCACTTCGACTATCAGGACTGGCGGAAGTACCCGATCACAAACCTTCCGTTTGACCGCATCGGAATGATCAAATCGTCCCGTGACGCGAAGGGTCTTACGGATCACCGGTTTGTTCGGAAAGCGCAAGGACGAGCCGTCCATACTCGAGTGTGGGTCACGTGGTGCGCATGAGGAATTCACCCAACTCCGGACGGTCGCTATTTGCTTAGACAACCTGAACGTCACCTTCCCCCTCAGCCTTCATATCTTAGTTTTGACTGCCGAACGGATTCCAAGGGACCACCTGTAAATAATGGACGCCGTCTTACTGCCTTATCTTACGGCCACGGACGAATCGGCGAGGGGAAAACATCTCGACGACCTCCTATTGTTCCATGCTTCCCCGGTGGTCCGCCAGACTCTGCGCCGGCGGCTGGGACTTCACGTCAGCCAAGTGGGGACAAGCGCCGACAATCAAGATGCCGAGGATCTGTATCAAGAGATCGTGACTAAGATCGTCGAGGCGCTACACAATCAGCGAACAGCCTCCACTAGAATCGCATAGAGAACTTTCGGCTATATGTGGCACGGATTGCGATAAACTCGTGCAACGATTTCTTGCGAGCAAAGTCTCCGACTCAATCCCGCTTAAAGCACAATATCCGAGATATCCTCAGCAGACATCGAGATTTTGTTTTGTTGGAAGACAAAGGTGAAGCGATAGGGGTCTGGCGGTTTGGAAAGACAGGACTCAATCACCAGCCTCGGAGAGACGGGCGTGGGATCTTGAGAGCGATCTCAAGACTTTCCGGAGCGCCAAGTTCTCTACCCAAAACATTCGTCAAGTTCCGATCACAAGAATATTAGCCGAACTACTCCAGTGGATTGGTGGACCTACCAGGGCTGACGCGCTCGCCGCTGCCATCGCACGTTTGCTTGAAGTAAAGGACCAGCCGAACGAGCCGGTCCAAGGCGATACGAACGCGGGAATTGAGTTGCCGCTCGCAGACAGTTCGCTTCGCGCAGACTCAGTACTGGAAGCGAAGGAGCTCTTAGGCCGACTTTGGCCGATCGTCAGAGAGCTGCCCGCCTCACAACGCGACGCCTTTTGTCTCACCTTTGAGGACGAGAGTGGTGCAGATCTTTTCAGTTTGCTGCTTGAGGCTGGAATCGTAACACTCCCGCAGCTTGCGCAGGCACTTGACCGCTCGTTGGAGCGTGTTTTACAACAGGTTGCTTTCCACGTTTTCTCATCCGGCTAACGAGTCGCACAACTTATCAACGAGAGCGAGGCGGGCGGGCATCACAGCGAACCCCCAGAACTCACGTTGATAGCGGTCGGGTCCGGCATTAGAATGAGCAAAGGAGGAGATGACGCAATGGAAACAAGCTACGTCACGGGGGTTGATGCCGCTTATCGGATCACCGGCAGTCGTGTCTCGCTTTATTCAGTTGCGCATGATTTTCTGAGCGGTCTTTCTCCGGAGCGTATCACCGATAACTATGACACCCTGACGCTTGAGCAAGTTTACGGCGCGATCACCTATTATCTCGCTCACCGCACTGAAGTCGACGCCCACCTGCGGCGAAACCATGCCAAGTTTGACGACCTGCGTCTCCAAGCGCGTGCAGCTCACCCACTCTTGTATCAGAAGCTTGAAGAAGTACCAGAGGTTCGGTCTTGAAGGTTCGGTTTCAAGCAGATGCCGATCTGCGCCGACCATCATCGCGGGCCTCAGACGCCGCGAGCTAACTATTGATTTGAGGACGCTCATGATGCTGGTCTCGCTGGTCTAAATGAGACCGTACTGGCGATTGCTGCCGACGAGGGGAGACTGCTCGTGTCCCACGATGTCAGCACTATGCCGCAACGCTTTGCTCGTTGTCTCACAGTCACTGCCACTTGAAGTACCTCAGTTTGTCTTCCGCGTTTGGAGTTCTCCCTTTAGTGTTCTTGTTTGTTCTCTTCATATGCTTCCGGTGGACCCTGGAGAAGAAGAAGGGCGGCAAGTTTAGCGACGGAAAACAGTAGTTACTCACCAATCCAACAACCAAGTACAGATAATTCAATCAGACTCGCAGGAGGTTGGTCGAACCCCGTGCATAGGAATCCGACCATGAGCTTAATTAAGAAAAAGACGCGTATCAGCGCCAAGCAGGTAGCCGAGATTATCGGCTGCTCCCCAAAAACGGTGCTCAATCGCGGCGCGGGCACTGAGAAACTCACACGCATACGCAACGGTACCCGTCAGATTCATTTCATTCTTGAAGAAGTATTAGCCTTCGCCGAGAACCAGGAAAAGCAAGCACATCGTCAATCAAATAATCGTCAATAATACCTGGCGCTGGAGGCCGGCCTTGACGCGAGGTCTCAAGTAACTGTCCGCGTTTGCGAACACTCACATAGCGCTTTGCACTGCGATTGAAGACACCCTTAGATCGAGGGTGCGCTTTCATTCCATAGGTCAGGGTCACCTCGAACAATTACAACGCGCTGAAACCGGGAAGCAACTGAATACTGAATAGGATGCGACTTTCAGTGTTACCAGGTGGGTCTTAAACGCCCAATACACGAATTCCAAGCTGGGTGTTTTTCACTTACAGCTTTTCTCACGTGCTATTTCCCTAAAAAACGGAGGACCTCACGATCTTCTCACTAACTTAAGTACCGGCCCGCTGGTTCTCACTAAAAATCCAGTTTTTTTACTAGGCTATCTAACAAAACTAGCGAAAACATCAGGTTCTTTGCGGGGGATTACTCTGGTACAAGGCTTGCTCGCACAGCTATCGTTGGCCTTTGCCAACAGGAACGTATCAAGGACTACACGTTGGTTCTACGCGATCTGATTCTAAAGAGACGGGAGTTTCAGTAGAAAAACTCATGTCCGAAATATCGAACAAGCTAGGCGTAACACTGATTGAAGATTTGTACGCGATAAGCCAAGTCGCACAGATACTCAGCTGTAGCCGAAAGACAGTCTATCGTCTGATCGCCACCGGCAGATTAAGAGCCGTTCGCTGGGGCCGCACCTACCGATTTAGGCGAGAAGACATCCAGCAGTTTCTGCGAAGCTCGATCATCGAGCGTTAATAACCCAGACTCGGTAAGTACTTGAAAATACAAATCTTAGTACTCATTAGTAGTACCAAGAGTCTCCAACTGTCTCACTCGTGCCCTAAGGTTCCTCATTAGTTCATTTAAAGCTAACTGGATTTAGTACTACACGTCATGCCTTTCAAGAAAAAAAGGCGGTCGATAAGTACTAATTCTGAATCGCCGACTGTAAAACAGCATGAAGCAAGCAATGCAAACCTCCGATAAGACCCTTAAAGAAGTTCTGGATACACTGATTGAGCGTGATCTGATTCCGCGGTCTCGCATTGGCCCAATCAAGACTGCAATCAAGCAGTACGCGATCATCCTGGGATACGCTGAACCCGCGCAGTGTCCTATGATTGCGTTCCATTTACCAGATGACAGACGAAATCGCTTGATCGACGAGAGAGCGGAAGGCGCGCGGCTCGGCACCAGTGCCGGCTCAGGTCTCGGATCCCACGCCCTGCGAAATGTCAAGAACAATGTAAGCTACGTGATTAGGACGGCTCTCCGCCAAGAAATAATTGGACCAGTGCCGGGACAACTTGCAAGTTCTAAAACCGCCAACAGCATCAAGACAAAACTCATTACGTCACGAAATGAGTGGATTAAGCCCAACAAGTATGTTCTTGACCCAGTGCCTGACTCGCTAGAGCAAGAGATCTCTAATTACGAAACTTGGAGCACCAAAATAGTTAATCGCGACCGTCCAGATAATCTTAAGAAGCGCGTCATTACTTTCTTACATCATCGGGGCACGTTACTTCGAACTGCTGGATACCTCGTGAAATATCGACAGCTGGATGCTGACTCAATCGACCTCGCCGCGCTGACAGACCCGGACAATGCCATCGGCTACATAGACTGGTTCATTGAGCAGCAAGGCAGGTTTACAGGCTCTGCAGACTTGAATCTTGCGAGGCTGATTGCCCTTGGAAGGTATTTAAGCATAATCGCAGAGTCACCAGACCAAAAAGAGATTTTTGAACTGCGAGTTAAGGAGCTAAGGAAGTATAGGGGAAACCTCGGACTGCCAGAGCCAGTCACTGATAAGACCAAGCGTTGGATTAGCCTTCGAAATCTCGAGAGTGTGGGACTTTCAATATACCCTCTCAATGCTCGCCGAATATCGGAGTTAGCATCAGACACCCGTGGTAGGCTTCGACGAGACAAGGAAGGCGGTTACAAGAAATATACACGATATGCATACAGGGTACTTCAGTCTCTCCTCGTAAGACTGAACATTAGGCTTCCTCTAAGGCAACGAAATCTCAGAGAGATGTTGTGGAATCCTGAGAGACCGGAACAGGGGCGAAATCTGTACAAGCGAGAAGGCAAATGGCGCGTAAGATTCTCCTCCGGAGAGTTGAAAATATCTCATGTAAAAGGGAAAGTGCATCGCGTCGAACATGACTTTCCCGACGACCTAGTGGATTTATTGGAAGAATGGCTTTCACAATGGAGACCTATCCTTATATCAAGCCAAAAGGAAGCTAGAATGGGAACTGAAAAGGCAGGGAGCGGACAAGAGTTTGTTTTTCTCGATTCAGTTGGAACTCCGTTAACGTTGCAACAGGTTACTTGGGCGTTCGAGAGCGCGACCTTTAAGTTCACCGGGGTGGCCATGAATCCTCACATGATTAGAACAATCTGGGCGACTGAATACATCAAGTCCACTAAAAACTTCATAGACGCGGCTTACATGCTTGGCGACAAGGTCGAAACCGTACTGCACAGCTACGCCAACTTGTTGGATGAGGACTGCGAAAAGCGTGCCCAGTCTTGGCTCTCAAGAACACTAAAAGACGAACCGCAATCTGCAAATGGAAACGGTCACATTTCCAACGACAAACTTGTCAAGATGCTGCGCATGCTTAAAGCGAACTTGCTGGAAGGAAATTCCGACGGACACCTCCTTCAGCAAGTGAAGGACCTCCTAAAATGATTAACCCCTCCAGCTGTATAGCTCGGTGTCAGTAAACGCCGACGATTTCAGCCGATGATTGTCTCCAAACGCGAACACCCCAAGTCTATTAAAGTCTCACCAGCTTCCTACCTCGAGAATTGAGACCAGCTCCTGGGCAAAAACACACCTCTAATTAGTGACCCGATGAAGTTCACAACAGGTTTTTCCCCAATGAGTCCGATCAAAATAAAGACTGACTGATTATTCTCCCTTACGGCACGGAACGTGCCGTAAGGGATCATTGCCGAGAACACGCCGAAGATGATTGGGTTCTCCAGCACGAATAGCTGATCTTTCAGAATCAGGTAATAGCGGAACAGCAGACGCTTTGAGCGGGCAATACCTCGAGTGGCCCTTCTCACAGCTTCGAACGACACTCCCTAAAAAGCGGCGGTTGGCCATAACGGGAGAGCTTAAGAGCTTTGTTGCTAATGCAGTCTTCCAGAAGTTGTCGGAAGGGCTTCGGGAAAATCCCAACAGAGCCACACCCGCGAAACAAAGATGCCGTACTGCTCGGCTGCCTAATTAAACATCTATAGCGACCGTAAACGACCGGGGAAACATCTCAGGTCCCCGCCGGCCAAAACAGGAGATCTTAATATGTCCCTCATTCGCTCCAAGCGATCAAACAGATTCGAGCAAAAGTACCTTTCTGTTGCCGAGCTCGCCACCCGTTGGAGCGTCTCTCCAAGCGCCATATATTCACGAAAGTGTGGGACGAGCGCGCTCTCGCCCATTCGGTTTGGAAAGTCAATTCGGTTTCTCCGAACGGAGGTCGAGGCATTCGAAAGAACTCGCGAAGCTCGGGCCGGTAAGGCCCAAACCTCTCTGCACAACGACCGTCCTGCCAGTGCCGACTTAGCGGCATGAGACGAATCCAGAACCTCATAAACCTAGGCTATCTCGGGAAGCCCAAACAGCGTGCGTGCTCCATTCTTCAGAAAAGATGCGGCTAGCGCTTTTGCGTGAAGATGAAAACAGCAAGTAGCAAAGAACGGACGAGGGGTTCAAACCAGATTAGAAAGGTGCAGCGCTCTAAGGGAGAATTCTGGGGGTATGACGTATGGCTCCGACAACCAGACGGGACGCGCACGCGCTACCGGGAGTTTAGTTTCTCTAGTAAGGCCGAGGCTGGACAAGCTCTGGCGGCATTGAAGACATCGGGGTGGAAGGCGCGCTATGGTCTCAACCCGCCGCCCACGGTCGCTCAAACTACTATCAGCAGCGCGATTGCAAGTTACCTAAAAGTTGCCAAAGCTAACTTAGCAGCAAATAGGACCGACGATAGCAAGTACTGGCGTAACATGCCGGGCCACATGCGGACTCTTGAACGTTGGGGTGAGTTCGCAGGCCTCGAACGTCATGTCAGCACAATTCAATCTGATGATTTTGTCTTTTGGATGGCCGCTGAGATGGAGCGCGGCAAAACCAATCGCCAAGCCCTAAAGAAGGCGACCATCAGACGTGGGCTGAACACAATCCGGGCTGCTTTGAATCACGCCGTGCAAACGTGTTCGGATCTTAGAACCTACAAGGTTCCCCGAAGTCCCCTTACAAAGAAATCAGAAGAAGAGCGCGACCGTGTCCTCTCCGATGAAGAGATTTCCAAGATTTCAGTAGCTCTCTCTAGAAAGCGTGAACTAGCTGATGCCCTGTTCTTCTTTCGAATCGCTTTGATCACTGGCGGGCGCATGGCGGAAATTCTGCGGATGAAATGGGAAGAATCCAGCGAACGATTTGGGACTGTAAAACTCTACTGTTCAAAAACCAAAAAATGGCGCACCATTAAAGCGCCGGCCGCCGCCACCCTAATCGCGCAGCGTCGGGTGCAGGAGAGAAACGCACCCATGGTCATCGATCGCCCCGACCACTGGATTCGAGGTGAACTTCAGACAGCTTCGGAAAGTGTCGGCGTAGTTTATGGACAACAGGTGGCAGGCGGCTGGTGCCCTCATGATCTGCGGCACACATGCTTGACGAATCTTGCTTTAGCGGGCGTGCCTCTGAATGGGATTAAGGAATACGCGGGGCATTCGTCGATCGTAGAGACACAGCGATATTTGAAATTCATGCCGGAATCAATCGAGTTAGCAGCCATGGTAACTAGCCGACTTGCCGAACTCACCCGTGCCACGGCCGAGTCACAACCAGGAGCGAATGCTATCGAAGACCCTGATGATGGTGGGCTAGCGGCGCCGACCTCGCGGGGTCGGTGACGTATAAATAAACTCGCGATCTGAGCGGAACAACAGACTACAGAGCCCAAACGCACTCACGCCTCTAGCAGCACTTCAGGATGTCGCTTAGCAATGGACAGTAACTTGAGAGCGGCATCGCTGGGCACTCTTATTCCCTGCTCCCACGCCTGTACAGTCTTCGGGCTGACATTCAACACACGAGCAAAAACAGATTGAGAGTATTTCAGTTGTTGCCGTAGGCGCGCGATGTCAGCGGATGACATCGCACGCGGGGGACGCGGCACCGCAATTCGCGTGACGCGATGCCCTGAATCCTCGCCCCGCTCATACGCGAGCGCCTGCTTGGCAGACGTCATCAATTCGGCAAACGTCTCATCCGTCATGTGTCGGCTCTTGGTCTTCTTTCTGCTCATATCAGGCCTCTCTCTTGATGCTGGCAATGATCTTTCCCAAAGCTTCGGTCTGCGCTGGGCTCAAATCGCTCTCCTCGTTCTTCGCAAACAGAAATATCAGATGGATTCGTCCAGCGTGCGTCAGATAAAGATAGATGTATCGAAAACTCCCGCTCTTCCCTCGGCCAGACTTCGTATCGGCGACTCTGCCTTTCCTCGCGCCATGGAGCCCTCGCACAAT
Source organism: Pyrinomonadaceae bacterium (assembly GCA_050747225.1). Classification (GTDB taxonomy): domain Bacteria; phylum Acidobacteriota; class Blastocatellia; order Pyrinomonadales; family Pyrinomonadaceae; genus PSRF01. The sequence goes on from JBOGOP010000076.1 coordinate 9,103, forward strand.
TGGCCACCGCTCCGGATTTTCGATTAACTCCGCTTGCAAGGCCTCTAATGTCTCTGGTGAAGCCAACTCACGCAGTCGCTTACTGAAGATCGGAGTCTCCACAAACGTGTAGTGAACTAGCCTCTCAGGCATACGGTAGCATCCTACACAGTAGGACTAAAAAGTCAAGTCCTTTTGGGATGGTCAATCGAGCGCACTCAATTTCTGACCCTCATCCCCGGCATTGTGAGCAAAGTGATCGTGCGACTCATGAATGAGTGGCGGTGCACTGAATTGTCTGGAGCACAAATACTTGGAAGGGCTGCATAAGAATAGACCTAACGGTAAGTAACCAGATTCATGGGACGTGGGTTCGAACCGCACCGTCGAGGCGACGGTGGATTAGAGACAGGGTTGTGAGCACATCGAGCGCGTCCTGCTCGTTCACACGCCAAAAGATCTTTGGCGCATGCGCGACAGTGTTACGAAAGGCACCGAATACCCCCTTCATAAGGTTCATTAGGCCGGTATGTTCGCTGCGCTCACTGTCAGTGGACAGACTATTGAAAACCAGCCGGGGGTAACCTGCGGGTCCGGTGCCAAATGCATCATCGATAAGTCTCGCACCGTCCGAAGTTAGAGTTGTAAGTTGGCGGATCTTCTCGGCGACACTCTTCGTCGCCTCGAACACCGCGTGAAAATAGTTGTCTTGTAGTAGTTCGGCGCGGCAGAAGCGTAGGACATCTTGGTGAACCTTTCTCTCAACCAAGGTGCGACGCAGGCCGCTCGCTCGTGCTTCAGCTTCGGTGATTGTCCTGGCCACGGCCACGGACCGCATCTGACCATCCTCTCCTAGAGGGACATTCCGCTGAAAGCCAGCGCGGCGTTTAGTTCGGAGCGCCTGATTTCGAATCGATCTCCACACCCCACGTATCGCACTGGACTCATAGCTTTCAGAATAAACTGCATCACCGAATTCCCCACGCCCTCCGAAAGCTGTCTCTGATGTAGGGCTGCGAATAAACGATGTCGTTTCGTTATCTCGGGAGCTGGATCAGGAATTTGGCAATCGCCCAACAGTCGACCGATCTCCGCGCCTGTCAAGCCCGTTGATGTATCTGCGAGGATGTCACAAATGGCTTGAAGATTCTGTTCTTTGAAGCGTTGGATTGAAGGCATGCAACTAGTACCTTAACTATCTGCGGCTCTTGTCTCGATCAACTCCTTAATCCGGTTTGTCAAGTTACTCGTCTGCTCAAGCGGCCGTGCTTGTTTGTCTAAGCAAACGCCGAGCTCGTACATTCGTCGAAAGCTCTTGCCGGTAGGTTGAGTGAGTTGGATGAATAAGACACCTACGTCGTCATGTAGTGTTTCGCGCTGAGGGAACTCGTAAATCTCTTTGAATGTGTTTGAAGTCGGCCCTCGAAAGGCCACGTTGCTTTGGGTTCTGGAAGGTCCATAAGTCTCAATGATTACTACCAAGTAGTTCTTATGGAAGCCGAAGTTCTGTCGTTGAAGGTTGGCCTGCCGAACAGCGACACTGACATCTGGAAGCTTGTTTATTTTGTCAGTTCCCTGATCCAGCGCCTCTACTTTGACTCTCTTACACTGAAGACCGATCGCGGTATCAGCATGGCTTGGCTGACAAATGAGAACATCGATATCACCGGGCCTTCCTCCAGGTGACACCACAGGCGCTCTGACCTCATAGTGGATGGATGAATCGTCTTCAAGCTGGAGTTCGTTCAGAATGAGGCGTTTCGCACATGAGGAGAATAAGTATCGTACGATTGAGGTCTCCTTCACCGCGGTTACAGCCTCACTGCCGGCATTCTCGTAATTGGTGAACAGGGAGAACACACTACCCGCGGGTATCCACGTGCCTGCCTGGAAATGGAGATCGTCAGCGAGAATTGTGTTAAATGCCAACAACTTCTTACCCATGAGATAGACCCCTGATCGACTTGAATATTGCCGATGCACCGTCAGCCAACATCACTACAGGGTGGCTTCCCTACTCGCGCGCAGGAAGAGCAAGAACTGCCACATGCCGTGTAATTGAGCTGCTGGGAGTTGGAGTAACAGTGTCACAAATCCCGAACTGAATTGATTCGCCAATTTTGGCGACCTCTCCAACATCCGCCGCAGAATTCGACTGAACGTTAAGCTTGAGAGCTTCGCGTCATTGGATCTGATTGATAGCCCCAGCGCACCATCAAATAACGCCCCCATTCGCGCGTCCTCCGAAAGCTGTTTACCGTCATCCATACTGTGAGTCTCCAAGGTTGCCAGCCGCACAATTGAATCCTCTAACTGAGCGTTAATCTCTTCATCTTTCCAATAGGTAGCTTGGTTGGTGGCGACTCGTAGTGCCAACAAAGCCGCAAGGCAATCCTGGCTGCATATACTTTCTAACGCAGAGCTCTTAATCAGGTCCTTGAGTTGCGAAGATAACTGATCGTAGATGGGTAAGTCTCCGACTATCGCATCAATCGTACCCCAGTCCTTAACTGTTTGGTTTTCTTTGAGGCTCATCAGGGCCTGAGTAACGAGCGTGCGCAGAGTCTTCGAGGACAGTCCGCTGAAGTCTTCTCCGGTAACACAGTTCAGAACTTCTTCACGATCGCCGCCGAGGAACGATCCAGTTGCATTTGTGGTTAACTCGCCGTCACGTAGCAATGGAATCACGTTTCGTCTTTCGTCCTCTTTAAAGGCGGTATCGTTGATTAAAGCTTTTAACCGTAACTTCTCGATGGCTACAGGATCATTATTACTTAGGGCCGCAGCAACACCATGCGTCAAAAACATCTGGCGGCTGAACCGTCGCCAATGAAGAACATCATTCCAAAGATCGAGTCGCCGATGCAATACCTCCGCCGCACTCTGACCACGAGTGTATTTTTGGATTACATCCGCCAGCTCGCCGGGGTTCGCTCGTGCGTTATTGAATATATGGTGCAATCGTGAGGCGTGAGTCCAGATAAGTACCAACCGCAATGCACTAGGCCAAGCGCTAGTCTCCGGCCAGTATGCAAAAGCTTCATGCACGAAGCTCAAAAGTGCCTCAAAGAGCCTAAACTGGTCGCCACCTTCCTCCCCATCATATAAAGCTGTCACGGCCTCGCTGGCCAACGTAAATGCTACGTCTAGGTCCCCGGACGTTCTTAGTGCTAGATCCACCAGTTGGAGCTTTGTCACCGGCGAAGTCCAGCGGCTTGCCAATCCTCGAAAATAGTTCTCACGCTCCTGGTTCGACAAAGTTGCAAGTTGCTGCACAATGACGTCAGGTATCTTGATTGGAGCGCAAGCCATTCGATCAAGCGCAGCGTCAAGTCCCTCCTCGTTGAGCAAATCTTCTCCTGTCTTTATCCAAATCGAGTGGAAATCGCCCGCTTCATTGATCTGGCTCGGCAACCGAAAATGTCGCACCAGCCCTTCAGCCGATGACGGCATTAAGTCCACCCATTCGAAGTTAGGAGACCGTGTCAATCGCTGTTCTAATTCACGATAGTAGACCTCCGCCGACCGCCTTCTCCATTCCTGGACCTTGTCGAGACGGGCGGTCGCACTTGTGAGACTCTTCAATTCCTGAACAGTCGCCTCAAATGAATCCTTGTCACAATCAAACCAGTAGCGATTATCTTGCAGGGCCTTATGCACAACGTCGGCGCTGTGCGAAGCCACAAGCAAGAAATGGTCCTTCAGTCGCCAAACAGGCGTCTCAGTGGCGTCACCTCTTTGCAGCACGTGAATTATAGGGGCGCCGTCTGCGTGATCAGGTTTCCGCTTTAGAATGAATTCACTGGATCCTTTGATAGTATCCAGGGGAACCTCCGACTCCCCGTTCATTAACTTCTCAATTGCCGAGGAGAAACCATTGCGCTCAAAATCCACCGAACCCAAGCTGACGGTCTCCACGACCTTCGTTCCGATCCACCCCATTAGTTCTTCGGATAGCTTTACTTCCTTTCTCAACTCTCGTGGCAGATTTGAGAAGAGTCTGTACTTTACAAGTCTTGAGAGTTCCTCTTCAGTTTCATTTTTGTATTCTTCGGCCGCGGCATCTCTGATAAGTGTGGCGATCGTGAATCCTGCGACCTTGGCGGCTTCCGGATTTGCTCTTAGCCGAGGGAGCATTATTCGGTTTTCGAACCAGTTAACGAACCTGACACATTTTGGTTGGATCGCATCGTCAAGCGGATTGCTAATATTTATCAGTATTCCCGTCGTTATCATGCCGGCGAGATCTAATCCCAGGAGATAGGCAGCGTCCCCACGAGCGTCCGAATTTGGCAGGAGGTGACGAAGGCCGAAGCTCCCCGTATACAGATTTGATAGTATCCATTCCGCCCGGATTTCGCTTAGATCCACCTGCGCCGAGCTCTCATCCCAAACTTTAACGATCGCTTCATCAATTGCTCGCTTTGTCTCAAGGATAAAAGCGATTTCACCCGAGGGGTTAGATGAACCCTCGGGCCGCGGTGGAATTTGCAGGCAATCGTTGTCACTTAAGCATGCTGCGATATACCGGCGAAGCGTCATCAACTCTGGTGTTTCTCGGATCTCCTTATCAATGATAGGAGCTCTTTCCAAGTGCCAAATGATTTCTTCAGAGGTAACCGGTATGTATCTGGCGTTTCCACGTCTCAAGTTATGCAATCGGTTGAAGTAGTCCGGTTCTGACAGTTCACCACGTAACCGAAGTGCTGCGAGTATCTCGTTAACTCCGATGATCGGCGCCCCGCCGCCCCGCCCGTAACTATTAATGTGGCGATCATCGATCCAGAGCACGCCTCCCTTCTCCAGATTTTCACTCAGCAAATCAGTTACCGTTGCCGCGTCTGCGAAGCCTCCGCTGTCTGGCTCTTCTGCAAGGCGATCGTCTGACACCTCTACACATCGATAAACTCCAGAATTAATACCGTTTCGAACACGTTCCGTTAGTCTCCTCAGCCAGCTTTGTAACTCATCCAGATATTGAGCGGTCCTTACCATCTCTCGTGCGTACTGTAGATACGTAGAGTCCGCAAACACTTCGTAATGCTTCGATACGATCTCGATTAGACCTGATTCAGCCAAGGACTCAATAACATTTCCGTGGAAGAATAGCTTCGAGCGCTCCGCTACGGTACATATTAGGGTGCTTGCTTCACGAGGTTTTCCTAAAGACCGGTAGGCCGTTTCACATTGCTCGTTGGAGATCCAACCGAACTCCTTGAGGTTCTGCAAAATCGTGTGACAGCCAATAATCCTGGAGTCAAAAGGCGCGGGGACTGACAAGTGCTCACCCGGAGCTGCTGGAGAAGTTAAGGGAAGATGATCTACTACAAAACCATCCTCGAGATGTGCTTCCCTAACGACGGCTACCCACTGCCCTCCCTTCGAATCACGCAGAGAGTCCAGTTCGTCCGCTGCGTGGCTCCGTGTTTCTAACAAGGGCAGGAGTGGTTTGACCCGACCATCGCTAACGTACGACAAAACCTCATCAGCTAGCCTTATCTGGCTCGGCTGGCGGTGCTGTAGCTCTCGCTGTTGTATCACCAGCGCGGATAACAATCGCGGACTTATGGAAATAGGGTGGAAGACCCGTTCAACCGCGTCAAGAATCCCGAGATCCTCAGCAACAATTAGGGCAGAAACATCAAGATGTAATCGCCATTCCGTTGACGTCCCGACTATATCTTCAAATATTGGACGTCCTCCATGCCGTATGAAAATCCTGGATTGCAGGAGAGGCGTGAATTCTTTTCTTTGGTGTTCGAGCAAGCCGTGAAGCAGGTCAACGAGCGTGCGATTGAAAGAATCTGCCACGACGTGGAGTGGGAAAGACACCCTGGTCATAATCCTTTTGCAGTTCAGTCAGATGCTTTACACGTTCACGTTGACTTTTCAAGAATTCTTCTAACGACACAACCTTAAATGATCCTTTACTTTCCTTGCTGAACTTTCGCGCTTGGTTAAACAAAGGTCCGGTTTCCCTGTCAAGGCCGAGGGAATATCCGGCTTCGATTAAACCGCTAAGTTGAACAGGATCCGTTACGGCGTTCTCAGCCGCGCGTCGCCATAGCCGTTTGGCGAGCTCAATATCTTCAAACTGAACCCATGTCGCAGCCCTGAGGAGTGCGTGAGGCGCGACGTCTTCAGAGTCAATCAAAGTCCTGGCGGTTACTGCCAGCTCTTTTAGGTCGGCGTGGCGTAATTGAGCCTGCATTAATGTAAGTACATTTTCGACTCGATCCTCGCGCCGCAATAAATCTTTTGCTTCTGCTACCGCTTGAAGTAGAGCGCCTTTAGTCATTCTGCATTCCACTCTCAACCGAGCCATATCTCCTGGCAAGATCTTGTCGGGGAAGTAGCGCTCAGACTGATTGATAAGCTTCACGCATCGATCGATCAACTTACTCTTCCACAGCGCGTATGCAGCGAGGCGAATCGCGGTCGGACTTCGGACGATCTCAACCAAAGTTTCAGATCGCTCGGCAACGAATTTCCAATCATTGAGTTCAGCGTGAACCGAACACAGTTCGAAGAAGTACTCGGGCCCTTTTGTCCTCCGGTAGCACCGCTCCAAATACCGAAAGTAGGGGCGCCAATCGCCTGAGCTTTCGCCCTTAGCACGTAAAGCTGACAGCAACATCTTGCGTCTGACTTCAGGATTTCTTTCTCTTTTCGCATTGCCTATTGCCGTCTCCGCCTCACCTTCCGCCAGCAGGACTTGCGAATACCAGAAATTCCAACCACTCTCGCCCCCTACGTTGGCAAAATCCGAGCGTTTTTCTTCTAATAATTGTTTCGCTTCAGAAACGCGATCCGTTCTTAAAAACAGGCTTATGAGCGTGCAAACAGCTTCCACTTGTTCGATGGGATTCAATTGCGCGTCGGTCCCGACGGACCTGACCAGTGCGGACTCCGAGTCTGCCAATCGGATCTCATTAAAGTTGCGGACTTGCGCCCATATCACAGCGCGATAATGCGTTAGATCCCCCTCCAACAGAGATCGACAAAACTGCGCCGCTTCTTCTTGTCGAGTTGGATCATTTGCTAAGCAGGCGAGCCGCCATGTTTCTAGTATTCGTCGCCAGTGTTCGCCTCGCTGGGTAGTCGCGGCCAAAAACACAAATTCCTGTTCTGACGTTCTTAGGTGCTCAACACTCTTGTCATCGGTCTTAACGATGGCCCAATTTGGAGGTTCCGGCCAGGTTATTAGTCTGTGCGGCAAAGATACTAGACAGGAACAGTAGCCTATAACCGCTGCAGTAAAACGAACGAATTCCCAGTCCGGTGCCGCTTCAAGCGCTATTCGAATCGCTGATTGGGCAGCAGGAACATCACCCAATGCCAGCAATGCTAGTGCTTCCAATCGGTTCGATTCGGGATCGCGCCCAACAGCCTTGCACTCTCTAAGTCGATCTAGAGCCTCCGCCGGGCGTTCTAATTCAAGCAAAAGGGCAAGTTTTGTATTAAGTGAGCTGATGGTGGTTGGAGAGCCGATGATCGATAACGCTGTCGAAGCTCCCTCGGTGTAGTACGTTAGGAAGGTGCGAATCGCCGTCTCGTCACCGACCGAATCTAACGAATTGGCTTCATCTGCTAACGCTGTCGCCCCCGCAACGTCTGAGAATATTTCAAGTTTGTAAGCGGCCTGTTGCCGTAGGATTCGACCCTTTATGGAAGGTTCTAGAATCTGCCAGGAGGCGTCCTTCGTGAATCCCTCTAACTGCTCGTATGCTTCTGTTCTTTTTCCTGTTCGATAGAGTTCCCGAACCTCATCAACATTCTTTCCTATTTCAGAGGAAAGCTTTTCTGAGAAAAGAATAAGTTGCGAACTAATTACAGCCTCTACCAAGCCAGCAGGGCGATCCATACTGACTGAGACACCTTGGGTGGAGTCGGCAGTGGGACCACAAATCGTCTCAACCCACTCTCGGGATTTCGTATACCGAAGAACGATTTGTCGTTGGTCCTTAAGCTTTGTTCGGAGGGTTCGGGATGACCACGTTTCGTACTCGATTCCAAGCTGACGGAAACGTTCGGTCTGGGTACTAATTTCCTTATGCTGCTGAGTTGTATCGAGCGGGCAAGCTACGATCAATATGAACTTAGTAGCGTGGCTTGACCGCCAGAAATCGATGTGCTTGAGAAACTCCTCCGACGCAGCTTTGATCTCTCCGGCAGGAAACTCTTCACAGCACTTACACTGACCCACAACGACTTCACTGCTGCTATGGCGCGTAGCTATAAGATCAATTCCTCGTTGAGACTGACCGGGTACGCCATAGATTTCGCACGTGGCAATTCCTGTCTCCAATTCCAGTACGTCGCGGGACAGCTCTTGGAAGGGCATAGCATCAAGTTGGTGAAATGGGGGCGGATCGCTTGGATTCATGCTGAGAAGGATTTCTGGTCCGCCCTCCGTCTCTAATCGTGGTTCGTTCGTACGTTGCACCTGACCCTCCTCGCACTTATGAGTGCTAACAGGCTAGATAAGCTTAGCCGACCATCGCCAGAACATTAGAGGCAAAATAAAGAAAGCCGGCCCAACGCCGGCTACGTCGCTCGAAATATTGACGGTTCACCCGAAGGTGCCACCGTTGGTTGGTCAGTTCCTTAGTGCCGGGACCCCCGGCGCATGGCTCATGCTGTGACTCGCGGGAAAAAGATTTGACTCGATTGCTCCGACGAAACGCATAATTGCAACGGCCACCGAAGGCCTAAGTTAATACTGTCCACCAAGACAATATACCACAGTCTGTAGGGGTTGCGAGTTGAAAAAACTACTACACAGAGTACCGTCGTTGTCTTGTCGTGGTTGGGCCAGGCTCGCAAAGTTTTAGGCTCAAAGCGTGCCTTACACCATCAAAGTCGCTTTCGTGAAACTAAGATGCCTTGGTGAGGCTCGCCGAGCTGATCATCAAATCTCCCCTTCAAATCAAGCGGAAGCTCGTCTGCCGCAGGACAGGGGGCACTGCGCAGAAAAACGACAGAGATCCGAACGGACGATAGATGGCGATTGAAGCTTAGCCCTCGTGGCCTGGCACCAACCGGATTAGTTTGACAGGCTATGTCGCGATGGGGTCAGGTGGTCTTGCTGCCTACTTGATTTTCAGGGAGCCGCGCGTTCGCTGTAGGAGTCAACCCACCAGATTATCCTTCAGTGCGAAGATGCCCGAGAAGGAGGGCCGTTGCGTTGGATGATCTGAGGCAGGCGAGACGCTATCTGTGGGGATGGTCGTCACCCTACGATAGATCGTGCCAAAATTTGGTGTCTCAACTAAGTCTCAACTAGGGGTAAAAAGTGCGGGAAGTTTGAACAGTGTAAAACGGCGCGTGAGTGAAAAGGCCAGTAAAAATGAAGAAACCGCATTTGCATGCGGTATCTTGATCGGTGGTTTGGTGCCGAAGGGGGGACTCGAACCCCCACGAGTTGCCTCACACGCCCCTCAAACGTGCGCGTCTGCCAGTTCCGCCACTTCGGCTTAAGTTGTCAGATAACGATTCTAACGCGGTCTTCAGATAACGATTGTATCGCAAACTGTTAGTTTACGAGGCCCGGGGTTAACCTAAGATTCTTGCTAACGTCCCGGGATGATCTATTACTTAGTCCCATTTGGCGAAGCAGTTGGCGACGCGGCTTGCGAAGCGGCCGGTGAAGCCACCGGCGCTTGCGTTGCAGCGGGAGATGCTGCCGGCACTGCTGTGGGAGTCGCCTCTGGTGCAGTCGACTGCAGAACCGAGTGGGAACCCGTAACGCCTGGAAGCGAAAGCATTAGTGCGAAAAGCATAAAGCCTGCCGCGGCGCCGATTGTGATCTTCGAGAGAATGCTTGCCGTTCCCCGAGGGCCAAACGCCGTGCTCGAGACGCTGCTGGAAAACAGATCGCCGGCGCCCGACTTGCCTGGCTGCAATAACACTACGATAACCAACACCACGCAAGACAGAATAAATAGTCCGTATAAAGTATAAGCTAGCAAATCAATCTCCTAAAACTAGTAAATCGTGAATAGTAAATCGTAAATAGTAAGGTCAGGACCTGGAACCACACGGGTCAATGCGAAGGCCCCTTCAACTTCTATTCACTATTTACGATTTACTATTTACCGTCCTTATAATTAACAATCCTGGCAAAACTCTCGGCCTGCAAACTCGCCCCGCCTACCAACGCTCCATCAATGTCTGCCTGCGACATCAAGCCGGCGACATTGTCTGGCTTTACCGAACCGCCGTAAAGAATCCGCACCTCGTTTGCCGCTTGATCGGAGTACCTATCCGCGAAAACGCGCCGGATAAACGCGTGCATTTCCTGCGCTTGCTCCGGCGTCGCTGTACGTCCCGTACCGATGGCCCAAACAGGCTCGTAGGCAACGATAATACGGTCGAGGTCTGAGGCTGTCAACCCAGTGAGTCCGCCGCTAAGCTGCCCGTTAACAACGCGTTCGGCAATTCCCTCATCCCTTTGATGGAGGCTCTCGCCAACACAGAGGATGACGTTGAGGTTGGCGGCAAGCGCGGCATGACACTTCTTCCTCACCATCGTGTCAGTCTCAGCATAGAGCTGCCTTCGCTCGGAATGGCCAACTATCACGTATCTGGCGCCCACATCACGAAGCATCGAGGCCATCACCTCTCCGGTGTATGCACCTTCCTGGGTTTCGGTCGAACAATTCTGCGCCGCCACAGCGATGTTGGATCCTTCCAGCCGATCAGCAACGGTTTTCAACGCCGTGAAAACAGGCGCTATGACGACTTCGCAATGGTTGGCGTTGGCGACAAGCGGTTTGAGCGCCAGCGCGGTATCAACTGCGTCAGCCAGCAGCTTGTACATCTTCCAGTTTCCAGCAATTACAGGTTTTCTCATAATAATTTGGCCTTGGGTCTTGGGTCTTTGGTCTTTGGC
>JBOGOP010000077.1:0-19974 GCA_050747225.1 Pyrinomonadaceae bacterium
GGCTTTAGGGAAGGCCGTGCTCGGCAGGCTCGGGTGCGCAAATGACAACAAGCCTTACGTTGTTCCGATCTACTTTGTCTACGATGACGATCATCTCTATGGGTTCACGACAGTCGGACAAAAGGTGGAATGGATGCGCACCAATTCCGAAGTCTGCGTAGAGATTGATGACCGAATCAGTCATGATCAATGGATGAGCGTCATAGTTTTCGGACGTTATGAAGAATTACCGGATACGCCAGAAAACGAAGATGTTCGTTTCCGAGCGCAGCAATTGCTTGAAAGCAGAGTGATGTGGTGGGAGCCGGCTTACGTTGGCACCGCTAACCAAGATGTCCCTCACTCTTTTACTCCGGTTTGCTATCGTATTCACATTCACCGAATGACAGGCAGGCGGGCCACTCCGAACGGAGTTGGACCAGAATGGTCGAGCGGTGAACCGCGACTCGAAAAAAGAAGTATCCTGGGCAGGATCCGGCAGCACTTTTGGGCTAAAACATCAAAGTAAACTCATCGAGTAGCGTCAAAAGGCTTTTAGTCGTCAAAACCCGTCACCTCCTCCTCAGGCATAAACATTGCTCCTGAAACCGATGAACAATTCATTTGTGCTGGCACCAAATCTCGGTCGTGAAGACCATGGTGACTGCCTTGAGGGGATAATGATTGAATGAGGAAGAATGTGCCTGTGAAGTCGGCACAGGACATTGCACGGTCAATTGGATATGAGCGAGATTGGCGGCATAAACTATTCAGTTGCGAACCGCCTCGAAGAGGTGGCTCAGATACTCGAAGAGCAACGTGCCAACACTTTTCGTGTCAATGCATACAGGCGGGCAGCAAGTACGCTGCGAGGCTTGGAGCAGCCCATTGACGAGATCGTCCGATCCAAAGGTCTGGAAGGTTTGCAGGGACTTCCAGGCATTGGTGAAACCCTGGCCCGCTTTATTCATCAAATAGTGACGACTGGAAGATTACCCATGCTCGACCGTCTCCGGGGCGAGTGCGATCCGATCGCCCTGCTGCGAACGGTTCCTGGCATCGGACGCGTGATGGCCGGACGTCTTCACGATGAACTCGGAATTGAATCCCTTGAAGAACTGGAAATTGCGGCACACGACGGACGACTCGCCAAGGTCTTCGGATTCGGGGAAAAGCGGCTTGCTGGAATCCGTGATTCCCTGGCAACGCGTTTGGGCAGAGTTCGAACCGGAGGCCTGGGGCCGATAGCAAAGCAACCAACTGTGTCTGAGATTCTTGACGTTGATCGCGAGTATCGGCAGAAAAGCGCCCAGGAATTGCTGCCCAAGATCGCCCCCAGACGGTTCAATCCGTGGCGCGAAAAGTGGTTACCCATACTCCACACTAACCGCGGCACTAGGCACTACACCGTGCTATTTTCCAACACTGCAAGAGCACACGAATTAGACAGAACTTCCAACTGGGTTGTGATCTATTACGACGGCAGAGCTGGCGAGCGACAGTGTACTGTGATCACTTGTGCTTATGGGCCACTCGCAGGCAGTCGAATTATTCGCGGTCGTGAGGCGGAATGCATGAATCATTACCTGCACCCGATTGTAAGCAGCATCGATCGCAGAAAGGTCCAGAATGGTTTCAGTCTTTGAAGGTGAGTTAGGCAGCCTGGGCTATCGAGAGTGATTCAAGTGCCCGGTACGTGGCATGCTCACCCACTGCGATCATCCGATCAACGGCGGCGGCCCCGGGAACATAACCGGTGGTAGGAATCGCCGGTTGAATATGAATGTCTGTGTCAGCCAGCGCGAAACGATAGTGGGAAGGATAGAGTTGAGCTATTCGAGACGGAGAGCAACCCAGCGAACGCATCAGGGAACTCCATTCCCACACGTCAGAAGCAATAACATAGTCGGCGTCAAGGTCGCGGCAAACGCGAGCCGGCAGCACGCAGGAAAGGCCACCGTCCTTTAACTGTAAGCCTTCGCGGCTAACCGGGCGGCGAACTAAACGTAAAGCGCAACTTGCACTGATTGCGGATGGAAGTGGGCCAGTCGTAAGCGTGAGGGGCCGGTTTGATGGCACCATGGTCGCTACAGCGGCAAAGCGGGTTTCCAGTTGCTCAAATGTTGCCGGCAGATATCTGGCTGCGAATCGCTCAAGCGTCTTTCCGTGCAACAGACGAGGCCAGAATGTGGACCGCGCCATCTCGGCTATTTCATTCCACTCCAGCCCGGCGGCCAAAGCAGCACCGACGATGCTGCCTACGCTTGTTCCAGTTACCACTGCGGGTTTAATGCCGACTTGGCGGAGAGCTTTAATTACGCCGATATGCGCGAGGCCGCGCACCGCGCCGCCACTGAGGGCCAGACCAACGCGTTTGTTTTGAAGTACGTCGAGAGCTTGTGACATGCAAAACGATTATCACATCGACGACGAGGAATTAAAAGTAAGAATCAAAACAGCTGGCGATCGACTTGCGCTGATTTCAGAATTATTGACCACTCCTACCTTCCGGAAGGTCCCAACAGAAAAAGAGCGTGGCCGAAATATCTTCACGCGAACAGTGGACATTGGGTTTGCTTTGGCGCGCAAATATGCACCGCCAGTTCACTGGCTTGGAGTAGTGCTTAGTGCTGCAACTCTCTTGCTGTACGTTCGTCTGGTGGCGCTTACCGCGCGCCTCGTGACAACAGGCGAACAGCGCTGGCCCGACATTCCAGCTCCGTGCGTACTCGCACTATGGCATCGGGACGCGCCGTCGTTACTTGTCGCTTTTGCCATGCGCCGTCCAAAACGTAGATCCGCGATCATGATCTCACCCGATGCGCGCGGCGATTGTATGGCATTGCTTTGCCGCCTGATTGGCCTTGAGGTAGTGCGCGGCGGCGGGGAAGACGGTGGCTGGCAGGCCTTGACTGAGATAGCGAAAGCCCTGGCCGAAGGTGCTTGCGCAATCATAACTGTAGATGGTGGCGGTCCGGCCTGGATTGCGAAGGTTGGCGCAGTCGCCCTGGCATACGCGGGATGCGTGCCGCTCGTGCCAGCAACCGCAGATTGCCAGCCGGCGATTCAAGAGCGTCACAAATGGGATGCCGCCCGCATTCCCCTTCCCTTCGGTTCGTTAAGAGTTCGGCTTGGCGACGCGCGAACACTCAATCCCCCCATCGATGGTGAGACCATTGAACACGCGAGGCGCTGGTTGCAGGAAACGCTTGACGCATTTGGGAAGACCGATCCAATTCGCGACTTGCGGCCGCCCGGTGACGAGGAGTTTGGACGGAGTGTTTAGGGTGGCCTTGAATCTTGAAAAGGAAGGGCCAGTGATGTTTGATTTGGGCTAGCGATCGCCGAGTCTCATTCCTCAAACCTTACTACTGCCACAGAGCACGGCGCCTGGGCTGCAACTTTGGCGGAGACACTTCCAAGCATTTGATGCTTGAGGTCTGAACCGCCCGCAGCGCCGAGCAAGATGAGATCGTAACCTCCAGCTTCCGCTTCTCCCACGATCTCAGTACCCGGATTTCCTTCCCGGATAATCGTATTCAGACCGAGAACGTAGCCGTCGAGTTGTTCTTCAGCATCCGCTACAATTTTGTCGGCTTCGCGCTCCATCCCCAGCTCAAGCTGAATCTCAGGATCAACTTCGTCAAAGACGTCACCAGGATAATCGAACGCCTTTTGATCGAGACCGAAATGCACCCAGGGAGTCTCGACCACATGCATAACGGTGACTTCGAGCGACGCCGCATTGAAGTATTTAGTCATCGCCTGCAACGCTTGTTTGGATGAATCTGAGCCATCCACGGCAACTAGAGCCCGCCAGTTGCTCCCGCTGGCCAGCTCCCGGCCAACCAGAATCGTTCCCGTTCCATGCTCCACAACGCGGCTTGCCACTGGTCCAATGCCCAACTTTGATCTGTCACGCTTGCCAGTTGCGCCTACAACAGTCAAGTCACTTTCAGCACCGACTCGCAGGATGGTCTTCTCCGGTGACCCAAATTCCGTAGCGGTGCTCGCCTTGATTCCCGCCGTGGCAAGCATCTGTTTCGCGTTCTCTAGAATCGACTCTGTTTCTGTGATGATTCGTCGCCGGTAAGCCGAACGGACTAGCTCGCGCGTGGCGCCTAAGTCCCCGCCAGATGTTAGACCTGAGAACTCGGGCGCTACGCAAAGAATATGAACTTCATTGTTCTCTTTTCGCAAAAGGCGAATCGCTGTTTGCAGCGCC
The DNA here is from genome assembly GCA_050747225.1 of Pyrinomonadaceae bacterium. Taxonomy (GTDB): domain Bacteria; phylum Acidobacteriota; class Blastocatellia; order Pyrinomonadales; family Pyrinomonadaceae; genus PSRF01. The sequence goes on from JBOGOP010000077.1 coordinate 4,205, forward strand.
GCCGCCGCCTCTGGCGATCCGTCAATCGCTATAAGTGTTTTCATGAGGCATTTTCAAACTGGGGTCAGTCGCACAGGGCCGCAAACCAGCAAAACTGCACTAGACGCTTAGGGACGCTTGCATCGTTGGAGGGTCCGCAGCGTCATGTGGATGCACCCCGGTCTCAATGAATGATTTCATCCTCATCAGATCGTCGTCCATTTCGTGTTTCGGATCGACTCCAAACAGTTTTGCGATCTCATGCCCTAGCAGTCCGCCAGGCGGCATGTAGCTCATCTTTACATCAATTCGAGTGCTACCATCCGTATTTGCCCTGAAACGCGTAACACCTTGCTGACCAACTATTGAGCCAGGCAGGCTCTTCCAAGCCAGAGTCTTGTTGAAATCCAGATCCGTGATTGCCGCGTCCCATTCGACGAGAAGGCCGGCAGGTCCACCAACTTTCCAACGGTACATGCCGGCGTCGATTCTTCTCACGTCTCGAACATGAGACATGAATGCAGGGAAGTTCTCAGGATGCGACCAATATGTGAACACCTTGTCAATCGGCGCATCGATGGTAATTGTCTTCTCGATGTCGATTCCTTTAATAGCACCGTTGACACCGACCATTCGTCGCGTTTCAGTATTCGTCAAGGCCCGAGCCAACACGCCAAGGCCGACGGTGCCGATAGCAGAACCCAGCGCACCCCGCCGTTTACCTCCATAAATCGTAAACGCTCCGCCAGCTACACCGGCCACTAATCGAGTCGTCGGCGACCAGGTGGTTTTGAATGGTCCAAAACGTTCACCGCCGCGCTGTTTTCCTCCCTGGAGTGCCGGGACATCGCCGGCGTTCTCGTGGAGCTCGAGTAGATTCTCAATACTTTTCAGCCCGGCAATGTCGCTAATAACTTCAAACAGAGGTACAACTTCGTCAGCGAGAATTGGCCCCGTCAGAATTACGCGGCCATCGACAGCTTTCACTTCGATCGCGTGCGGGTGAGAAACAAGCCGCCCAAGCTTCGAACGAACTCTTGCTTTCAGGACACCATCTGTAGCTTTTTCTGATCGCACCAGAGACTCCATGCCAGAGATGACACCTAGGATGTGATTGCGTAAGTCGCGCCCCGTCTTGCCGACGGCATCGTTCGTAATGCGATTGATGTATTGCGCCTTGTTACGGATTTCGGCGCGTCGTCTTTTGCCACGTTGCGGATCAAACAGGTACATCAAGCCGGCACCAATGCCGGCTGCGCTCATCAAACCTATTGCTCTCTTCATAATCCACCTCCTGGTTGTAGCGATGGAACCACTAACTGCTGCGAAATGAGGGCAGACTAATGCGACAGTTCGTCATATTCTTCTTCGCACTCATCGCAGCAGAAAGGATTGTCGATTCCTTCCTCCATCGCGGTCATTGCCTGCTGAAAGGTCACCTCGTCAACGTAATAAGTATCCCCACAGAATGCGCAAGCCAGCTCGGATTGATTTGGACCTTTTCTATATCTAGTAGGTCCTTCAACAAAGTTGGGCTGTTCTTCTGGGTTTACGGTTGATCTTAGTCTCATTCGTACCTCCCTTGATTCCCGCGCTGTACCTTCCTGCCCGCTTATCCAACATGTCGAACGGTGCTCGCTTGGACTCCCTTCTCGCCCCTTTCTTCGGTGAATATGACGCTTGATCCAAGCGTCAATCGACTGAATGCATCGTTCAGGACGCTATTCTTATGGAAATAGATCTCGTTGCCTTCTACCGTTTTCAAAAAGCCGTAGCCGTCGTCAGGAAAGAGTCTGCTTACACGCGCTCTTGACGGCGGAAGGTGAAGCTTGGTTTCGCCTCGCTCTCGACGCGCAAAGTCCTGCAACTGTCGACGTGCCTCTTTGAAAGCATCGTGAATCACCACAAAAACGTCCTTGTGTGCGGCCTGTGCTTCGAAACGCTTCGATTCCTTCTCAGAATTAATGTGACGTAAAGCGTTGTGAAAACTTGGCTCCCGTTTCACGACCAACTCCGCACCAGGCACCGCCATATCAATTAGGACGTGATACAGATCTCCCTTTCTGTGGTGCCGGTGCGGAATCCCAACTATCACACGGCAATGCATTATGCGATTGTAGAAAGTTTCCAGTTTTGTCACCTCTTCACGAATGCGAGTGTCAACCGCCTCGGGAGGTTTCATGTTGCGATAAGCGATTTGTACTGGAAGAATCATCAACCAAAGTTCCCCTCGGAAAAAATGAGCAGTGGCGTTCGAGAATCGACCCGGCCCTCCCGACGTTCAGAAATCAGTCTTGCAAAACATCCGGCCTTGTCGCCGGGCCTACCGGATACTGTTAGTACGAACTCAAAATAGGTACAACTCAGCCTTAAAAAAGGCCAAGTTGTACCTATCGTCGATGCCTGCCTACGGCACTACAGCGATTTGATTGTTAACTTGCGTCACGCCGGGCGCAGACCAGGCCGCGCTTGCGGCCTCGTCCTTTTCGAACCATGAATGGACGTTACCTCTGAGCGTCACTTTACCATCGGATGCTTGCACGGTAATCCGGCGAGCATCGACCTCAGCGCTACGCTTGAGAGCGTCTTCGATCTTGTCCTTGACTTCAATCGTCGAAACGGCGGCCTTCACCTTGATGTTGTCGGTTACGCCTTTCACCCCCGAAAGGTATTTAACTGCCAAGTCAGCCGCGTTCTTTTGGTAGTACCAATCAACATCCCCCTGGAGCGTAACCCAACCGTCCTTCACGGTCAGTTTGATCTTCTCGTCGGGAACATCAACGCGCGCTTGCAGGGCATCCAGCGCCGCCGACGCAATGTCTGCGTCAGTCTTCTTAAAGAACAGCTTTACTTGAATGTCATTGGCGACTGCACTGACACCGTAGGTCCTAAACGCCGCGCGCTCGGCCGCCATTTTCTCGAAGTAGGTGCTGACAAACCCTGTTAACGTTACTACCCCATTTTCAGCTGCCACGCCGATGTCGGTTGACGTAATTTGGGGCTCCCAGTCGAGTTGTCGCTCGACTCTGTCGCGCAGATCTGTGTCTGCGATGTTGCTTTTTGCTCTATGAAGTAGAATCATCGCGCCATACCTGTTCTCTCGAACAAGCGGTCTCGATGAAGCCCTTCCCGAACCGGACGGGCATCTTTCAACGCATCCGGCTCTCCATCGCGTGCGAGCTCTCTCCAGAATCAAAGATTGACAATCAGTATTACCCGAAAGCTCATACCTCGATCCTGGAGGTATCGCGACTGTGGTCCTTTGCCTTGTGAACGGCTTTCCCGTCTCCGCGGATGGACATTACCCATCGACTACTACGACCACTCTGCCCCTCATCACGACTAGTCACTCAGCCAACCTATCCCTTGCGGGAAGTCGCGATTCGGTTCCGGCGTAGCTCGCATAGCAATTTACCCGCCGACTTAGGTCTCCTTCCGATCCTTTACACCTGGACGAACCAGGCTCGAGACTTATCCGCGAGGTTCACGAAGCCCTCGCAGCCCCTTACGACTCGCAACCAGAACCACAAGTCGCGGGGCAGTTTGCAAGATTGCTCTCGCATTCCGCTGATCTCTCGCACCACTTAGTTAACAATAGGTGTGCTTTATGGACAGGATCTCGGATTCGACAATAACCGTCTGACCGTCTCGGCTTCCGTGACGAGCTCATGTTGGGAGTGTAACTCTCCCGCAAGCCTCGCCCGTTTCCCCCGCAAGCTTGATCTCATGCCCGTTCGTTGCGGCTTATGCAACGAACTTCGGCAGGGTTAGGACGCCACTGCTTCGCCAGTGACGACTGGTTCCCACCAGTCTTGCTATGCGGCCTTTTCGCCGCGCCCTCTGGCTTCCATAACTCAATCCTCTCTTTTTCAAACAACGAATCCTTCGCGTTTAGCAACGACTGCGACGCCTTCGAAGATTGCGCAGTCGCATTTTCCTGCTGGTCTTATTTTGCAGTGTAGATTGACGCAAACTACATACCTTCTCAAAGTTCACTTGCGATACTCATTTCTGTTCAGGTACTGGCAAAACGCGCTGCTGCTCAGTTCGAGAACTGGGGACTTTTTCGCGCGAATCTGGGGAACCTTCCGCAGTTAGCGCATGCGAGGCATTTAACATCCAGAGTCTCTTTTGGGAAGCCAGCCTTAGCAGCGGTCAACATCGCACTAACTCTCCTCAGGGAAGATACGACGCCCTCGTGGCCAAACTCGCCAAACGGTGGGCGCTCGCAGGTATCGATAGCTTTAATCGTTGGGCGACCAATATGCGTCAGGACCAGCTGTTTGACATTTCGCCAATGAATTAGATTCACGATCATTGACTAAGTCGGGTGTAACCAGTTCCAAATGGCTCCCAGCACCCAGCCGACGACATATCCAAAACTCGATGTAATCACTATCAACGCAATCGCCAAACTTAGCCGGAAGGAGGTCACGGTGTAAGGCGGCTGGATGAAATGCAGGCGGAATATCCAATTGATTAGCCACTGGGCCAATCCACTCGCAACCAGTAAAGACCATACAAGATGCCATAACGCCAGGAAGGAGCCGACAACCAAGCCTAGCTTGTTTTTACTAATCATTCTCTTCACCCCTAGTTTATGAATCGAGAGAACGCAGGTTCCCGCGCCGAGCCCTTGGCAACTTCATGTTCGACCTGAAAAAAAAGGAACCGGCGCGGTGGGCTTCGACGGGAGCGCCAATGCCTGAGTCGTTAAACTGCGTCGGATTGGTGCAGTCCGAGGTTTTATTCGAATAGAGTTTACGACATCGGCGACGCCGGCGACACGATATGCCGCCGCTTCGGCGGCTGCTTTACTGGTAGAGTCGCTTACGCTACCAAGTAGCTTAACAACGCCATCCTGAGCTAGAACGCAAATTTCCGGCGATAACCTTTCATAAGATCTAAGCTCACTTAACACCCACTGCTCTATCTCGCTATCTCTTTTCTTCGCCTCCATGGAGGAACTCCTGCTTCGAATGTTCCGGATCTCGATTCTTCCACGTCAGGTTGGCCAAGGCGCCTTTCGAGGCCGGTTGCCTGACTTTGTTGGAAGGCAGACAACCGGCCAGGATGCGCCCCGCCTACGCGGCCGCCTTGACTGCTTTCTCTTCCGTTGGTTCTTTGATTTCGAGCTTGCGCACTTGCGGTTCCATCTTTGGCGTGGGCATTGTTATTTCCAGCACACCATTACGAAATGTCGCTGCGGCTTTCTCGGTTTTTGCACCTTCCGGTAGAGCGATCTGGCGATAGAAGCTTCCATAGCTGCGCTCGCTGCGATAGAAGCCTTCGCGCTTCTCTTCTTTCTCTTCCTTCCGTTCTCCCGAGATCGTCAGCATGTCGTTGGTTAACTCCACCTTGACGTCTTCCTTCTTCAGTCCCGGAAGGTCCGCCTTCACCGTGAGCTGCCCGTTGTTCTGAAGCACCTCGATCTGAGGCGTCCAGGCGACGTTTTCAAACCCAGTACTGAACGTCGGAAAATCCCTGTTGAAGAAGTTTGGAAAACTAAACCCCTGAAAATCTTCAAACAGACGCTCCATGTCTTTCGTGAAACGGCGCATCATTCCGAATGGATTAGCCATTTCCGAGCTCTTCCGCGCGAGCTCCAACGCTTCTGTTCTCTCGCTCATTATCTTTCCCTCCAAGTTTCAGAATTGCCAATATTAATAGTTAGAAATACGGATCAATACGCAGATGGTCCCCGACTTGAGTCACACCTGGTGCATGGGCGATTGATCCAATTACCGCGCGCTTTTCCTGCCAGGAGTGCACCCTGCCCCACAGGTCAACCGCTCCATCGTGAACCTCCACGCGCAGCCGTTCTGCTTCACGATCCGCGCGACGTTCCAGGGCGGATTCGATCTCTTCCCGTAATTCATTCGGATCGGCGCGGCGCACACGGATCGAGATCCTATTGATCACGCCCACTACCCCAGCCAAGCGCCGAATAGCTCGCTCCGCATCGTTGCGCTCGCGCCAGTAATCCACCTCGCCCTCAAGTGTCACCCAGCCATCCGAAACCGTTGACCGAATTAGCTCGTTCGGGACTAGAGCGTCCCACTCGAGTGCGTTCCGAACCGCGCTCGCGATTTCCGTATCGGTTCGCGCAAAACGTTCGACTGGCTTGACCTCAATGTCATTTGCGACATCCAGCACACCGGCGACACGGTGAGCAGCATCTTGCGCTGCGATTTTTCTCGCGTAACTCGATGCCCCACCTGTGAGCGTGGCCACTGCATCCCTGACTTCAACATTGATACTCGACTCGTCGAGTCCCGAATCCCACGCAAGCTCACGCAATATTTCTAGCGCGAGCTCTTTATCACTTTTTGGTCTCAACATAACCGTCCCCTCCTGCCGGAACTGTGACAAACGCCTTCGGTTCCAGCTGTAATTCAACACTTCCATTTGATGGCGGCTGAGAGCGTCTACGTCGCCGGCGCTGCTGTTGCCATCGGCAGTGGATGCTGACAAATTGCCTGATAGGTCTCAACGACGTCTGCGTAGTTGATTTGCGCCTTTCCATTGCTGCCTTTGGCTTTGAGCACAATGTCATTCATCGACAAGATGCCAGCCAGCTCGCCTTCGTCATTGAGAACCGGTAAGCGCCGCACCTTGTGCTCTCTCATTGTCTGCAATGCCTGCTCAACATCTTCATCCGGCATCGCTGCATAGACCCTTCCAGACATCACTTCTTCAACCGAGATGCCTGATGGGTGGCTGTCCTTCATCGCTGTGCCCATGCAGATATCCCGATCGGTAATCATGCCCACTACTTTTCGGCCATCTTTGATGATCGGCAATATCCCGCAGTCGTTGTCCCACATCGACTTCGCCGCATCTGCCAAACTCTCAGTAATCCAGATAGCCTTTGCATCCGGATTCATTACTTCTTTTACTTTCATGGCTATCTCCTAATTCTTCGTAACAGTTCACACTGCGGCCTCACCCCTTGGTCTTCCCGGAGTGACAGCCGCCGAGCATAGCTTCCCGAGACTTTTCTCATTCTGTGAGTGCAATAGACATGCCGTTTGCGTTTGCTGAGAAATGATTTGGAATAAATTCTTGGGTCATTTTCATGAGGAAACTTACCCACTCTCGTGCGAGGAAACACGCACAATTGTGAGCATTCGGGCACGAGGTGGGTCGATTCTCGACTGTAAACGGGCGAACGAATTCAATCGACTCGAGGGCACAAACATTGCTCTTCATGATTACGTGTCTAGAAAGAATTGACTGCGCGGGGATTTCCTCATCGCAGCACACGTCTCTTGAAAGGTGCGCCATGAATCACCAGCTGACTTACACACTTGATTTTGGCCACATTACTCTGAAGGACCTGCCACGCGTCGGCGGCAAGAATGCCTCCATCGGAGAACTCTTCAATTCTCTAAAGTCCGAGGGAGTCGGCGTGCTCGATGGCTTTGCGACAACAGCAGATGCTTATCGCACATTGCTGGCCCAGGGAGAGCTTGAATACGAACTTCGTTCCCTGCTCACGGATTTCGATCCAGAGGATGTCGAGGAACTCGGAAAGCGCGGACACGCTGCACGAGTAGCCATCCTGGACATGCCGCTACCGAAGGAATTACGAACGGCCATCATCAAAGCTTACGAGCAGCTCTGTGAGCGCCTGGGCCGAGAACCCGAACTAGCCGTCCGGTCCTCAGCAACCGCCGAGGATCTTCCCGAAGCATCTTTCGCCGGCGCTGCGGAAACATTTTTGAATGTTCGTGGCCGCGAAGCACTCTTGCGCGCGGTCCACCAATGCTTTGCATCACTGTTCACCGATCGGGCGATCAGTTATCGCGCCCGACTTGGTTATGACCAACTGAAGGTGGCCATATCTGTCGGAGTGCAACCAATGGTGCGATCCGACAAGGCTAGTTCGGGCGTGATCTTTACACTCGACACCGAGTCGGGTTTTCGCGACGTGGTACTGGTTAGCAGTGCATACGGTTTAGGCGAGTATGTGGTTCAGGGCGTGGTCACACCCGACGAGTGGATCGTTTTCAAACCAACCCTGAAACAGGGCCACCGTCCCATCGTTGGGCGCAGGCTTGGGACAAAAGAAGTTCGTCTCGTCTATGGCGATGGCAGCCGGACGACGCGAAGCGAAGCTACGCCTGTCGAGGAACGCGGAAGGTTCTCACTCACTGACGACGAAGTCCTGAAGCTTGCCGATTGGGCTTGTGTGATTGAAGAGCACTACTCCACACAGGCCGGGCATCCGCAGCCGATGGATATTGAATGGGCAAAAGACGGAAACACCGGCCAACTCTTTGTCGTTCAAGCGAGACCAGAGACGGTGCATTCGGCAAAGAATCGAAAAGCAGTTGCAGAGGTTTATCGTTTGACGGGCAAAGGCAATACTCCGCTTGTCTCGGGACAGGCTGTTGGCGAAAGAATTGGCGCTGGGCGCGTAAGAGTTGTGCATGACGCAAGTGAACTCAATATGGTCGAGGCCGGCGATGTACTCGTGGCAAGAATTACTGATCCCGATTGGGAGCCGGTGATGCGCCGTGTTTCGGCGATAGTCACCGATCACGGTGGACGAACGGCGCATGCAGCGATCGTCTCGCGAGAGTTTGGGATTCCCTGCATCGTCGGTACCGGAAACGCTACAGAAGTCTTGCGCGACGGCGCTGAGGTCACTGTCGTTTGTGCCGAAGGATCTGAAGGTCACGTTTACGATGGAGTTATTCCTTTTGAGATTGAGCGGATCGATGCTGCTCAAGTTCCGCAAACACGCACCGCCGTTATGCTGACTGTGGGTGACCCCTCCAAGGCATTTGAGTTTTCGTTCATACCAAATTCCGGTGTGGGACTGGCACGAACGGAGTTCATCATTACCAATCATATCGGTATCCATCCAATGGCCCTTGCGCGTTATCCGAAGCTGAAGGACGCCGGAGCCGTCAAAGAAATTGCGGCGCGCATCGGTGACGAAGACCCCCGAGAGTTCTTTATTAGACGTTTTAGTGAGGGTGTCGCGCGCATAGCGGCTGCTTTTTACCCGAAGCCGGTCATCGTCCGAACGAGCGACTTCAAAACCAACGAGTACGCGCGTCTTTTGGGAGGCAGTGAATTTGAGCCGACCGAAGAGAATCCGATGCTGGTTTCCGTGGAGCCTCGCGCTACTACGATACACGTTACGCAGAAGGCTTCGCCCTGGAGTGTGCCGCATTGTTACGAGTGCGACGCGACATGGGGCTGACCAACGTCAAGATCATGATTCCGTTCTGCCGTACCGTCAAAGAAGCTAAGCGCGTGATAGCAGTTATGGCTGAACATGGACTAAAGCAAGGTGAAGAAGGTCTTGAAGTTTACGGAATGTGCGAACTGCCGTCGAATGTGATCAGGGCCGAAGAGTTTCTAAGAGTCTTTGACGGTTATTCAATCGGGTCAAACGATCTAACGCAGCTTGTCCTTGGACTGGATCGTGATTCGGGAACTGTTGCGCACCTCTTCGATGAAAACGATCGAGCCGTTCTAGCCATGATCGCGCAGGTAATCGACGACGCTCAAGAGGCTGGAAAACCAATCGGCATCTGTGGTCAGGCGCCATCCGACTATCCAGAGTTCGCGCGTTGGTTGGTTGAGCAGGGCATCGACTCAATCTCGCTGAATCCCGATACAGCGATTAAGACAACGTTGGTGATAGCGCAAGAAGAGGCTACCTGCGGTTCTGACATGCAAGAGCTAGTTGCGGCAGTATAGACTCCGATTACGCCTGGCAGATATTCTTGAGTTGCAAGTGCTATCCGTTGGTGAAGGTTGGACAAAAGAGACGCGTTTATCTCAGACCCAATCTTTACTGAGGCTGTCCGGTTTGCCGACCGCTGTTGGACACTCATTGTGCTGGAATCAATGAAAGCGTGGACACTCAATGAACCGGCGCCGATTGAAACGCGACCGCTCGTGCTCGCCGATGTACCGATTCCCATACCCGCCGAGGATCAAGTCTTAATCAGTGTTAGCGCATGCGGCATCTGTCGAACTGACTTGCATGTTGTCGAAGGCGAATTGCCCGTTCATCGCACGCCTTTGATTCCTGGACACCAAACTGTTGGACGCGTCACTGCGCTTGGAGACAGGTTAAAGATTTTGCGATCGGTGATCGAGTCGGAGTTGCATGGCTCAATCGCACCTGTGGAGTGTGCGAGTTCTGCCGCACGGGTCGTGAAAATCTTTGCGAGCGCGCGATGTTCACAGGTTGGACTGCCGACGGCGGCTATGCGGAGTATGCCGTAGCTCCGGCAGCTTTCACCTACCATGTACCTGACAGCTTTGACGACATTCAGGCCGCGCCACTCCTTTGCGCCGGCATCATCGGTTATCGCTGTTTGCGACTGACGGGAATCAATGAAACCGAATGGCATGGTGCGCGTCTAGGCCTTTATGGCTTTGGCGCTGCAGGACACATATCGATTCAACTGGCGCGATCACGTGGTGCGGAGGTTTACGTTTGCACTCGCGATCGGGAACGTCACCAGGCATTAGCTCATGAACTAGGTGCTACCTGGGTTGGCGACGCGACTGACGAACCGCCTGTCAAACTCGATGCAGCGATTATCTTCGCGCCGGCGGGAGAGCTTGTTCCGGTTGGGCTCAAAGCGATCCGGAAAGGTGGAACAGTTGTACTCGGCGGCATCCACATGAGCCCTATCCCGTCGTTCGACTATTCGCTAATCTACGGCGAACGGATGTTACGAAGCGTCGCTAACAATACCCGCGCCGACGGTCGCGAATTCCTACTCGAAGCCGCCCGGATTCCTGTCGGAACACATGTGCAAACCTTCCCCTTCGATCAGGCCGACGATGCTCTCATCGCTCTTAAGAATGATGCTATTCGGGGAGCAGGTGTTCTCATTACAAAGTAGCGGTAGCTGAGTGTTCAAACCTGCGAGTCTAGAGCGACTTATGGCCGAGTCTGACTGCGAGCTTTCCCGCAGCGAAATGGAAACTTTGCGCAGCACTTCTCTGAATGACACACCGCAAACTCCGGTTTAGTTATCGATAATCCGCAATTTGCTTGGAGGTATGAGGCACAGGCATTGCACCCTAGCGAGTAATGTGTGCCGCTAGAGCCCTATCTGAACCCGTTGGCCAGACCAATCTCCCTCGCGAGTCGAAGCCGGCTGCTCCAGGAAGTCGGGACTGGCACGCGTTGGATGCTGATGCTGTCGCCGACCAGCTCGGTGTAAACCCCGCACACGGCCTCACGATCACCGACGTAAACGAGCGTCGTTTACATTTTGGCCCTAACGCGCTTCAGGAAGTTCGGCCGCGTCCGGCGTGGCGCATTCTCGTCGAGCAATTCGCCAGCATTGTGATTGCCCTACTCGCAGTGGCCGCGGGCATAAGCTGGGCGACAGGAGACCGCCTCGAAGCAATAGCAATTCTTGTTGTCCTCGTAATCAACGCAGTCGTGGGTTTTGCTACTGAGTGGAAGGCGGGTCGCGCGCTTGATGCTCTGCGCCGCCAGACTCGCACCACCACACGCGTGCGACGCGAAGGCTTTGAAAAAACTATCGACGCCGAGGACCTGGTTCCCGGCGACATCATTATCCTGAATGCAGGGGATCACGTACCTGCTGACGCGAGACTGCTTGAGGCAGCGCACCTCGAGACGGAAGAGTCAGCGCTGACTGGTGAAAGTACGACGGTTGAAAAAGCGATTACACTCGTCGCCGCATCCACACCTCTTGCCGAACGTCGATCGATGCTTTACCTCGGCACCGCTATAGCGTCGGGTCGAGCTATTGGATTAGTCGTCAGCACAGGCACTGCTACTGAGCTCGGCCAGGTGGGCCGGCTCGTATCCATCTCGACTAAGGAGCGTTCGCCACTCGAAATCCAACTGACGCTACTGGGACGCCGACTTGTTTATCTGGTCCTCGTTATCGCAGTGATTGTAATGATCACAGGTTGGTTGCGAGGCGATGGCCTTTGGATGATGGTCGAGGTCAGCATCAGCCTCGCAGTCGCTGCCGTACCGGAAGGCCTTCCCGCAGTAACCACTCTCATTCTCGCCCTCGGCGTGCTGCGCATGGCGCGTCAACGCGCCATCATGCGGCGACTCACCGCAGTAGAAACACTCGGCAGCACTACGGTCATATGTGCCGATAAGACCGGGACGCTCACCGAGAACCGTATGACTGTTCGTGAATACTTCTTGTCAGATGGACGCACGATTGAAGTCGAACAATGCCAGAGTCCGCTGGAGAATGACGAACTGTTGGAGCGTGCGGTGCGCATCGGCGTTCTTTGTAACGAAGCATCGTTTCGTGCCGAAGCAACGGATGAAACGCGCACCATCGGCGATTCAACTGAGACAGCCTTATTGGTTGTTGCCGACACTTTGGTCCTTGATGTGTCGCGCGAGCGCTCGATTCATCCAAAAGTGGCAGAGCAGCCCTTCCGCGCTTCGACTAAGCGCATGACTACGCTGCATCGCAGGATCGACGGTCAACATTTCGCAGCGCTGAAAGGCGCGCCCGCCGTTGTGCTCGATGCCTGTGCAAGTTACCAAGACGCTGCGGGTGAGATTCTCGAATTGGACGCGCAGGCTCTTTTTCGGTTTTTGGCCGCAAACGAAAAGATGGCTAATCGAGCGCTGCGCGTACTGGCTCTGGCGGTAAAACATTTTGACCAGGACATTGAACATCTCTCCGACGACGCTCTCGAAAATGGATACACATTCCTGGGTCTCGTAGGAATGATCGACCCTCCACGTCCGGGAGTCGCCGAAGCGATCCGGCAAGCGCAAACTGCCGGCATTCGCACTGTGATGTTGACTGGAGACCAACTAAATACTGGTCTCGCTATCGCGCGAGAATTGGGTCTTGGAAAAAACCAGCCCACCGCGCTTCACGCGCTCGATCTCATCGATGCCGATCAAAGTCGCCTTGCCCAGCTCGCCCGCAACACAGATGTCTTTGCGCGTGTCTCACCCGAAGACAAATTACGGATCGTCGAAGCTTTGCAAAGAGCCGGTGAAGTAGTAGCGGTTACTGGCGATGGCGTGAACGATGCTCCGGCCTTGAAACGAGCAAACATTGGCATCGCCATGGGCCAGCGCGGCACTGAGGTAGCAAAAGAGGCTGCTGATGTCGTGCTTGCTGATGACAATTTCACGACGATCCTTCGGGCGGTTGAAGGCGGGCGGACCATCTACGCAAACATCACCAAGTTCGTCCACATGATGTTTTCGCACAACCTGGGCGAGGTGATCATGATCTTCACGGCCATCGCTGTTGGATGGCCACTGCCGTTGCTGCCACTACAAATCCTCTGGATGAATCTGGTGACCGACGTTTTCCCGGCTATGGCCCTCGCCGTAGAGCCGGCTTCGCCCGAGATCATGCGGCAGCCCCCCCGAAGTTCGCGCACAACTCTCCTTTCAAAGCCTTTCGTTGCCTTGATTTGCTGGCAAGCACTGATGCTGGGTGCTATCTCCCTGGGCGCATATTTCTGGGCACTGCAAATGTATGGACCGGGAGCCCACTCGCGCACAGTGGCGCTGTTTGCTCTGGTTGGCGTCCAAGTTGGACACATGTTCAATTGTCGTTCTCGCAGCCACACTGCTTTCGCTGGACTGTTTAGGAATCCGTTCATTTGGGTGGCAACGTTCATCGTGATCCTGCTGCAGTTACTGGCTGTCTACTTCTCACCGTTAGCGGTCGTGCTCGGCACAGTTAAGCCCCTGGCAGTTGACTGGATCGTCATCTGTGCCTGTTCCTTAGCGACGGTCGCTATTGTAGAAGCCGTAAAGTTTGTTTTCCGTTGGAAAAGAAGTAGCGGTTTGATTACTGCTGAAATGGTAACGGAAAAATGAAAGACCAGGTAAATCAGGCGCGTTGGTTAGCCGTATTGGCGGCTACTACGATCGCACTCTATCTATGCTGGCTGATGCTCAGACCGTTTATAGGAGTGCTTGAATGGGCCGCTGTTCTCGTAATCGTTTTCTATCCAGCTCATAAGCAGTTGGCAAAAAAGATCAGGCGCCCCGGATTGAGTGCGCTGGTCTCTTGTCTTTTGGTCATCGTGATTGTCGTACTGCCACTTATATTTCTGACGATGGCGCTGGCGAATGAGTTGGCGAGTGCAATTCAAGACATACCTGGGTATATCGCCAAGGCTTTCAACATGCAGGCGCCGGTGATCGGCAAAGTCTCCAGATGGATTCACGACCGGGTCCTTGTCGATTCGCTGCGTTCCCAGGAGTTCATCGTAGACCAACTAAAGAGCGCAGCCGGAACACTGCTGGGACAATCGTTGGGATTAATGGGGAATATCGTTGGTGGAATCGTAAAAGCATTCTTTATCGTCTTCACAATGTATTACCTCTTCCGTGACGGCGACAAAATTGTCAATGCCCTTCCCGCTGCATTGCCGCTGAATAGAAAACAAAGCGAAGCGATTTTAGTTCGCACTCGTGAGGTCGTTAGCGCAAGCGTCTATGGAGTGGTCACGATCGCTATGATTCAGGGGCTGCTTGGAGGCCTTGCCTTTTGGGCGTTGGGCATCCCATCGCCGGTATTGTGGGCCGTGTTGATGACTTTCGTCTGCATGATTCCGATTGCCAGTTCGTTAATGGTCTGGCTGCCGCTGTCTTTCTACTTGATATTGAACGGCCATGTGACCAAAGCAGTTCTGCTAATAACGTGGGGAGTCCTGGTTGTTAGCACAATAGACAACTTTCTTCGGCCAAAACTCATAAGAAATCAGACGAAGTTACATGAGCTTTTCGTCTTCTTCTCAGTATTGGGTGGCATTAGCGTCTTCGGTTTGTTGGGCATTGTGCTCGGGCCTGTTGTGCTTGCCATTACTCTTGGCCTGCTGCACACCTTCAAGCAAGACGACAATGAAGGACCGGAAACTGTCGAGCCGGAGCGGTTGACTCTGCAAACTGACGGAGAACTCTCTGCTCGGGCAAAAGCGAAATTGGCATGAAAAAAATTTCGGTATTGACGAGTGGCGGCGATGCGCCTGGGATGAATGCAGCGATTCGAGCAGTTGTCCGAGCGGGTCTAAACAATGGATGGGAAGTCTTCGGTGTTCGACGCGGCTATGCAGGACTCATCGCGGGTGACTTCGTATCGTTGGGAGCGAGACAGGTCGGTGGAATCATACAGCTTGGCGGCACCATGCTTGGTAGTGGCCGTTGCCTGGAATTCAAGGCGGAACAAGGACGCGCTCAATCGCTGGCTAATCTGAGGCATAAGAAGATCGACGCACTGGTGGTAATCGGCGGTGACGGGTCGCAAACTGGGGCACATTTATTATCGCAGGCCGGATTTCCGATCGTTGGCGTCGCCTCGACCATCGACAACGACTTATATGGATCTGAGATGACCATTGGCGTGGATACAGCTCTGAATATTGCCCTGGAATCGATTGATCGGTTGAAGGTAACAGCTTCTTCTCACGGAAGAGCATTTCTCGTTGAGGTGATGGGTCGAGCGTGTGGCTACATCGCTCTAATTGCTGGCATCGCCGGCGGGGCGGAAGTAGTAGTCATTCCTGAGGTCGAGACGGACCCGGAACAAGTTGCGCGAGAACTACGCGCGGCGTACGACCGCGGCAAAGCGCACGCTATCGCCATTGTTGCAGAAGGTGCGCGCTTTAACGCGGCAGCCCTGGCAACTTATTTTCGAGAACATCAGGAACGTTTGGGTTTCGCAAATTCAAGTTGGAAGTGCAACAGAATGTTGTTTGAAAAATACTTCGTTAGGGGTCCGGTAACCAAGCGTCTTGCGAGGCCGGTTGTTTAATAAGTCTTCCAC
>JBOGOP010000078.1:0-19885 GCA_050747225.1 Pyrinomonadaceae bacterium
TCTCCTTTACCGGGTTGATCGTACCCAGCGCGTTTGAGACGTGGGTAAACGCCACGAACTTTGTTTTCTCATTTAGCAGCGCATGGTATTCGTCCTGCAGTAACTCCCCGGCGTCGTTCATCGGGATAACCCGCAGGCGAGCGCCCTTCTCTTCGCAAAGCATTTGCCAGGGGACGATGTTAGCGTGATGCTCCATCGCTGAAATGATGATTTCGTCGCCGGGGCCGATGAACTTGCGTCCATAACCATGCATTACCAGGTTGATGCCTTCGGTAGCGCCGCGCACAAAAATGCATTCCTTCGCTTCGCGCGCGTTGATAAAACGCTTCACCTTTTCACGCGCGCCTTCGTAAGCCGTCGTCGCCTTCTGGCTCAGATAGTGAACGCCGCGATGGATGTTTGAATGTTCGTCTTCGAGGTAAATACTGCCACGGTCGATCACAACTTGCGGCACCTGTGATGAAGCCGAGTTGTCCAGATACACCAATGGCTTGCCGTTCACAGTTTGACGCAGAACAGGAAAGTCTGCGCGGATCCGCTCCACATCCCAGGCACGACTCGCAGTCTGGGTTTTTTCTTTAACGCTGGTTATTTCCGCCGTCGCCATAACACCTCGCTTGATCCTTGCCGATTCACGAATTCACTAGCTGCTCTCGCGGCATCAGAAAATATCCCAGCAGCAGTGACAGGAAAATCAATCCCGTCAAAACTATCGGCGGCAGGAATGTAAAGACCGCAATCAATGCAAAACAGATTCCGAAAACCAAAACGTGAATGCCTACCACGCCCTTCATGATCCGAACATCTGCTTGCCTGCGCAGGAGAAACGCGAGAGTCAAACCACCCAACAAACAAAGCAGCGAAAAGCTGGCGCTCAAAGCTGTGACCAGCTCTTTGGTCGAGCGCTTAAAGCCCGCGCCAAAGTCCTGCTTGTAATTCGCCATCAAGTCAAACAGCTGCCGCTGAGTTTCGTCTTGCGGCGCCGGCTGGATGAACAGAGTCAAACTATGGATCAGCGCATTCAGCAAAAGAAAAACTACGGCTGTCCACAACCAGAATCGATAGCGCTTCACCATAACTTTGAATAAAAAGACCTGTAGTTCAGAGTCCAACCTTTAGGTTGTTCTTTGGTTCGCCACAAGCCAAAGCTTGAACTCTGATCTTCCAGCCTCTAGCGACGTAACCTACAGCTACGCCTCCAAACGAGCATTGAGACGGTGCAACACTGCCTCGTCAAGCTGCAACCTGATTGACTCGATCTTTATCTTGCCAATCACTTCTTCTGCGAACCCGTAGGTCAGAAGGTTGCGCGCCAGGTCGGGATGAATTCCCCGCGTCTCCAAATAAAACAGCTCATCTTCCTCGATCTGTCCAACGGCCGCGCCGTGGGCACACTTAACATCGTCAGCCAGAATCTCAAGCTGCGGCTTGGTATCTACACGCGCTTCGTTCGACAGCAACAGATTTTTGTTCGTCTGCATGGCGTCAGTTTTCTGCGCATCATGCCGCACAAAGATTTTGCCGTTGAAGACCGCGCGCGATTTGCCGTCAAGAATGCCTTTGTAAAGCTGGTGGCTGGTGCAATGTGGCTTCCGATGATCGATAACCGAGTGCGTATCGGTGTGTTGTGACCCGGTAACCAGATAGAGGCCGTCAACCCAACACTCCGCGCCTTCATGATCCATGGTGACATGAATGTCGTGTCGCGAAAGCTGCGCTCCAAAGGTGATCGTCGTCGTGTCGTAGCTTGAGCTCGCACCCAGGTCGGCGACAGTCGTAGCAATATGAAATGCCTGTGCACCTTCACGCTGCACCTTGTAGTGCTCCAGCCGCGCGCCGTCATTCAGCACAACCTCAACCACCGCATTGGTGAGATACGGAGCGTCGTGAGCGCTGACATAGCTCTCAATCAAAGTTGCGTTGCTGTTCTCCTCCGCAATCACGAGCACGCGCGGGGAAATTAACTTGTTTGGCTGTGTCGAATCGGAAATAAAGAGCAGGTGCAGGGGTGCTTCAACCGTGATTCCTTTGGGAATGTAAACAAAGGCGCCATGATTAATGAACGCGGTGTTGAGCGCGATGAAGCCGTTTCGGACGAAGTCGGTGTGGCGAGCCAGATGTTCGCGAGCGATTTCAGAATAACGCTCATCAGCAATGGCTTGTGAAAGCTCCAGGACAATTAGTTCTGACGGCAGCGCCTTTAATGACGACAGGTCGTCCCGCAGTCTGCCATTCACGAAAACCAACTGACTGTTTCGGGCTTCAGCTATTGCGAAACTCGCGAAGTCATTTGCGGGGGTCGAGGTTTCCTCCAACGGCAAGGGCGTGAAACCGGCTCTGGCAATGGGAGCGACATTCGTGTATTTCCACTCTTCGTCTTTGGTGGTCGGAAAGCCAAGCTCTTCAAATCGCGCCATCGCGTTTTCACGTGAGCGGTCAAGCCACGACGCACCCGCTTGACTCTCCTGCAGAGCTCGGAAGGCTTCCTGAAACGAATTCTTTTGGGGTGCTATTTCGGTAACCATTGTCTTTAGTTTGTCTGCGCGCCGGCGCCATTCACTTCTGCTCCTGATGTTTTGAGCCAGTCGTAACCCTTCTGTTCGAGTTCCAATGCCAATTCTTTGCCGCCCTCTTTGGCGATACGTCCGTTGGCCAGCACATGAACAAACTGCGGCACAATGTAATCAAGCAAGCGCTGGTAGTGCGTTACGAGAATCACAGCGTTTTCCGGGCTGTGAAGTTGATTAACGCCACCCGCAACTATTCTCAGCGCGTCGATGTCCAAACCGGAATCTGTTTCGTCAAGGACTGCCAGCTTCGGCTCGAGCACCGCCATCTGTAAAATCTCGTTGCGCTTTTTCTCGCCACCGGAGAAGCCTTCGTTCACCGAACGCGTCATAAAACTCGCATCCATCTCAACTACTTTCGCGCGCTCTTTCAGCAGGTCCTTAAACTCCAGCGGATCGAGTTCTTCTTCGCCGAGGTGCTTGCGCTTCTCGTTGTAAGCCAGCCGCAGAAACTGCGCATTCGAAACTCCCGGCACTTCAATCGGATATTGAAACGCCATGAACACACCTTCACGAGCGCGCTCATCAGGCGGCATTTCAAGCAGGTTCTTGCCCTCGTAAAGAACTTCGCCTTTCGTTACCTCGTAGGCGGGATGACCAGCGAGTACTTTCGCGAGCGTCGACTTGCCGGAACCATTGGGCCCCATGATGGCGTGGATCTCGCCCTTCTTCACGGTCAGGTTAATCCCCTTCAGGATCTCGTTGCCGTCGATGCCGGCGTACAAATTTTTGATCTCTAACATGAAGATAATCTACTCCGTAAATTCTGGTCATAGGTATCGGGTGCCAGGTTCCGGTCAAGCTCTATTCCGGCACCTGACACCCGACACCCGTTAACCGCTTTTAACCTACGCTGCCTTCGAGCTTCATTCCCAGAAGCCGTTGCGCTTCGACAGCAAATTCCATCGGCAACTGCAGAAACACGTCCTTGCAAAAGCCGTTAATAATCAGCGACACCGCATCCTCCTGGGAAATGCCACGCTGCTGCAGGTAGAACAACTGTTCCTCGCTAATCTTTGAGGTTGACGCCTCATGCTCAACGCTCGAGGTATTGTTCATCACTTCGATGTAGGGAAATGTATTCGCGCCGCAGTTTGAACCAATCAGCATCGAATCACACTGCGTATAGTTTCGCGCGTTCACGGCTTTGGGCATCACCTTTACCAGGCCGCGATAGCTGTTGTTTGATTTACCGGCCGCGATTCCCTTGGAAATGATTGTCGAGCGCGTGTTCTTGCCCAGATGGATCATCTTCGTTCCGGTATCGGCCTGCTGCGCGTGGTTAGTTAACGCCACGGAGTAGAATTCGCCGATGGAGTTATCGCCCTGCAGAATACAGGAGGGATACTTCCAGGTGATTGCCGATCCGGTCTCAACCTGCGTCCACGAGATCTTCGAGTTTCGCCCGGCGCACTTGCCGCGCTTCGTCACAAAATTGTAAATGCCGCCAACGCCTTCTTCGTCTCCCGCATACCAGTTTTGCACCGTCGAGTATTTGATCTGTGCGTCATCAAGTGCCACCAGTTCAACCACCGCAGCGTGCAATTGGTTCTTATCAAACTTGGGAGCGGTACAACCTTCGAGATAGGAAACGTGCGAGCCTTCCTCGGCAACTATCAATGTCCTTTCAAACTGTCCAGACTCAGAATTGTTGATTCGGAAATAGGTTGACAGCTCCATCGGACAGCGGACGCCCTTGGGAATGAAACAGAACGAACCGTCTGAAAACACCGCGCTGTTGAGAGCTGCGAAGAAGTTGTCGTTTGTCGGTACAACCGAGCCGAGGTATTTCTTTACCAGTTCTGGATATTCGCGGATTGCTTCGGTGAACGAACAGAAGATGACGCCATGCTTCTTGAGTTTCTCTTTGTAAGTAGTGGCGACGGAAACCGAATCGAATACCGCGTCAACCGCTACTCCGGCAAGTTGCTTTTGTTCAGTCAAAGGAATGCCGAGCTTCTCGAAAGTACGCAATAACTCCGGGTCCACTTCGTCGAGACTCGCCTTGACGGCCTTCTGTTTGGGAGCGCTGTAGTAGATAACATCCTGGTAGTCGATTTCAGGATAGGAAATGTTTGGCCAGTGCTTCGGCTCGGTCATCGTCAGCCAGTGACGATAAGCCTTCAGCCGGAAATCCAACATCCAGTCGGGTTCGTTCTTAATCTTAACGATCAGCCGGATCGTTTCTTCCGAAAGTCCACGCGGAATAACATCCGACTCGATGTCAGTGACGAAGCCGTACTTGTATTCCTGCTTACCTAAGAGTTCTGCTGTGCTCATCTGTTATTAATCCGTAACTCTTTCCAACATTCGCGGAACTATGATTCCAATTATACTTGCGCGGAACTCTCCGCACTTCGAACGTGTTTCACGCCTTGAATCTTATGCAACACAGCGTCGACCGTCGCTTCAGTACCGAGCAATTGCGACAACGTGATCTCAGACAACGCGTTGTCAACAATCTGATGCAACTCCACGATGACGGGCCGGATGCCACAGTCACCGGTGTGCACACACGAATCCAAAACCCCCGCATAACTCCTGCAGTGAGTCTCGACGCTCTCGTCATCCAGTACGCTTATGACTTCGTTAAGATGGATAACAGACGCGGGACGCGCCAGACGGTAACCACCCTGCTTGCCGCGCTGTGACTGCACAAACCCCGCCTTGTTCAAAATCGACATCAGCTTGCCGGCGTTCGCGACCGAAATGCCTTCCCGACGCGCGATCTGCGCTAGAGTCAGCGACTCGCCCTGCGAATCCGCGCGGGCAAGCTGCAGCAAACAACGCAGCCCGTATTCTTCCTGTGCTGATATCTTCATAAGCCTGGTCTCATCCGGGTCGACGCGCCCACAAGCCTCTCAAATTCCATTACTTGAGGGGAGTCTAACTAATCCTTACTTTTAAGTCAACATTAGCGGCAAGCTACCATCAGGATGAGGTTCGAATGTGGAAAGAGGTCGGAGTAGCGGGTGGGTCTCCGCGCTGAAGGCGCGAAATGTGAAAGCCTGGGGCACCGCCCCAGGTTAGAGGCTGTGCGAGTTCTGAAGCGCTGAAGGCGCGAAATCGGCCGGAGACCCTAGCATTAAGACCACGACTACGCGCCTTCAGCGCTTGGCAAGATTTGCTGCTCCTACCTGGGGCGGTGCCCCAGGCTTTCACATTTCGCGCCTTCAGCGCGGAGACGAGATCTGGCTACAGGCTGAAGTTGAAGTCAATGTATCCGCTGAGGCGAGTAGGTTTTCCTTCGATGGAAACTGACTGAAAGGACCATTGGCGGGCTGCGTCTTCGGCTGCCTGACGCAGAAGGACCGGGCCTTCCGAGCGGGAGACTGCGATCACTTTACCGCCTTCTACAATCACGTACACCCTGACCAGTCCCGTGGATCCGTTCTGTTTGGCTATAGGAGGATACTTTGGCACGACTCTCCTGGTGGCAAAGGCGTTCAGCGATCCAGCATCGCTGTTCTCAGGCTCGCTCGGCTTCTGATCAGAGGGCTGCGTCGAAACAGACACGTGATCTTTATCCGCGGGTTTGACATCGAGAGATGTGTCGGAAGGTCGCTTGGTGGAGTATGGCGACGGGGCAGCCGGACCCGCAGCAGTCGTCCTTCCCGGCCGCAATGGCGGAATACCACCGAGTGAAGCGATCTGGGTTTGGGAGGAGGCCAGCGCCTCACGCGCATTCGCATACTCACCTTGCCACTTGGTCTGATCTTCGCTGTCCTTCGCGAGGGACAAGCGCAGTCCCAGCACATCCTCAAGCAGCGACAAAGAATCGTACGCGGCCCGACCGCTTGAGATCTCTTTCGCCTGGGCAATCATTCTTTCGAGCAGCGAACGCAACCGGTTTAGATCACTCACCGCCTCTGCCGGCAAATTCGCGTCGGCTGTACTAATTGCAAAGCTTCGGTAGCGCGCCAAGTGAGTGCGGGCGCCGTTCACAGCTTGTCCGGCAAGAGCGAAGTAGCTTCCGAGCGATTCATCCTTTTGGGCCGCGCGTGCCTGGAAATCTTCTTCGAGCAGTGCCTCAGCCCTGCCGTAGTTCCCTTCCTCAAGGTAAACGTTCATCAGCATGATCGAAGCAATGTTGCGGAAGGCTTTGTCTCGGGCTGTGGCCCTCACGGACTCAAGTTCGGTAGCGGCCATATCCAGGCGATGGGCGGCAACTAATGCGCGGGCGCGCTCAATTCGGCCATGCAAAGCTTCTGCGGCTTTAAACGCCTCGTCAGGTGCCTTGGCCGTATCCGCCGTGGATTGCACGGACTCTGAAGGAGAGGTGCTTGTCTCGGGTTGTTCCGCTGGAGACTTGGCTGGTTCCGCCGGAACCTCTGCTGGGGATTTGCTCGGCTCAGCCGGAGACTGCGCTTGAGCTACAACTGAGAACGAGACGAGAAACGCGGAGACGAGGAGAAGTCGACTAAACGGTGAAAAACCTCTGGGCGATGGAATACGATTCACTACACTTGGCTCCCAACAAATACAAAAGCGAGCCTAAATGCTCGCTTACGGACTAACCTAATTTTGATGCCCTATTATGGTGCGTTATTCACATTCAGGCAAGCGGAGGTCGAGAGGAGAAGTGTAAATCCGCTGACAGTGTCACGACTGGCATAGGATCCTTGCTAAGGATAGGGACCGCTGAGCTGCTCATATCATCAATGCGCGATCACCAGCTCGAATAGCGGTCACTCGACCTTCTTCTGCGGCATAGAATCCTTCACAATGGCCCTGCTCGATCCCCGCCGCCGCGAATTGCCGATAGCTGGCGCCCGCCACATCCTTCCTGACGCCGAAATGACGCAGCACCGGATCGACATCGACTATTCCTGCCGGCGCCAGCCCGAGATAAGCGCGATGGCTACTATATTCATAGTCCTCAGGCTGGTTCACCATTCCGGCACGCACAGGATTGAGGTGGATATACCTCACTAGCTCGCTCAGGTACCGCTCGCTCTGACAAAGAATTGCTTTATGTCGGCCCTGCAATAGGTGTCCCACCCGTCCCTGCCGGCGGTTATTGTATTGCGCATAACCAGTCAACTGCCGATGCATAATTCGCCCAACCGCACTTGCCTGGCGCTCAAGCAAGAGGTGCACGTGGTTGGTCATGAGACAGTAGGCATAGAGGAAGAATGGTAACTTGCTCTTCTGAACTGCAAGCAGCGAGAGAAACTTCTGGTAGTCAGCAGCAGAGTTAAAGATCTGACGCCGATTGTTGCCACGCGTGATTACGTGATAAAGACCACCTGCGACTTCGGCGCGCCCCTTCCTGGCCATAGGGGCGCGCATACTAATCCGACGGAGCTCTGTCGTCAACCGTAATTGCAAGAGGCTCTGTTTTTTTGGCTGCAAGAGTCTTAGCAGCTCTTCATCCAACATGAACGGCTGGGGCGCGGGACCTAATTGTTGGTCGTGCGAGAATCGCAAATCGCAAGCCTGACCCCGATTGTTTTCCCAGTGAGGGTGTTGGATTTTACATGCACCTGGGTGTTGTGTTTTACAACAGGGTCACGCCTTAGAGTACTAGACCGCCGGCGCGCCCAATTCATTCAAAAAGCACCGCCCCAGTTTTCTTTCGTTTGGTTGGGCATGGCATAGCAAGCATTAGGGCTCAATTCATTCTATAAAGACTGTCTAATACTTATCGGTGCTTTGTTGCTGACGGCGCCACGCAAACTGAAACTTACCAATACATCTCCGCCGTTAGCGAGGCCATCAGGTAAGCGAACATTGATCTGTGTTAGCCAATTAAAGTTAGGAACCTTCCCCGCGAATTCAAGGGTTAGCGGGAATATTCTGTGTTGTGAATCTTCAGCTTCGGCTGTAACGACCGAACTGGTTTCACCTGGGAGTAATTCGAGGTTTGACGCGAATAGCATAACTCTCGTCCGCTGATCCGGACTAAAGTTGAGAACTGTTGAAAAGGGTAAAGGATCGCGTATAAACGTAACAGAATCAAGGGTGATTGCACGTGTTGTGTTCGCTTCGGTTATGAGTGTCGGTAGTACGGTCGGGCTCGTTGCTCCGCACCTGCCAGAATTGCTAGCAGCAAAGATCGACTGTATCTCAGCCAAGCTTAGGGCGCGGTTATGTACACTCACTTCATCAGCAAACCCCTTCCGGCCTTGGCCGATGTAAAAAGCTGTACTTTGAGGAAGATTGATTTGCACGTTGCCGCTTGCCTTCACTTTTCCGTCAAGATAGAGAATACAGCTATTACCTTGGTTGGTGACTGCGACATGATGCCACTGCAAAGGATCGGTTGATTCAAAATTGCCAGACAATGACGTCTGATTACCACCCTGAAGGAGTACACCAAAGCGAGACATACTAATTGTATATGGGGAACTCGTACTTCCTCCAATATACTGCTCAAACCAGACATTCAGCTGCGAGTCGGTTCCTCCTTCATTAAACCATAACTCCACGGTCATATCGCTGTTGCCCTTGGGGAGATTTGTTGTCGGGGCATACAAGTAATCATCAAAGGTGGTTTGGTTGTCGAATTTGAACGCCTGACCAATTAAGCCACTCGCAAATGTCGCACTGCCAAACAACTTTCCGTGGTTGGGACCGGCACTGTCGTGAACATTACCTTCTCCACGCCACCAACTCATGGGTAACGACAAAGCCGCGCACGAAGCCGAATCCTGCGAGATAGTCAAGATCTGACCGTTCACAGTGATCGTACCAAACCGAACGGCACCCCCCGAATTAGCTGATACAGAATAGTTCACAACACCGCTCCCGCTCCCGCTGCCGCCGGAGGTGATCGCAATCCAGTTAACATTGCTTACAGCGTTCCAGGAACATCCCGAGAACGCGTCCACTCTAAATGCGCTTGTGCCAGCATTTGGCCCGAATGAGATTTCGGTTGCCGAAAGTGTAAGCGTTGCACAAGTATCTGGGGACATAGCTAGGCAGCTTCCGCTACCATTAACGTACGAAGTGATCTGGCTGCGTGAGAAAGGACAGAATGTGAGATCACGAGCCTGTATGGATTGCATTATTGTGCCTGCGCATTCCGTTACAGGTGGAGTCTGTTGATCCGGATGGAGTGCTCCAAAATTATGTCCAATTTCGTGAGTAGGCGTATGTGCAGCGAAGGCTAAAGTCGTGAGTGAATTCCTCAGTCCCCCGCTACTTAGACCATATGCGGACGTTGTTCGGCAAACGCTCCCGACGGTTGCGATTCCAGCGGCGTTTTTGCCTGTCCAGATATGCGCGAGATCGCGAACTACATTCTGAAAGTTCATGTTCCAATGGGATTGAAACTCACTTAAAAGTTGGGAGCCGTTGTCTGTTGAGGTATATGGGTCATCTGCTGTCGCCCATGTATGTTGAAAAGTAACCTGAAAGCTGAGACCAAGCTCCTCTTCATAAACCCCTTCAACTACGTTAAGAATGCCTAAGATTTCGTTGTTCGCTTGCTGAGAGCCTCCGAGAGATGTTACGTACTCGAAATCAGCTTCGGTGGCAATTTCTACGACGCGTCCCAATCGTGTAAGGCTGGAGTCTGCCGTGGCATTATTGACTGCATTCTCAGCCAACTCAGTAACCTTATCCTCTATTGTAACGCCGCACTTGACGCCAAGGTCAACCGCAACATCGGAGGCTTTATAAAAAACAAACTCAGAGGCATCGGCAGATGCCGAAAACCGCTTTGCCGGCTCAATGTAGTACCTTGCAGTTTCAGTTATAATAACACCCTCAATTGATTCATTCGAGATCGTGAATCGAGCCTGAGCTCTCTTCATTCCGCTGACTGTCCCCTTGTAGGTATGTACGGGACCCATCTCAACGACACGCGCAATCCCATCAGGACCGACTTCCTCGGTCAAGTAACCATGCGCACGCAAATCGTGTTGAGTCAGATAAAGATCGAATGTTCCGCTTTGACTTATTAGGGATAGCCGTCCAGATTCACGGACCCGTCGCGCAGTTGCCGATGCATCTAGCTTTACAATTTCCGACTTCTTGAAGACTCTCGCGAGTTCCTGATCGCGGTTCTTCTGTTCGCTTCTTCCGTCGACTTTCGAAGGCGTCGACCTACCTGCAGAATAACTTGTGAGTGTAACAAGACTGATGGTGAGAATCGGTAATAGAACGACCAGTGATTTGGTAGAGTGTCGCTGAGAGTTGTGAGACATGATATTTGCCACTTTTCAAGAACGCGTCTTAGGTTAAGCCCACAACGGAAAGCAACAATTGAAGGCTGCTTGGGTAAAGCCGACGCGTGCGAACACATTGAGCCGGACCCCCAAGAATGATCACAATCTATTCCGAGTGTTTCAACGAGTCAACATGGAAGTAAAGCACTGGGGAAGTAAAGCGAAAGCCAATATTGGACCCGTCCTCTCAGTTCTACGCCGACAGTCATCGAGCTGTAACCGTAACTCGGATCTAATCGTGTTCCAATTACCTGAGAATGTTGTGAATAAATCTTCCTTGCATGCCTACGCCTTCAGGCTTGTGGTGTCACTCCCAAATCGCATCTGGCCAATGGATCAAACATCACTCCCTTGGCCAATCCAGAAGGCATATATCGATCCGTGAAATTTCGGAAACGGGCCTCACTCACCGTTACCGACATGGTTTGATTGTTTCGTGAAGATCATGGATACATTGTTATCGGCGTCGCCAACAACAAACTCCAGACGGTAAGGATTCGATTGCCCGATAAGGTTGGCGAAACGCGTTCCTGACGAGGCCCTCAGTTCAAGCTGCCAGATACCGTTTTCACCGTACCTGGAGGTTGTCCACATTCCTGCGTGTTCTTCAAAGCCTCGGTGAGATTCTCCGAAGCCGTCACTCCACCAGTCCGGCATACTCACCAACTTGAACCTGCCATCGTTATTGAGAACCAGACTTGTCTGGATTGACGTATCGTAACCTCCTCTCTTTCTCAGGAGTTCAAGAGTAGAAAGATCCGGTACCCAGGTACCAACGAGGTCGCTCATTTCAGGCTTTTTGTGAGTCTGGTTCAGTTGGTCAAAGGTAGGCCGACACGTAACCAAGAGGGAAATCAGGACGCAACCAAGCAAGAGCCGGATGCCCGAACCAATCGGCGGTATCACCCAAAGCTTAATGAAAGAACTCTTCATCAATGTTTGATAAGGCCCTTTTCAAACCACCAAAATTCCTGAGTCTTATTCGACAAAGGTAACATGTCACTTCGTTGAACATTTTCCACCTGTGGTAAATCATAGAGAAGGGATCGAAGACTTGTTGTATTCCTAAGAGTAAACAATGCGTCACCGTTGGATCCTTCTCTTATCGTAATAGTAAAGGATCCGACAAACTGGCGAGGCCCATTTTCTATAGGCCCACTTTTTGCAGCAGTGTACGGGCCGTCCTGAGCACTCCATCCAAACTTTACTGATGTTGGTCCGTACATGCCCCCTCCCTGCTGTATAAAGCGTTGCCGGTGAGCAGCAACGTCCGGGGAAGTCATCATATTGCGCGTCATAGCAGCACTTGGTCCGAAATACCGATCGCGGGGGCCTCTACCGCTGAAGAACTCCCAAGCCATTTCCGTGGCACCTGTGTCGTCCTCTAGTGCGTGGAAATACGGGCCAGAAGGTTGGGCCTGCGCAGCTTTTTGATCAAATTCATCGGCCAGCGACATTCCTACGACCATATTGCGAATTGAAATTGCGGAAGCTTCGTCTTCAGATATCCGGCGACCGGTCTTCTTATCGGCGCGAATGATAATGATGATTGTGTCCTTCGGATCCCACTCGGGGAAATCGCCCTTTTCAGGGTCTTGCTTGAACTCTTTGATAAAGGGATCCTTCGCTCCATTACCGACATAGTAAAGTCCTAAAGGATCAGTGTTGTTGAGGGGATTGTTGAGAACGTAGGTGTAACGGTTCATCGACTGGGGTTGCCATGGATCAGCACTTAGCATAAAGGGATCCGGACCTGTGAACCTCCCCTGCACGTTGCTAACATATCTAGCGTGGGCAAAGTCCAGCGTTGTCTCTCCGTCGCGCTCGTATCCCGTGAACTTTTGTCTCACGCCATCCGCCGCTCCATAGCCTGGCGTCGTCGCGCGACTACCAGCAACTAGATCCTCGCCAAACGGCAGATAATCGTGGCGCTTCACATTTGAAAGGCTGCCCGTCTCGTCAAACACCATTCGTGGCGTGCCAAGCTGATCAGTCACCAGCCATTGAACGCCAAACTGATTTGGGCTGCTACCACCAGCGCCGCCAATCCCGCTCGTAGACCGCTGACGCAGTTGCGTTATGTGGACCTTCTTTATTACTGTCCCATTTGGCGCACCAGCAAGTGTCTGATCATCGTAGTTTGAGGTCTGGATGCCGAGCGCCGTCAGCGCCTCGTCCAACTTCGTCCTCAGATCGCGCACATCGTCTGCGCTGATGAACGTCACTGTTGCCGTGAGAGTTTGGTTTGTCCATTGCGCGCCTGCCTGACCTGCTAAAGTTCTTACGGCGTTCACTGCTGTTCTTAATTCCGTTATATGCGCCGCTTTTACCTTGGTGACGGTCACACCGGTCGGATCATCCGCAATGGAAGTGATGGTTGGATCGGTTGGAAAACTTACGGCCGCACCCAGCGCGATGTTGCTGAATACTGAGGTGCAGGTGCCTTGCGCGTTAGCTGCGCAGACTCGATATAGGTAAGCGCTCCCGGCGCTGGCTCCAGTATCTGTTAAGCCGGGGGACGCAGTGGTTCCGGCGAGGACGAAAGAACCCGTGGCGCCTTTCCGCTCAACGCGATAGCTAGCTGCACCGGAAGCCGCCGACCACGTGAGAACGACGTTCCCCCCGCCGCTGGAAGGGGCCGCCGCCAATGATGAGGGAGCAGGTGCGGTAGCCGCTCCTGTCCCGGCGACAATAAGCAATTGTCCGTTACGATAGCCATACTCTTTCTGCGGAGTCGTCGCTGGATCGTTGGCCGAGTATTCTGCCAACAACTCCCCGCCAAGGCCGTACACCTGCCAGGTCTCCACACCACCCACGTTGCGCCGAACCCGCTGGCCGCCGCCATCATAGGTGTAGGTTTGCCACTGGCCGGCGGCCGAGGCCTGCGTCATATGGTTCTCTGCGTCGTAAATGCGCTGGCCCTGGCCGGTATAGTTGTCGGTGGTTAGATTACCAGCCGGGTCATAACGCATCTGCCGATTGATTTCAGCGAGATTGGTATCGCCAGGAGCGAGCAAGCGATTTGTACTCGGCTGAACTTCAAAATCTTTGGGTGATAGGCTCGCAGTGGTGGCGTTGACATCAAGACGCCGGTTGCCAAATCGATCATACAAAAAGGTTTGCTGCCAGGCGGGCTGTGAAGCCGAGCCCTCGTAGACCCGCGTCAAACGATTAAGGCTGTCGTATTCGAAAGCTTGAGTGTTGATAGCGACCACAGTTCCGTTTTGGTCCTTAACCCAATGTTCCTGTCGCTTCAGATTTCCGTTGTTGTCAGGCATCGGTTGACCCGCACACATCCCCCAACAACCGCTGTAGAAGTTGATAATAGCGCCGCGTTCAAAATCGGTGTTGTTTGGCGTCGTGCCTTCACGAATCTCAGCCAGCTGGCCGCGCACGTTGTAAAAGAGTTTGTTGTAGATTGGAATTGCCGTGCCAAACTGCTCCTGACTCAAGCCCCCGAGCGCTGAATAAGTAGTGCCGCTCGAATAGTTACGCTGGGTGCCATCGCCGAGATTGCCGGCGAAACTAAGGGGCCGACCCGCGCCATCGTAGTCGTAGGAAACACTATGCAAAGAGGGATAGTGGCCCGAGGTTATCCTCCCTGACGCATTGTAATCTGCGGTCACCCGGTAGTTAACGCCGCCGGTTTGTTGGATCTTAAGCACAGCGCGGCCGCCAGCGTCGTAGCCGTAATAGTCGCCCGCGCTGCTTCCGGTGCCGTAGCTGGTTGCAACCAGACGGCCCGTGGAAGGTCCTCGCTCGAAGCTTGGAGAGCTGGGAGCGCCAGCCGGCAGAGTTTGTGAGTCGTACCAGTAGTTGACTTCTTCGCTAACCCCGATGCCAGAGGGCAAGGTCGGCACATTGTGCGTTGTGGCGGTTGTCAAATTGGAACCGTTATACCACCGGCGCACTGGCCGGCCCAGGCCATCATAAGAGTAGTGTGCTGAAACGCCTCTGGCGTCCGTCTTAACGATCACGTTACCGCTCGAATCGTACTGATAGTTAATTGTTCCGTTCTCCGGATTGACAGCAGACTTCAACAGGCCCAGCGTGTCGTAAGTAAAGAATCGCGGTGCCTGGGTACCCTGGATGACCTTCGTCAAATGGTTTACTGCATCGTATTCGTAACTGGTGCGGTAACCCGCCGTTACCTCCGGGCGCCCAGGGAATGAGACGGCTTCGGTCTCCGCATCAGTAGACTTTATCTCCCACACGTCCTTTAGCTCGCCAAGGGCATTCGTCAGACTTAGGCGCTCCTTGCCGAGTTGGTCAACCACCAGAGTGCGCGCGCCATCGTAGTAGGTTCGCAGTAATGCAGTGTCTGGGGTACGCACTTTGCTCACCCGCCCCAACGCATCCATGAAGCTAGTCGTCCAAATCGGCTGTTCTGATTGACGGAACGGGTTGGACGTTTGTGTGGCAGCAACCCAGGCACCGTTGTCCGGATCCTGCAACACAACAAAAGGAATTGTCTTCACAGTAAGGAATTGGGTAGCGTTTTCATAGGTGCGTGTTTCCACCGAACGCCCCAAGCCATCGTAGAGTGTTTGGCTCTTGAGCAAATTGTCGTTGTAGGCGCTGAGATCACTGGTCGTAGTGACGATCCGATTAACGTCGTCATAGCTAAACGCGGATTGGCTCTTGATCGGCGCAACTTGATTGACGGCATTAATCACCCGCTTGGGCCGGTCCATCACATCATTGAAGTATGCGCTCGAGATAACCCCGTTCGCATCCTTGACATCGACCGCCTGACCTAAGTAGTAATCAAACTGTGAGTAGGCAATGTGGTTAGCGGCATTTTTGGCTTTCGTGACGAAGGCAAAGCTTGATTGCCCAGGCGTGCTCAGCTCGCTGGGCACAATATTCCCATCGACTTCACCATCGGGCGCTCCGAAGTGGTCGTCGTAATAAATGGAAGTGGGGTTGCCACGTGGGTCTATCGTTTTCACTACATTACCGGCTACGTCGTATTGGGCATAAGCACCTATTGAGCCGACCACAGTGCCGTCGTTCAGTAAGTAACTCGTGGTGCCGGTGACGTTACCGCGTATCGTAAAGGAAGTGTTGTAGGTAGCATCCAAGCCGCTGATGTTCGCGCGTGCGACCAAGCCGGCATGATTCGTATCAGTGTTGTAATTGTCATACTCGTACGCGGTGCGCGATCGTTCAACTCCTACGCTATCGAAGATCGAGACTTGCAGGGGAAAGTCGCGCAGGTAAGGCGAAGTACCGCTTTGAATGTTGCTACCCGAGTAGTCTACGCCGTTGAGCAATTTGAGATAGGTAGTTTGTGTGTGGCGCAGAAGTGCACCCGGCGTGCCGTTGCCGTAATCGTACGTGTAAATATCCGTAAGGCTGTTGTAGGAAACGGTCGGGTCGTAGCTGTAGGCCGTCATGCTGGCCAACCCGTTTTCGAGGCGCGTTGTAGTTTGAGCGACCCGCGGATCATTTTGCGGCGCGTCATCCGCAATGCCGGTCCACCAGCTAACGGGAGCACGTTGCTCCCAGGTCTGGTCGGTCTGTCGCAGTAGATTGCCGCTCTGATCGTAAATCTCCGTGTGGTATTCGCGGCCGTCTTTCCATGCCGGATAAGAAATGCTGTCCACGGCAAAAGAAAACTCAGCGCTGCCGTAAAAGAAATGCCTCTCGCTACCCAGCGGGTTATTGCCGGAATCGTATTGCTTTTTCTCTAGGTATCCCACACTAGCTATGGAGTAGCTTCCATCGGGAGACAGGTTGTAAATATTTTCGGGCTTACTGAAAGTTTGACGACTTTCAAGCACGTGCCCTTCTTTATACAGCCGGCGTTCTGTTACGCGGCGGTAAACATGGGGCCCGACGCCGCCACCCCAATAAGTCCCGGGTATAGCTCCTTGTATCCAGTAATCAAGGTTTGGCTGAGGGCCATCCAAGCCGGCTCCGTAGTCGTATTCAATTGAGCCTCCCGCCGGCAAATCGATGCGCGTTAAGTCGAAGTAGAGGTTGTAGTAAAAGCGATAGCGTAGGTTGTTAGGCAAAATCAACTCAAACGGTAGCAAGTTAGTATCGTAGGTCAGCCAGATTGTTCGCGGCGCCGCGCCGAAACCATTGTATGAGATTTTTTGACAATAATAAGTTGATCCGCCCAGAGCGCTACATTGGGAACCAGAGACATAGTCAACCGTAGTCTGGCGATTGAGAGAGTCATGGAGCTGGATCTGAGTAGAGTTGGGAGAGGTCAAAGAGACTTCATTCCCGTTGCGATCGCGCATTGGCCCGCTTCCGCTTATTCGGAAACGCGTTCCGCTCTTCAGCATCAAGTAGCCTGAAGGGAACACATAAGGAAAGCCGTTGCCGGGATAAACATAGTCTTGAACGGGATCATCGGCTATGAACGTCGCACCCATGCCGTCTGTGCTAACGAAGATCTTGCCCCGCGAAGGGCCACTCAGTTGGCACGGTGTGAGATCAAGCGGCTTCCCTCCTGTGGCAATATCTCGCATTTCATGCTCAGTACCATCTGCTTCCACAATGTAGAGTCGGGTTAGTGTCTTTTGAAAAATATAGTTGCTGTCAGCCCCACAATACATACTTCCCCAGCCTGACTGCACGCCATACACTTCAACACTTCCGAGGTTAAGACCGTCAGTAATGACTCCCACGGTTGAGGGTTCAACGTAACGCAAAGGGTTTCCAAAGGCATCTGTGTCCTCGCGCACGTAAAAGCGCGCAGGTGAACTCCAGTTAAAGAACATTTGCCGCTTTGCACCGCCGCGTCCAGCTACGCTCAGCACGGGTATCTGAATATTCACATGGCCGTTGAAAAGGTTTACGTTGTCGATATTACTCAGACTATAGGAGCCCAAAGGAGAACCGGGAGCCTCACCAAGCGGTGTAGACCCATAATCGCTCTGGCCTTTGATGCTTTGACTACATAGCAGCAGTAGCGACGACATGAAAAACAACACGGCTAGAGTTTTCGCTAGGTAAGTTTTGCAGACCGAACAGCAAGTGATAGTCATGGTAATAGACTCCTGCGGCGCTGTGACGTAGACGAGAGTCTGCAGACAAGGTCGGCTCGGCTCCTTAATTTCCTGTAATCGTAATGCGACAAATCCACCGGGGGTGATTGGCTTCCGTTAGCAGATAGGTTCCCGTCGAAAGACGAACATTCTGACGCCAGCTCGGTCTTTCTCTGCTCACTCTCGACACCTGCACCGTCCCCCCCTGCTCGCTCTCAAATCGCAGCAGAATTTCAGACGCGCCGCTGATATTGCTTACGGACAGGAAGTAGTCGCCTGCGGGCCGGGTGATCTCCCTGGGAACGAATCCTCCTCGTCTGAGCGTAATCGAAAGCGCTTTAACAGGGCTGTTCTCGCGCGCGAAAGGGGCGGCTGTTTGCGGACTGGTGGAAATCGATATCCTGCCGATTGGGGCCAATCTTTTTGATCGGAACGCG
Source organism: Pyrinomonadaceae bacterium (assembly GCA_050747225.1). Lineage (GTDB taxonomy): Bacteria > Acidobacteriota > Blastocatellia > Pyrinomonadales > Pyrinomonadaceae > PSRF01. The sequence goes on from JBOGOP010000078.1 coordinate 18,183, forward strand.
CTTACCGTAACCGTAGCTAATATAACGACCACCGCTACAAATCCGATTAAGCCGTTCCTTATGTGATTCGAAGCGTGTTTGACTCTGAGATCATCTGGGGGTTTCCGCAACAAGGAAGAATGAAATAGCATAGTCTGCTCCTTCTCAAACGGACGTTCAGCACACAAACAGTCGCGTACCAGCTTGTGACTACTGCAAACTGAGCAGCACCAGAATTTCGCCCGTGCCTTGCTCGAGTGGTTCCAGGGCTTTGCCGATCAGTGTGCCGGGGCGATGAATCTGCACGCCACCGAGGCTCAGGGGTTCTGACTTCTTCGCGACGCCTGCGATGTCGCTGGTGACGAGCAGATCGCCCACCTGAATCGGTCCGGCGCTGGCATCGACTTTGACCTTCACTCTTCCCGTGGTCGCAACCAACACTTTGCTGTCGCCTTTTTCGCCAAGGGTGATGCCGGGCTGAGCGGAGATAACCCCCGCCACGCGCGTGTCGTAGGCTTGTGATGAGGCGATTACTTGATTGGACTTTGACTGATCGAGAACCACCACAGTGCCGGCGGGAAGCAGTTGAGAAGATTCAACCCATTCAGCGACGTCCTGATATTTCGCGGCGATGTTACCGGTGGCGGTGATGTTGCCGGTGACGCTGACGTTCCCATTCACATCGAGCTTTGCTGCGGGCGCAACTGTGCCGATGCCGACGTTGCCGGCTTTATCAACGCGCATCCTTTCAACTGGGGTCCCGGCGTTCCAAGTGAAAATTTGCAGTTTCCCACTATTGGTCGCTCCATCGGTCGCACCGGTAATCCCAACTATTCTCTTGTCCGTGGTCCCCAAAGCGGTGTTATAAAACGCAACGTGGCCCGTCGGGGTGTCGGTGCCGGTGATGTTGCCGCCGAGACCGAGTTCGGTCCATTTGTTGGCGCCCAGATCGGCGCCACTCAGGGTGAAATATTTGGCAGCATTCGCATCAAAGACCGGCGCAGTAGTGCCGACGCCTATGTTCCCACCGTTCGGATTCAGCAATAGTGGCTCAAAGCTGGTCCCGGCCTTCGATGCCTGGATCCAGCCGGCTTCTAAACTGGCATCGTAACCAAACCTTAATTGTCTATTTGTGTTGCCGCTGTCGGTGATAAGAAACTGGCCAAATCCATTGAACGCCGCCGCAGCTGAATTGAGGTGCAGTGCCGTCGTGGGTGATGTCGTGCCAATACCGACGCTGCCAGTGCTGGTGATTCGCAGTTTCTCGATTTGATTGCCCCCATTGGCGCGCGTGGTAAACACCAAAGCAGAGGCAAAGTTGTTGTCCGTGGCGTTCTCTTTGATCCCGCTAATCGAGGCGAAACCACCAATTGTCCCGTTGCTATGATATTTGCCGCCAAACTGAATGCCACCACCAACGCCCTGGGCCATAGCCGTCGTATCATAGTTGCCTATTAGTCCCCTACCATCGTTAAAGACTACTGCAGGACCACGTATCTCGAGTTGCACTGCCGGACTGGTGACGCCAATGCCAACGTTTCCGCTATTGGTGTTGTTAATATTGTTGCCACTGGTAGTCCACTGCGCGCGCGCGGTGCTCGATGGCGCGATCATCAAGACGAGAATGACTAATGCCATCTTGATGGCTCTAAAGCTGAACATTGATTGGCGGCTTGCCGGTCGTGTGAGTTGGGTCATGGTCTTCTCAGCCCTTTCTATTGGTC
>JBOGOP010000079.1:0-19869 GCA_050747225.1 Pyrinomonadaceae bacterium
TTTGATAGGTCCGACTACTTTCACAGCATCTTCAAGTCCATAACATCAGAGCGCGCCCTGTCTCTACTGACGGTCTCCACCATAGCGCGGCTATGTCTTGCTTACCCGTCGTTTCTGAAACGGGGTGAGAACGCTAACCTCGTCGAGACGCTGCGTTCCGAAAGGCGCGGTGATGCCTTCTGGCTCGGTCTCGTGTTGACGATCGTCGGCTTTTGCTACTCGCTCGGCTGGAACTTTTTCTTCTATCGTATCTGTTACGACCTAATCGTGATGTTTCGGAGCATGCGTGTGCCCACGCGCGGGGCGATGTTCGCGTACCTGGGCCTGGCGCTATTAACCGGTCTCGGAACCAGGCGACTCGCCGAAATTATCAGTAACCGGCAACCGCGAATTCGCGCCAACGCAGTGTTCGTAGTTGCCTGCGGGTTGTTACTGTTTGAGTTCAATGCCGCGCCGTTGAAAATGATGCGCGGTGACGTCTATCCTGACGCCGTGACCCTGCGTCTCAAGGAGACTCCCATGCACGGGGGCCTTGTGGTGCTGCCAGCCGGGGCGGATTTCAATCACCGGCATATCCTTAGATCAGCCGATCATCAGAAACCACTGATTGTCGGCACTTCGGGCTTCAACTCGCCCTATGAAGAGCAGATCGAAATTGCGACTCGCGCCGGTACAATCTCCGATCAGTTTATGGGATTACTTGAGAAGGTGCCGACATCTTACCTCGTGGTGGAGAATCACCTCATCGCGCCGGAGCGTCGCGTAGACTACGAAACTTTTCTGACGCGCGCCGTAAACGCCGGCAGGCTGCGCTTCGTTAACCGCTTCGACGGGCGCGACGATCTCTATGCAGTCGTGAAAACTGAGCCACAGGCGAAGATGGAAGCCCCGCTGCCGTTTGTGCTCGAAGTCAGGGATTGGGAACAGCTAATTGAGAAGGATCCAGTCAACCTCCTTGGCAATCATCGAGAGCTGAGCCAGCTTGTTTATCGCTTCCACGTTGCCTCATATGGCGGGCTGCCGCGTTATGCTGATTTCCTGCAGGACGTGAAACTGATTGGGCGTGGAGTTGTGAGCAATACGCCCGACGAAGTAACGAAGCTCGAAGCAAACCTTGATGAGTTTTCCGCAAACTGGATAAACCGAGCGAGATTTCGAGATCTTTACAAGTCTGTGAGCAATGAGCGTTTCGTCGATACCTTGAGCGCGAACGCTGGCATCACTTTCAATGCGGCCAAACGGTCCGCCTTGATCGATGAACTGAGCAGTGGCACGAGCACACGCGCGCAAGTGCTGTTGGCGATCGTGAATAGCGACGAGTTTGTTAAGCGCGAAGAGACCCGCTCACTTGTTCTGCTGCACTATTTTGGTTACTTACAGCGGAACCCTGATGACCCCCCGGACGGAAGCCTCGAGGGTTTCAACTTCTGGGTTAGAGAGCTGGAAAAGACAGGCGAAATCGACCGACTTCCGCGCGCCTTCATGGCGTCTGGTGAGTATGAACACCGTGAGAAGAAGTGATGAGTGATGCGCAGGATGTCTGACACTGAATCGAACAATTCATCGCTTGAAAGCGAACCTTATCCAAGCTGTCTTTCCGTTGTAGTCCCTGCTTACAACGAAGAAGCGACGTTGGCCGAAGTCGTGAGCAAGTTGCTGAAGGTTCCGTGTCTACTTGAAATCATTATTGTGGACGACTGCTCAACCGACGGCACAGGCCTGCAGGCGCGGCAACTTGGAGAGAAGAACCCGCAAGTGCGCGTCGTTCGTCACCAACGCAATGCAGGTAAGACTGCAGCACTAAGGACCGGTTTTGCACTAACCACTGGTGACATCGTAATCGTTCAGGACGCTGATCTCGAATACGATCCAGCGGAGATAATCGGTGTTATTCGCCCGATTCTGCAGGGTCATGCCGATGTTGTCTTCGGCTCGCGTTTTCTGGTCCGTCGGGCCGCGCGCGTATTGTATTTTTATCATTACCTCGCCAACAAATTTCTGACTTATCTTTCGAATGCGCTCACCAATCTCAACATGACGGATATCGAAACCGGTTACAAGGCTTTCCGCGGCGAGATCATTCGCAACCTGACAATCGTCTCGAGCGGCTTCGGTTTTGAAGTGGAAGTGGTAGCTAAAATCGCGAAACTTGAACTTGCGATTTACGAAGTGCCTATCAGCTACTACGGCCGCACCTACGCTGAAGGCAAGAAGATTCTTTTCCGGGACGGTCTTATTGCACTTTGGTTCGTCATACGCTTTAACCTGTTTTGCAGTCTTCGCTCTTCCTTTCGACAAGTCCCCGATCTCAGCCACAAGCCCAATCGGCTGCCAACCGAACATATCGAGACAGCCGCGGGCATGGAGCGCCGGCAATGACCCAGCGAGATTCAGCGCCAGACGAATTGGCCGCCGGCGAGTTAGCCCCTGAAGGATTCGCCTACTCGGGCAGGGAATTGGAGGCGATGGACTGTGCCCATAATTATCACCGCTGGATACTGGGAATATTCAAACCTTTTCTGGGGCAGCATCTGGTAGAAGTTGGCGCGGGAATCGGTTCTTTCTCGCAACTGATTTTGGAGCAGCATCAATGTGAAACGCTTGCGCTCGTCGAACCGTCGCAAGACATGTATCAGGAATTGGAAACGAATGCAGGGCGGCTGAACACAGCGACACAGGTTGATACTTACCACGGAACGTTTCCAGAGGCATTGCGACTTATCAAAGCGAAAGCGGTACCCGACTCAATCATCTACGTAAACGTCCTGGAACATATTGCTGAAGACGAAGCGGAACTCGACGCAATGCAGCACGCTCTATGTGAGGGCGGACGTGCTTTCTTGTTTGTGCCTGCGTTGCCCTGGCTTTACGGCTCATTCGACGAACGTGTAGGCCATCAGCGGCGCTATAGGAAGCGGGAGTTGGAAGAAAAACTGCGGCGTTCGGGCTTCACGATAATTTTGTCGATGTACTTCGATCTGCCGGGCATCGCCCCCTGGTGGTTAAAATACTGTCTGCTAAGATCCGCCTCGATGGAACCAGGCGGCGTCAAACTCTATGATCGATTCATCGTTCCCGCTGCCCGTCGCCTCGAGTCGATCATCTCTCCACCGCTGGGCAAGAATGTCATCGTTGTCGCTGAGAAGCAGTGACGAACAAACGCGAGCGCACCATCAACATCGCCAGGTCGGTCGAGCCCAGGTCACTTTTGTCTGTAGACCTGGAACTGACCGCGCTCTAAGATCTTTTCACAGTTAGTGCAAGGTAGCTCGTGGCCGATAACAACTGCTCCCGGCGGAGGCGTCTCGTCGCGCGGCACTCGCTGGAAGTTTTTTACAGTCACGCCCCGGAGCGTTGCGTACCAGTAGGCATAGACATAGGCGGCGGGAGTCTTGTCGAAAAGATAGATCGGACGTTCCGGCTGCGCCAGAGCGGTTGAGAGCAATTCCTGATAGTAGCTGTCAAAAGCGTCAACGCGAGGCAGTGCGTGGTGGAAGCGCCATTGAAAAAGCGCACCCTGGAGCAGTGTAATCAGAACTAAGATCGTCAGCGCCACGCGTCGCGCTTCTCGACCTCGCCCGCCTTCCTCCAGCAAAAACTCGATTGCCGGAACAGTCAATACAAGTAAGAAGCAGGGAAGTGCGATAAGACGAAGCGTATGGAAGTAGTCGAGAGTTAGCGCTGCGGGAATGGGCGACACCAGCAGCCCGTAGATTACGAAACGCCACCAGGCATCTCTGCGACAGCGCCTCAGCACAACGATCAATCCCAGAGCCGACAAAGCGACCAATCCAATCAGCAGGCTTCCCATGCCCGGCAAGTGGTGTCGCGGTTCCGGGTCTCCATAAGCGAGCCACCTTGGTGGGCTGAAGTTTTCCGCGTAATTCTGCACGAAACGAAGGGCGATCTGGCTGCGCGTGTCTCCCGGCTTAACGAAAGTTACAAACTTGAAACGCTCGCTGAGCGCGCCCGGATGACGCAAGGTGAAAACGGCAAGCGGCATCAGAGTCAGACCGAAAACGATCCAGGTGAGGACGATCTTCCGCCAGCGTTGCCGGGTGAAAAGGAATGCCAGACCTAAGGCAAAGAGTGCTGCCAGCAGTCGTCCGACCGAATAGGTGTACGTAATCAAACCCAGCAAGGCGCCGAGACCGGCGGCGATGAGCCACGACCACTGCGGTCGTTTCGCAGCGCTCTGCAGCAGCAGGAGAAACAAGGCCAGTAGAACCGGCAAGAGCGCCACCTCAAAAACCAGGCGGCTGATTTCAAAGAGCCAGGGTGTGAGCGCTGCCGCGAGAAACACGATCAAGCCTACGCTGCGCCGGCCGGCTAGCCGGGCTGCAAGGATTCCAAATAGCACCGCTGCCGTGAGTCCTGCTATCGCGCTAACCAATCGAGCAGCCAAAACGCTCGGGCCAGTTAACCAAAAAACGGCCGACAGGATGTAAATGTAGACGGGACTCTTGTACTCACCAAAGGCGCGAAAGTAGAACGGGAACGAAGATCCATATTCGTCTGTGCCGCTTTGCGCAATCGTGTGAGCGTTGTAAGCAATCGAAGCTTCATCAACGAAGAAGCCGACCGGATTCTTGGGGACGTTGTAAAAGTAGATGACGGCCACCAGCAGACTGGCGGCTAGAAGCACTACTTCTGCGCGACTAAGGGCAGGCCGTTTCACGTTTGGGGTAGCTTAGCAGAAAGGAGTGGGTTGAGGGCACAGAACAAAAACAGATTTTCCATTTGTCATTTGGAACAAGAGACCGACGACCGGCGACGGACGACCGAAGGATTATTCTCTGCCTGCTGCGTGCGGTCCACCCTCCTCCGTCGCTCTGAAATGACAAATGAACAATAATGAAAAATGTCAAATGACAAATGGAAAGGTTTTTCTGATCAACTGCGGTCCACTACTTACCTCCTCGCGCTACCCCGCGCCGCCTATCAACGTTTCCACGACGTGTTGCCAGGACAGGTTCATGGCTTTGAGTTTTTCCTGCCCACGACTACCCATTGTTTGCGCGCGTGCGCGGTCGGCATAAAGCGAATCCAACGATTCGGCCAGGGCACGGGGATCTGGTTCGACAATCAATCCGTCGCGCTCGTGTTCGATGAATTCAGTGGCGCCACCGCCATCGCTTGCTACCACGACCGGCCTACCTGAAAGCATTCCTTCCAGCGTGACGTAGCCGTAGTCTTCGTCAAACGGCAAATAACAAACTCCCAGTGCGTTGGCATAGAGTTCAATAATCTCCGACTCCGCAACGAAGCCGCGCAGGCAAACACGATCTCCGACGCCATGTTCCTTCAGCAAAGATTCGTAACGCTTCGGATCGCCTGAGCCGCCTGCAAAAATTATCTTAACGGGCGTGCGCAGGTACTTTGCCGCCTCAATCAATATTTCCTGTCGCTTCTGTGGCTCCATCCGGCTGGGATAAAAGATGTAGTCGCCCTGCTCGCCCGCGCGCAAACTTTCGGCGCGCGGCGGCGGATGATAGAGCGGTTGGCTGTCGATCCCGTTGTAACGACGAAGGCGATCGGCGACAGTCTTCGAATTTGCAAAAACTTTCTTCGCTTCGGGTATCAGGCGATTATCTGCCTGACGGATCCACTCGCGCACCTGTGCTCCGTCTGGGTAAGTCGAGAGATCGTCGAAAGGCGTGTCCCAAAGGTTATAAGCGGCTCGGTATTGGTGCATGATCCACAGGACTTTGCGCTCATGCGCCACCAGATAAGCGGGAAACTTCATGCCGATGACCAGGTCAACGGGTTTCCCGTTCGCCTGGCTGAGATCAAGCATGCGCCAGGCCAGCGCGCCGCGCATGATTTCCGCCGGCGGATACCACTTGAACGGCAGCGCGACGATTTCGGCGTTGTATCCCGCCTGAATAAAGGCCAGCCGCAATCCCTCAACGTGCGATTCCGCGCCGCCCGTAGTGAAGGGGACTTGTGTCGTGCAGATGAGAATGTTGCGGAGCATTTGAAAGACAGTAGACAGTAAACAGTAAACAGCAGTCAGTCTTGGTCAGCAACTACTGACTACTGTTTACTGTTTGCTGTCTACTTCAATATTGCAGACCGCGATGGACAGCTCGCGGTCATCGCGTGTCTCATCCTGTGCCGGCCGTGGCTGCCAGGTGCGGTCCGCACGGATCTCCAATTCAAACTCGGTTGCTTCGACACTTAGCGCTGCCGGCACGAGGACGCACAACTCCAGCCAGCCATAACGCGAAAGCGAAAACGCGCAGAGTTTGTCGCCGTTCAGCAGCAGCTCAATTCCGAGCGGATGCGCGCTAAGGTCCGGCATGTGCGTAGTTATGTCCAATCGTATTTCAGAGAGACCGGGAGCACTGAAGTTTACGCGGCCGCGTGCGCCCATCCAGCGCGCAATCGGTGGCAGCATGTTTGGTTCATACCAGCCATCGTCAAACCTGGCGCCACTACTTCGATCGAGGCACGCGAAGTGTTCCGGATCATCTGCTGATGCGAAAAGCGCACGGCGGTCTCGATGTTCATTGTAGAAGGGACCGAGCGGTGTATCTGAGGCCTTAAGAAAAACGTAGAGCCCGCTCTTCGGCAGATGGATGCCCAGATCAGACACCTTGCCAAACACGTAGCCCATCGCCAAATCGAAGGCGCGTCGCTCCTTAAACGAAAGGCCGCGCAGGTAGTCGAGAAAATCGTCTTCAAACCCCAGCCCGTATTTATCGGCCTGCTTAAGAAACTCTTCACTGCTAAGGCACAGCGCGTAACGAGGTTCCCAGGCAACGTGTGTAAACCATTTCCGGAACCGCTTACCGTGTTCCTGTTCTTCCTCGAGGCCGACATGGCCATCAACTTCGATGAAGCGGCGCAACTCTGCCGGACTCATTTCGTCGTAACTCTTCTGCGCCGCATGGTCGGTACACTCAATGCCGTGCAGCGTGACGCCGCCTGGTCGCAGCACGCGTTTAATTTCAGCGAGGACCAGGTCTTTTTCGTCAGCCTCAATGTGACCAAGCACATCAAGACTGACTACGTAGTCGAAGCTGGCATCGGCAAACGGCAACTGCGACAGCTCAGCACGAAATGTTTCATCATAGCCATTGCGACGTGCAGCCAGCGCGCACTCATCTGAAAGATCAACACCAGTGAGGGCCACACCCTTGCGCTTCAACAAGGCGAGCATGCCGGCGCCGCAGCCCAGATCGAGCACATCCGCACCGGCGCGCAGGTTGTCGTAGATCCACATCGTTCGCGCGAAGCGGATGTCGAAACGATCAAGCGGTTTGAAGTAACGGGCGTCGAGCACCTCATCAGAAACGAACTTGGTGCGGTAAAACTCGGCCACGTCGGCTATGCCGGCTCGCTGGTATAGGTTGTCTTTCGGCATAAATAAAGTAATGAGTAATGAGTGATGAGTACTGAGTACTGAGTACTGAGTAAGCGAGCGCTGAGTAATGACTGACACTCAGTACTCATCACTCAGTACTCATCACTCTTTTTCCATTTCCGCGACACGGCGTTGTAGTTCTTCGACTAAAGTTTCGGTCTTCCGACGCGCGCGATCTTCGAGCACGGCGGCTTCGCCGGTCTCGAGAGCAAGCTGCTTGAAGCAGACGCGTTGTTCGTCCTGAAGATGCTGATCCCGTTCGCGCAGTTCATTTATCAGCTCGGCAAATCGGGCGTCCACCTGATTCCGTCGCGCCTCACTCTCCCGTCCCTGCGCCAAACGCTCGGAACGAAACTCGTCGTAGAGTGACGCTACCTGCGCGCTAATTTCAGTCCGGTATTGCTCAAGCTCCGCTCGTCGAGCAGCCACTTCCGCAATCTGTGCGCGCAGTAGCGGCAGCAGGTCGCGCAGCGCGTGATGGGCGGCAGCATTGAAGTTCACTTGCTCCCAGGTAAACCAATGCGTGCCACGCTTCAGTTGCCGTTTCACCCAGAGTTCAACTCGGGCTATCAGCCCGCTGCGATTGCTCACTACTGGCGGCAGGCGATCCCACGCGCGTGCGGTCGTTGTCAGATACGACTCAAGCAGTGACAAATTTTCCGCGATGAGAGTTTCACTATCATCGTTCGTGACTTGTCGCAGCGCTTCAGAAGCCCCGGCGCCATTGCCGCCATTCGTCATTGCCGAGCGGGCTGCGGTGCTCTCCTTGCCCGTTTGTTGTTGCGAGAGGACGCGCTCGCGAATTTCACGCAGAATGCTTTCAACTTCAGTTTCGGCCATAACTCACACTCTAGCGATCTGAGCCGGCAGCAACGCGCTCGCGCTCTGCAATTTCGGGACTTGGCGCGCGGTGTCGGACGGTCGCGCGTGCGTTCAAATTTGCGACTCCCTCGGTCAAAGTCTGGCTGGTTACCCTAAGGAAGAGCGCCGCATCGAGCCAATCGTAAGCCTGTCCGTCGCGGCTGTGGACCGCCAGAGAGATCGTATACTGATCGACGCCCAGCCAACAGTCGAAAGCGAAACTAACCTCGATTACCTCTCCGGTTCGCACGGAGCCAAACTCTATCTGTTGTTCCTTCGTGTTTGTGCCGTAGGCGTGTATGCCGTGTGAATTGCGGAAAAGAAAGCCAATTACCGGATCGTCCACATCCTGATTAAAGCGCACCACCACGCGCAATGTTAGCGGCTCTCCACTCTCGACAATTTCCACGCGCGCTTGCGTCGCGTCTGTAAGTTCTGCGCCGGAAATCTCGGCGCTGCCGTCGCCATGGCGGTAAGAGTAGTTAAGTGGCGGTAGACTTTCGTCGGAAGGCGGTACTGCTGAATTTATCGCGATTGATTCAGCGTCGTATGCCTGTTCCCGCTCCATGACGATCTTCTGATACACGTTGAGCACTTCGACAGGCTTGCCATCGGCGATGACGCTGCCGGCTCGCAACAGAATGGCTCGCGAGCACAGTGCGCGCACTGCCGCAGCGTCATGAGAAACGAAGAGCACGGTGGCGCCGCGTTCGTGAAGTTCATTAATGCGCCGCAGGCACCGATGCTGAAAAACTGCATCGCCGACCGCGAGTGCTTCGTCAATGATCAAAATGTCAGGCTCGACGCTCGCTGCGATCGCAAAAGCCAGGCGGACATACATACCGCTCGAATAAGTTTTGACCGGCTGGTAAAGAAACGGACCGATCTCCGCGAAGCGTTCGATTGCCGGGAAGAGCCGGTCAGTTTCACGGCGCGTCAGGCCCAACAAGCCGGCATTCATGTAGACATTCTCGAAGCCTGTAAACTCCGGATCGAAGCCGGCGCCAAGTTCGAGCAGAGCCGCAATACGTCCTTCGTGCCAAACGTCGCCGTGTGTTGGCGACAGCGTGCCGCAAATGATTTGCAGGAGCGTCGACTTGCCGCAACCGTTTGGTCCGATTATGCCTACTGTCGTTCCTGCCTCGATTTCGAAGTCGACATCGCGCAAGGCCCAGAATTCTTTGTGGCGACGCAGCCGCCCGCGCGACAGCGATTCCTTCAGGCGATCGCCGGGGCGCTCGTAGATTCGGTATTGTTTGGAAACTTTCTCAACGCGCAGGGCCACGGTCATGCGCTGAATGTAGCAGAAGCACGGGGAAGGGGAAACTGGCGCAGACGGCAGGAGGCTGGAGCAGGAGACAGGAGCAGGAGGCAGGAGCAGGAGGCAGGAGCAGGAGGCAGGAGCAGGAGGCAGAAGCGGAAGGCAGGAGGGCGACCGATGAACCGTTTCCGGTTACACCTGCCGCCTGCTCCTGCCTCCTGCTCCTGATGTTCCTAGCTTGGGCCGAAGCGCTGCCGATATTCGCTGGAGCTAATAAAGGCCTTCGCCAACTCGGCGGTAACGAAGTTGCCGCCGAACTCGTTCAGCTTTTTGAGCCAGAAGTTGAAGCCTGCCGTGTCAGCATCGCGTCGCAGGTAACCGGCGTATTGCATGAAAACGAAAGCGCCGTTGAATTCGCGCTGATTCAGGTATGCCAACTCGGAAACCTGCCGCAGTACAGTGGCACGAGTCAGCGTCGTAGCATCCAGTCCACTTACGAGTGAGTCGCGGAGGGCTTGCATCTCCGGAAAGTTGCCCCGGATTTCGCCGCCGCCAAATTGTGTGGTATGGAAATTAATGTACGCGTGACCGCCTTTGAGGTTCGCCAACTGCGCGGCGAACGTCGTTCCATTGCCCTCGGGAGCGTCCCATTTGCCGCTGATCGTGCCGCCCACTCCGGGACCGTCAGTCTTTACCACATCATTCGGATTATTGTCGTTCAGCGGAGCACCAAAGAAGCCCCAGACGACTGGGCCATTGGTAGTGGGTGTGACGGCCGCGCTCGCGTGGATGTGCGCGGCGACCATGTTGTCGTTTGTGTCGACTGTTTGCGATCCAGTGAAGTCGATGTTGCTAATCGTTGCCGTAAAGGTCATCTGGGTCTGCGCAAGGTCCATGTTGAAGGTTGCGGTGCCGAAAGACGAAGGCCGGCGCGCGCCTCCCATCAGCGTTGGAACGGCCGGCGGATTCTCCTGCGAATTCGTCAGATTTACGACGAAGTTACTGGGCGATAGCCCAGCGCTTGCCAGCAGGTTGTCCACAAACTGAGCATTGGTCTGAGTCGAAGGATATTTACTGACGAACTCCGGTCTGGTGACGAAGTCATTAAAGAAGGCGACCGTATTCGCTTCAAGCACTGCGTCAGCGCCAGGCGCCCCGAAGACGAAGTCCTTTTGTAGCGCTTGCGTGTCGCGTTCAAAGTTTCCATATAAGACAGGTACAGTCGGTGGCCCGCCTACCGCAGTCGGTCCGAACGCCGCGCGGTGCGTCAAATAGGCCGCCAGGCCAGTTTTCTGGAATTCGATTGAGAGAAAGAAGGCCGCGCTCACAAAAATGCGTTTGAGCTCACGGCAAGCAGCGTCTGCGCCGCACGACTCAATTTGATTGACCCAGAAAGCAAGACCAGACGCATCGGGTTCACGGTTAAGAAAATCGAGGTAGTGCTGGCGCACGAAGAACGTTGAGTCATCGATCGGGTTCGTAACGGGAGCCCCGGTGTCGTTATCAAGAATTGTAAGCTCAGTATGGTTTGGGCTACCTAATCCGACTCCCGCGCCGGTTGGGTTTGAGAGGGCCAGGTCAATCGTCTCATCGTTTTCATCGAAGGTGTCGTTGACGATCAGGATACGGAATGTCTTGGAGGTCTCGCCCGGTTGGAAGGAGACCTTGCCCAGTGCGATTTCGTAGTCACTCTTTTGGCTGGCATGGTCAGGCTGCGACTCGTCAAAAGTGTTGAAGTTGACGGTTGCCGTCCCTGACGCATCGCCCGCCCGCGTCACCGTAATGTCGATATGGCCACTGCCTTCGCCGATAGTAAAATCATCGGTTGCAAATTGAATGAGCGAAGTAGCTGAAGCCGTGGTCGGTCTTAAAGAACCAAATAGACCGTGTTCTTCTTCGGCTGGACCCGCGGTGAAGTAAAGCGCATTGACATCGCCGCCGGCGCCGCCGTTTCCGAACTGCAAGGCCCACAGCTCGTCGATCACGATCCCGTTGCCTGATTCATCCTGAAGCGTGCCGAGGAAGGCGCCCGTCGCTGGGTTGTAGGCGTGAATACTCGGATTGCCTTCGCCGAAGTTACCAATCAGCAGCGCGGCGCCGAAGATGCCGAAGCTGGCCGGAGCGATAGCTACACCCCAGGGTGAATTCAGCGCGCCATTGTTTATCCCGAAGGTCAGGTCACGCACGCCATTGGTATTGAACCGGCGAACGAAACCGTTGCCCACGCCGTCCTCATCGAGGCCGGTCATGGGATCCACTTTGGCATACATCACATAAAGCGATCCGCCGATGTTTTGAATATTGAACGGGTGGTAGACGTTCCCCATCGTGTTCGGAATAGTCGGGTCGGCGAAGGGAAAACTGGCGGCGGGTTGTAGCGCGAAGCTGGCGTCGTAGACGTCGATAGCGCCGTTGGCGAAGTCGGCGGCGTAGAGATGGTTTGTGCCGTTGTTGGCGATCGCGAGGCCGGTGTAGACGTGGCCGGGATGACTCGCCGCAATTACCCCGGTTACTGATCCCGCAGCAGGGGCGTTGGGATCCCAACCGACGATGTTGCCCGTTATCGAGGCAAACAGGAAATTCGCGCCGCACGGCGCGCTGGCACACGCGCCAGGTAGAACAAAATCGGTTGCTGTAGGACTCGCGACTGTTCCAGTCGGCAGTCCGCCGGGAATAGTTATCGTTTGCGGGCTCGTGTTTAGCACGACCGGGGTACCGGCTGGCTGGTCGCCGCGAATCAGTTGCGTCGTACTCGTGCCGTTGTTGGCGATCCAGAACGGACTGCTGGCGGTCGCCGAAATGCCCCACGGGTTGACCAGGAGAGGATCAAGCACCGGTGCCAGTCCGGGGATGTCCGAAATAAAATTTGTCTGCCGATAAGCGGACCCGGGCGGAATCACGGGAATGTTGGGAAGCTGTTGACCTGGGTCTTGCTTCTTTGCGGCCTCCGGCCTGGCTGCGACCGGAGTGGCCCGAGGTGCTGATGAGACGACGGGCAACATCAGGGCGTATAGGAAGACGATTAAGGCAACGCTGATAAGTTTTCTGGCTTGGCGGTTGTTTGCGTTTGGACGAAACATTCTTCTTCTCCTTTGGAAGTGCGAAATTCAGGTAGTCAGAAATCCAATTCGAAAGCCATTAGAAACTGGAGGAGCACATGCGCTGCACAAGGAGGTAATTGCTCTTGGGGTGCCCTGGGTGCGCTCTATTTTTTCATTCCGGCAGACGGAATTACACCGGGGTTCACTTGATGTTGGGCTATTCAGTTAGGGGGAACGGCCAGACTTTAAGTCTGAGTGACAAGTGCTGTCAAGAATTTTGTTTTGCGCTTGAAAGCAACGACGAACAACAGCGCCGCATCGGTTAACCGTCAATTCCTGTTAGCCTTATGCCAGCTTGCGGTTAGTCTGATCTCTGCGTAAAATGTCGGTTCTTTTAACGCTGGGTGACGTTAAGAAGGCTTTTCGCCCGCGCATTGCTGCCGCTCGCTCCCCGAGGGGCATCTAATCAGCTCTTATCTGCGTCCTTATTTCGGAGGATTTTTGTGAAGCTTGCTTTTCGCTCTCGGTGCGCTATTGCCGCGCTCATGTTGGTATTTGGCGCAGTGTCTTACTCCCAAGCACAGACGACGAGCCCCACGCCGGATCCATTTGCAGTACAAGTGACTTCAAGCCCGGGAGGGTTTTACTCGTTTGCCGGCGATACAACTGCAAATGGACGTTTCGTTGTCTTTGAGTCAAACGGCAATCTGGATACCCAAAGTCCGCGGAACGCTGATGGGAACCGCGAGATTTTCATAATCGACTATGCCCAGCGTCGCATCTTTCAGTTAACCAACACGAAGAACGTTCAAAAGCCAGTACCGAGTCCAACCCCAACCCCAACACCGAGTCCGACACCGACGCCGAGTCCAACGCCGACACCAAGTCCGACTCCGACACCAGTGCCCGTGCCGCCGGACTTAAGCCTGGTAAAGATCGAGATCAGCAATAATCGTCCGGCGATCAGTTTTGAGCCGGAACTGATCTCAGGGAAACGGATCTATACGATCGTCTTTAGTTCAAACGCCCCCAATCCAGGTAACTTTGATGGCGCAGACAGTGACGCGCTGGTTGCTGATGGAAATCAGGAGATCTGGATCTACCAACTTCCCGAAATCGATGATGTCTTCGATCTAACCGCCGGCGACGATATTACGCCTGTTATTGATCTGACCCTGGGCACATTCAGGCAAATTACGATTACGCCGCCGAGCCGTCCGTTGCGCACCGGAATATTTCTTCCCGATGTGCTTGACGATAATCGTGAGGCCGCGATCAGCGACGATGGAAACACCCTCGCATTTATTTCGAACCGCAACCTGGTAACCGCGGTAGGTAACACAGATGCAAACGCCGAGTTGTTCCTGTGTCGCACCAGTGACGGTTTCGCTTCAAGTAATACTGTTCAGGGAACGAACACCCAGGACCTTTTTATTACGCCAAAAACATTTTTCCGGATTCAACAGAATCCTTCACTCTCCCATGATGGCGGTGTCGTAGCGTTTCTTTCTACGGCGAACCTGGCTGACAATAACAACGATGAGAACGGCCACGGTAATGAAGAGATTTACGTCGGAGATTTTTCCGGGTCAGCATTAACCAACGTTCGTCAGCTTACAAAAACCAAAGAATTAAGCGGAGTCGCCAATGCTACGATCAATGTGCTTAGTCAGGGCCGGCGCATAAGCCGTGATGGAGCTTTTGTCGCTTATGAATCAAGAGCCGTGGACCCGACCGCCAACAACACTACCAACGCAGCTTTCCTGGCAGTGTTTGTTTCGCAGGTCTCTGACGGCACGGCGAAGATAGTCGGGAAACGCCCTCCTGAATGCGCCACCTGCGTTGGTGACGTGCTTCATTTCCCCGCTTTCACAAACTATGACGGGTCGCTGGCGCCTGGCGCTTTAGTGTTTGCTTCAGCTTTAAACTTCAAACCGGACGGCACAATTCTCGAAAAAACTGATATGACGGGTTTGAACCCGACACCTTCGGAGTTGATCTCTCAAAACCAGATCTTTGTCACACAGGTTCCCGTGACCGATACCAACACCTTTGCACGTCTCACAAGGAATCCCGCACAACTGAGCACCTCTGGTATCCGCCCGTTGACGAGTAACACGCTGGAGCGAATGGCTTTTAGTCTGGCGGGAATAGAGCTTGGCGGTGGTAATGGTTTGGGAGATTCGTCGAGCGAGATATTCTTTTTGTTGACCCCGCCAGTAACTACCGAGGCGCCCGAAGCTTTGTCCTTCTTTACTGGGGCAAGCAACATGGGCCCGTTTGCGAGCGCGAATCCAACCGCGAGTCCAACACCGACTCCTACGCCAAGTCCCAGCCCTGGAGACCCGACCGGTCTCGCGCCGGCAGAGTTGAGCTTTGTCAGGTCGACGGTGGGTCTTGCTGATTCAGACAAAACCACTGGTGGGGTGTCGCTCGGAGACGAAGCCTTGCGCAGACCCGTACTTCCAGTTGAACTTAACGGAGTATCGGTTTCGGTCGAGGGTTACGCGGCTGGTCTTTATTTTGTGGGCGACTCTCCTTCGGAGGGTATCAGCTTCGTGATGCCGATTGGTTTCGGCTCAGGTGTCGCAAGAGTCGTCATTAACAAGCGGGGACCGGGGGGAACGGGAACGGTTTATCGCGGCTTCCTTCGGATTGTCGCTTCTCAGCCGGACATCCATACCACGACAGATGATGCCGGCGGGACTGCTGAGGTTTGTAATGTGACGGATCCGATGAACACTTTGTGTGTGGGGCCTTTCCAGGTCACCAGTCCCCCTGCGCCTTCGGCGACGCCGGTGCCCACCAAACTCCAGATCAATGTAACGGGAGTACGCTTCGCTCTGCCCGCAGAAACTAAAGTTTCTTTTGTTAACGGAACGACGACCATCGATGTCGTCCCGGATTCAGTGCAACCGAATACGCATATGTTAGGGTTAGATGTGATCACCATCACTTTACCGGCAACCCTGGCGGGAATGGCACCGATTGACTACAAACTTATCGTGACAGTTACCAAGGCGACTGGGGTAACCGGGAGCAGACCGGTTGCAACCGCGCCCCAGATCACGATCAGTCCCTAATGTTAGGCAGGGATTAGTGTGTCTACCGGGCCCCGTGCGTTGATTGCGTGCGGGGTTCTTTTTTGAGAAATACGTAGTTGACTACTGCTGTTTTTGGCTGCTGTTTAACGTGGTCTGGAAAGGTGCGACCGCCTAAGGCGCAAAGCCGATTATCCGCTTCCCAGTCGCGTCTAGGAATGACGCAATAAAGTTCACGGCACCGTTGAATTTGATCAGGAATATATCTCGGTCGCATTGAGCGTGGCTGGTATATCGCTGTGTCCACTCGCCCGTTTCGATATTCTCACTGCCTCCTGATTTCCGTGTCCTGACCTCACTAGCGGGGACACGAAAGTAATCTAGATTGTGGCTTGTCTCTCGTTCGATGTCCGTGAGGATGGAGTGATACAAAGTAATGTATTTTTCCTCAATCCAAGCACCTTTAGGGAGATTGTCAGCAAAAGATTTTAACGTGGCAAGGGCTTTGCGGAGAGTTGTTTCGTCCATAAACTTCACTTCTTACGTGAGACTAGTGTTTTCTTTTTGGGAGCGGGCTTGGCTCTGGGGGCGTCGATAAAATCTTCCGTAGCGCATGATCGAATGAGTGCGGCGCAAGTGTGAAAGGCTTGCCTTTGTTCCGGCTGGGTTGGGAGTCGATGACTTCATTTAGCTTGCATTTTAGCACCTTTACGAATTGTCGGTATCTAGCTTATCGTCTTTGCGATGCCAACAACATTCGAAGAATTAGAACAGTGGATGCAAGTTCCCAAAGAGACAGAGGGATTGGAGTTCAAAAAAGCCAAAGATAACTACAGCGGCGAGAAGCTAATGAATTACTGCGTGGCTATCGCAAATGAACGTGGCGGTAAGTTCATTTTAGGTGTAACCGACGACCTCCCTCGAAAGGTAACCGGCACGAATGCTGTGAGCAACTGTCAAGGCATGCAAAGGAAGATTCTGGACACGTTGCGCTTCGATGTTCGTGTGGAGGAGTTACAGCACCCAGATGGTCGGGTCGTGATATTTCACATTCCTAGTCGCCCGATAGGAATGGCTCTTGAGTACAAAGGCAAATATCTGATGCGCTCGGGAGAAGACTTGCGCCCTATGCCTCCCGAAAGACTCCGAGCAATTTTTGATGAAGGAAAGCCAGATTGGCTTATGCAGGCCACTCGCGAGCACCTGCTCCCCGAGCGATGTAGTGCGTCTCTTGGACACGGAGGCCTATCATCGGATGCTGGCGTTGCCCTATCCAGCCCGAAGCGCAATACTCAGCCGTTTTGAAAGCGAAAAACTTATCATCAAGAAGCACGAAAAGTACTCGATAACTAATCTTGGTGCGATTCTATTCGCCAAGCGGCTTGATGAGTTCGAGGGGCTTGCTCGCAAAGCGCCGAGAGTTATTGTCTACGAAGGCATAAACAAGCTCAAAAGTAGTCGTGCCTTTCAGCCGGGGACTAAAGGATATGCGATTGGGTTTGAAGGATTAATTAACTACATCAATAAAGAGGTTCCAACCAACGAAGTAGTTGGCGAGGTGTTTCGTGACGAGGTTAAGATGTTTCCGAAGGAATCGATTCGAGAGTTAGTGGCAAACGCTCTAATTCATCAAGACTTCAATGAAACCGGAACCTCAGTGTCGATTGAGATTTACAAGGATCGTCTCGAAGTCTCGAATCCAGGTAAGTCAATTATTTCTCCAGAGCGGTTTTTAGATGAATATCAGTCGCGGAATGAAAGGCTAGCAGGCCTCATGAGACGCTTGCGATTGTGCGAAGAACAAGGCCTTGGAATAGATAGAGTGGTAGCGAGCGCTGAGATATATCAAACGCCACCACCGTACTTTGGAGTAGGTGAAAGACACACCTTGGTCGTGCTCTATGCCCATAAAAGCTTTGAAGAGATGGACGGAAACGAAAGGACAAGAGCATGCTTCCAGCATTGTGTGCTTCGTTGGGTAATGAACTCGAAGATGACCAATGCAACTCTGAGAAAACGATTCAACCTGCCGGAAGGCAAATCTGAAACTATCTCGCGGATAATTAACGAGACGATTCAACAGCGCATGATTAGGCCGACCGACCCGACAAGTACATCAAAGCGCTACGCTAGTTATGTTCCTTATTGGACAATGAACGGCTAATTTAGGCGCTGATCGGTTTGTCCGAAGAAGTACACTCTTTTCAACAACTTCCAATTTAGACGCAAACCGAGAGACAGTTTCTTTCATCACTTCTTAGTTTTGGCTGTGAGGCCCTTATAGGTGAGCTGCTTGCCCTCGAAACCTTTGAGTGCTTGTTGCGCTCGCTCACCGTCCGTTATCTCCCTTGCGTTATATCTGGAATCAAACTCGCTTAGCTATCTGTGGAAGTGCTTCCGGCCTACGTGATGATAGACGCGATTAATGCCGCGCTTGAGGATCGAAAAGTAACCTTCGACAGTGTTAGTTGTGACTATCACGCCTTCATCGTAACGGACGTATTCATCCGCTTTGTGATCGCAATTGTGCACTTGACATCTTTTTTCTGCCGTCAAATATCGGGGAAGTGATATTATTTGCCCAGCAGTTCGTCCTGCCACGCCCTTCGAGTGAAGCGCGCCGGCGTTCCCTTAAAGTTCTTAATTCCGTACTCACGAATGCGACGTCCGAATCCGATTCTGGCACTAGTGGCTATACTGACTTTTGTTACGTCCAGTCAGCCGTCGTCGTTTGACCTGCCCGCCGCGGCGCAGGAGCGACAAATCAAATGGCCCGCCAGGAGTATTCAGATTGCGCTTTCAACTTCGCTGTCGTCGCCATCGCCCGCCATCAAACCGGAAAGCGACGTACTCGGGGCGGTGCGCCGCGCACTCGCCAGTTGGTCACGCGCAGCCAATATCAAGTTTGTCGAGACTGCTTCAAAGAAGCAGTCAGTTAGCCCGACCTCCGGCGGCGACGGCGTCAGTCTGATCACCATCGCTGGGACGGGAGACAACGTCGCGCTTTTTGCAGAAGGAAATACTACGGCGCGAACTCGAGTGTTCTACGATCTCGACTCGGGAGAGATCAATGAAGCTGACATCGTTATCAATCCTTACCCATACGCGGAAACCGGCGCTGCTCTTCAGTTTTCCACCGACGGCACCCCCGGCACCTACGATCTCGAATCAACGTTTGCACATGAGATTGGACACTTGCTTGGTCTGAGTCATTCCCACGTGATTGGCGCGACCATGCAGGCATCGCAAGCGCTCAATGGGACCTATGGCGTGCCAGCCATCACCGAGCGCACCCTCAGCGAGGCCGACCAGGCTGCCGCCCGCAGTCTTTATGGTTCTCAGGAAAAGACCGGCTCAAGCGGTTCCATTGAGGGCCGGATCCTCAGCAGCGTTGACGGTAGTCTCCTGCCGGCGGCGGCTGCGCACGTTTGGATCGAAGACGTCGACACCGGCAAGGTCATGGCTAGTGCTCTCACTTCGTCCAAGGGGAGGTTTAACTTCAACAGCGTTCCCCCTGGCAACTACCGTGCGATGGTTGAGTATGTCGACGCAGCGGCGAGTGAGGCGGAAGCTCTTAAAGCGGCCGGCGATCGGCAGCCGGGAGGGCGAGTGCGTGCTTTTCGGAGCGTGGAAATGCGAAGCAGCCTGCGCGTGCCTGGGGACAAGCCTACAACTTTGAACTATGTTTTGGTGCCGCCACAGAATTCGCCGCCGAAGTTGATTCCACGTTTTATCGGACTTAGCGCTGAACTCTCAAGCGTGCCAGTGCCAGTCGCGGGCGGTGATAAGATCACGGTCTACGTTAGTGGCGAAGGAGTGGATCAGATACCTGGTAATGGTCTGGTCTTAAGTTCACCTTTCATGAGCATTGATGCCGCTAGTTTGACCCTGGAACAGTTTCAGAAGTCGACGCCGGTGATTAGTTTCACCGTCACCATCGCCGCGAATGCGCCAGCCGGTGACTACACTCTCAAGCTCCAGTCAAACACGGGCGAGGTTGGATACCTGGTGGGCGCTGTGACGATAAATCCTAACGACTAGATTCTCACCGGTTCTTACCTGCCTACTTTCCCGCCTGCTTGTAAGCTCTTGTTATCTGCCCTACATTTGACCTCGACCAATTATACGGGCCACTCTCTTAACGCAAGTCTTAGCTATCCAGTTCTTCCGGAGTAACGCAAACGGATAAGTGTCAGCACCTCCGTGCACCCTTAGTGCCAGCACCTGCGTGCAGTAGAGTAGGGAGAAACGGATAAGCTGAGCGAGTTAACATGAACAAAAAACGCCATGGAACAC
>JBOGOP010000080.1:0-19730 GCA_050747225.1 Pyrinomonadaceae bacterium
TTTCTCTCGGGTGCGCTGAAACTGATCCTGGGTGGTGGCGTTCGCAGCTTCGTCATTCGGGCTTTCGGAATCTGCGGTCTCATTCGCGGAGGCATCGAAGTCGTAGAAACTGGACGTGGAGCGCGGAGGCGGTAACAGCAGATCGAGGATTCTTTCTTCTACATTCAATTCAGCTTTTTCCGCGATCTCGTCAATCTTCTCTTGCCGCGTCATGTCCACTGCGATTTCAGTCAGGTCGCGAATCATGCTTTCCACGTCGCGGCCAACGTAACCGACTTCAGTAAACTTCGAAGCTTCGACTTTCAGGAAAGGGGAATTCGACATGCGAGCCAGGCGCCGTGCGATCTCGGTCTTGCCGACGCCGGTGGAGCCGATCATGATCATATTCTTGGGCATTACATCTTCAGCCATCTCGGGAGGAAGCTTTTGCCGGCGAATGCGATTGCGCAACGCAACGGCGACGGCACGCTTTGCAGCGCGTTGTCCCACGACGTGCTTATCAAGCTCAGTGACAATCTGACGCGGAGTCATATCATCGAGCTTAACTTGCTCGTCTACTTCACCTTCTAAATAGATAACCATTTTGAATTACAAAATCCTTACTTCATTGATTTGCAATTTTCGCCGGACGGCGATCACAGTTCCTCTACGACGATATTCTGGTTCGAGTAGATACAAATGTCAGCGGCAATCTGTAACGATTTGACGGCTATGTCGCGGGCCGATAACTCGGTGTGTTGCATCAGGGCTCGCGCTGCCGCCAATGCATAGGAGCCGCCTGAACCGATCGCCAGCACGCCATCATCCGGCGCAATCACGTCACCATTGCCCGATAACAGAAACGAACTTTTACTGTCGGCGACAACAAGCAGAGCCTCAAGATGACGAAGAATTTTGTCAGTGCGCCATTCTTTGCTTAGCTCGATGGCGGCGCGCTCGAGATTTCCGTGGTACTGTTCGAGTTTACTTTCAAATCGCGTCAGGAGAGAAAAAGCATCGGCGGTGGCCCCGGCAAAGCCTGCAAGTATACTATCGTTATAGAGCCGGCGAACCTTGCGGGCATTAGCCTTCATGATGGTTTCGCCCAAAGTGACCTGGCCATCGCCAGCGAGCGCGACGTGGTTTTCTTTGCGGACGAGCAGCACAGTGGTGCTGCGAACGATTGGGGTTTCGCTTGGCATTTTCGGCAAAGGCCACTATAGGAATTCGCTTGAAGGCAAGTCAAGCGCGGCTTCAAATGTCTTTTACTCTTTGCGGCGGCGGTTGACGAGTTGGACTGAAGCGCTCAATCCGCGCCGGGGCAGTAGGCCGACACTCATGGAGTGCTCCGCTAACACTCAATAGGGCGCCGCGGCTCAATGTGAACGAGAGGAAACGTTGACTGAAGCCAGTCACACTTGAGTGCCTGCCGAGCCCTCCATGACTGTCGGGCTACTGCCCCGGCGCGGATTTGTGGGTGAAACCTCTGCGAGAAGATCGAGGCATTGTTTTAGGCTATGATAGCGGCAGAGATGAACCACAGAACGCAGGGCGAATTGGAGACCGGAGATTGATGCGCGGGAATCGGCCACGCATTGGCATAACAATGCGACTCGAATTGGCGACTGATCGCTTTTATCTCGCGCGCTATTACAGCGAGGCGGTCGAGGCTGCCGGCGGTGCGCCGGTACATATCAGCCTTATTCCCAGCAGTGATTACGTCTCCTCTGTAATGGACGATCTTGACGGCGTGCTGCTCCCCGGCAGTGATTCTGATATCGACCCTTTGCGCTACGGCAGCGAACCACATCCGAATTTGGGCAGCGTGCATCCGGTTAAAGATGAGACTGATTTACTCGTCCTCGACGAAATTGAGAAGCGACGCCTGCCTCTTTTTGCGATTTGCTTCGGCATGCAGGCGCTCAATGTTTCGCGTGGCGGCACACTCATTCAAGACATCCCTTCGCAAATGCCGAAGGCAATCAAACATCAGCAGGGTGCACCGCGTGATCGTCCCTCCCATGCAATCAAGTTAGACAACTCCAGCCTCCTGTCATCGCTGGCAACAGCCGAGCAAGTGTTGGTCAATAGCCATCACCACCAGGCACTCGATAAGGTGGGTCGCGATTTGATCGCCACCGGCTGGACGTCTGATGGGTTGATCGAGGCGGTAGAGGATCCTCGGCCGGGACGTTTTGCGCTCGGCGTGCAGTGGCATCCGGAGTTGGGATGGCAGCACGATCCTTTATCGCAAGCTTTGTTTCAGCGCTTCATCGCAGCCGCCAAAGAATACGTCCCTGTTCCTGATAGGGAAGAAGAAGCCACGAACGCAATCCGGACAAGAGAGAAGACTTCGAGTGCAACTTAGTGACTTGCAACTGCGCGGACGTGTAGCAATAGTAACTGGCGGCTCGCGCGGCATTGGCAGAGCTATAGTTGAGCTGCTCGCGGAGTTAGGTGCGCATGTCGTGGTTAACTACGTCAAAGGGCAGGAAGCAGCTGAAGCAACTGTAGACGCGGCGCGAGGAAGGGGAGTGGAAGCGATTTCGCTGCAGGCAGATGTTGCGAATCCACTTGAAGCACAGCAACTGATTGCGCACGCGGTAGATCGTTTCAAACGCATCGACATCCTCGTTTGCAATGCCGGTATTTGGGAAGGCGCTCCGCTTGATGAAATGTCGGAGGAACTGTGGGACCGGACTATCGATATAAACCTTAAGGGCACCTGGACCGTATGCCGAGCGGTGGTTTCGCAAATGAAAAAGCAGCGATCTGGGAAGATCGTTATCTTGACTTCCACAGCTGGACAGCGGGGTGAGGCAAATTATTCCAATTACGCCGCCTCCAAGGGAGCGCAGATCGCGTTCACCAAATCGCTTGCCGCCGAGCTGGGTGAGTGGGGAATTAACGTTAACGCCGTTGCCCCGGGCTGGGTCGATACTGAGATGACTCATGGCGCGCTTGGCGATCCTAGAGTGCGTGAGGCGATTGCCCAAACCACTCCGCTCAAGAAAATTGCTGTGCCTGAAGACATCGCAGCACCCGTAGCTTTTCTGTGTAGCGACTGGGCCCGGCATATTACCGGCGAAATACTGAACGTAAATGGTGGCTCTGTACTCTGCGGCTGAGGCTTTACTTTAACTCTAGCAGTTCAGAGTTCAACCTTTAGGTTGCTCTTGCGTGGCTGGCGACAAGCTAAAGCTTGAACTCCGAACTGCTTGAGTTTTCACGATATGACTCGAACCCACATCAAGCTTGGCCTTGAGAAACTACTTGAAGAGAAGCTCGACTTATTGAGCGGAGCCGGCGTCGGCCTGATCTGTAATCAGGCTTCCGTGAATCACGGGTTCCGCCACGCCGCTGATCTGCTTCACGAGCACGAGCACAGCAAACTAAGCGCGCTGTTCGGACCGCAGCACGGAATCCGCGGAGACGTACAGGACAACATGATTGAGACCGAGCACACGGTCGATCGCGAAACGGGCTTGCCGATTCATTCTCTCTACAGCGAGACTCGCGAACCCACTGAGGCAATGCTTCGGGACGTCGATGTTCTGGTTTTTGATATGCAGGACGTGGGCTGTCGTATCTACACCTTTGCCTATACCATGGCAAATTGCATGACGGCAGCGCGAAAATTCGGCAAGAAGGTAATAGTCTGCGACCGGCCAAACCCTATCAACGGCCTGCAAGTAGCTGGAAATGTTCTGGAGCCGAAGCAGGCTTCTTTCGTCGGTTTGTTTCCTATTCCAACCAGGCACGGAATGACTCTGGGCGAGCTCGCGCGAATGTTTAATGAGCATTTTGAAATTGGCTGCGACCTGGAAGTAGTGACAATGGACGGCTGGGAACGGAGGCACTGGCTTGACGAAACCGATGCCCCATGGGTAATGCCTTCGCCAAACATACCCACGCTTGATTCGGCAACAGTGTTTCCGGGAACAGTTCATTTCGAAGGCACACAACTGTCGGAGGGCAGGGGAACCACGCGGCCGTTTGAGCTGATAGGAGCTCCTTATGTTAATCCGGAGGAATACGCGCGAACTTTGAACGGAATGAATCTGCCCGGCGTTTTCTTTAGGAGCTGCATCTTTCGTCCAACTTTTCAGAAGCACGCAGGAATAAGCTGCGGCGGCGTTCAGCTTCACGTTACCGACCGGAATGAGTTTGAGCCGGTCAGTACCGGAGTGGCGATGGTAAAGGCTGCTTACGATCTTTACGGCACCGAGTTTCGTTGGAAGGAGCCGCCCTATGAATACGTCTATGATCGAAATCCCTTCGACGTGATTGCCGGGACTTCAGGCATTAGAGAAGCTTTTGAGCAGGGAAGCACTAACGAGGAAATTCAGAAGACCTGGACTGAACCCTTCAACGATTTCATGAAGGTGCGTGAGCGCTATCTCCTCTACTAGTATTGTTTGTTAAGGTGAATGTTGAGAGGTCGTGGCGCCGACCGTTAATGTCCGAAGTTAACTTTGAAAGGTATTTAGAAACTTCGGTTGATGCAAAACTTTAAGACCTGAAGGGCGTGCGCAGCCGCAACAGATAATCGATGGATTAGGGAGAATTGATTTGACTACAGTTGATGACAGACGAACAGATCTTCAGGGCACTCCACCAAGGGCCTGGCTGATGGGAGTTGCGGCTTGGTTGGTTCCCGGTCTCGGGCATGTGCTCCAGGGGAAATGGTGGCGAGCGCTCCTGCTCGGCGGTGCCGTTTGGATTTGCTTTATTGCTGGCTTCCAGATGGGCGGCCACCTGTTTAAGTACACGGGATCTGAGCCGGGGTACTCCGCGTTATTGCAGATCCCGCCGATGATTGGCGACCTCGGCACCGGCCTGCTCTATATTGTTTGCTGGATGCTGAACTATGGTTTCGCCCATGATGCGCAACAGGCTGCCTTGCCAACTTTCGAGTATGGCTGGACTTTCCTTCTTGTGGCGGGCTTGCTCAACTATCTCGC
Source organism: Pyrinomonadaceae bacterium (assembly GCA_050747225.1). GTDB lineage: Bacteria > Acidobacteriota > Blastocatellia > Pyrinomonadales > Pyrinomonadaceae > PSRF01. The sequence continues at coordinate 4,944 of JBOGOP010000080.1, forward strand.
CATGCTTGACGCTTTTGATATCGCCGCGGGGAGGAAATCATGAGGCACTTCCTAATTATGACCGCCTTCGCCGCTCTGGCTGGCGTGGTGTTTGGAACAGTCGCAAAGAATTCTAACCGAGACAGGCTCATGTATGGCCTTAAGGTTTTTGCTGAGTTCATGGTGATTGGCCTGGTGCTGGCCTGGATACTCTACTTCATTCCTTTCTAGGCCCTGGTGACCAGCCAGCATGCGCAGCGGCGGTCTATGCATTGAGGAGTGAAGGTTCGAGGTTTGAATGCCAATTCTTGAGACAGAGGCGCTTGTCCTGCGGACCTATAACTTTGGCGAAGCTGACAAGATCGTTGTCTGTTTGACGCATACCTCCGGTCTAATTCGCGCCGTAGCCAAGGGTTGCCGGAAGCTTAAGAGTAGATTTGGCGCTGCGCTTGAACCCTTCACGCTTGCAAAGATTACCTACTACCAAAAAGAGCATCAGGAACTTGTATCCCTCAATCACGCCGATATCGTGAAGTCGCACTTCGATCTTTCCGGCCAGGCTGAGACGCTGGCTGGACTGGCCTACATGGGTGACCTGGTAATCGAATTTTCGCCTCCCTACGAGCCTAACGAACGACTCTTTCGCATGGTGAAAGCCTGTCTCGATGCGATCTGCGAATCGCAGTCTGACTTGCAGGTGATCTTGAGATACTTCGAGATCTGGCTGCTAAAACTTGAGGGCTACCTTCCGGACATGCGGCGTTGTGGCGAGTGTCACCGTGCTTTCGACCTGCAGGAAGCCACTTTTGTAAATACGGATCTGGTCTTCCGCTGTCGCAGTTGCAGCCGAGGCACGGGTAGCGCCTTGTCAATAAAACTGCAAAGTCAATTGCGCGCCACGCAGCGACTGGCGCCTTTTGTATTCGCGCAGGAGTCGCGAGCGATACCTGAAAGCATTCATCGCGAAATGGCTGAACTTACTCATCGGCTCATTGGGCGGGTGCTCGAGAGACAGCCGCGACTGCGATCGACTTTCCAATGAGTTTTCTTAACAACCTACTTCTTAGAACTTACATTTAATGTTGAGCGGGAAGAAACTAATTGCGAGGTACGTAGTACAGGGCGCACTGCCCTACGTATTGCTATCACTCTTCCTTCTCACCGCCATTCTCTTCACGCAGCAAACAGGTCGCTTTGCCGAGTTAGCAATCTACACCGATCTGCCAATTTCGCTTGCGGCTGAAATCGCGGCCGCTCTTCTTCCTAGTGTCCTGATTCTTACCTTACCCGTCGCAGTCCTCGCCGGCATCGTCATTGGATTTTCGCGGATGGGGAGCGACAGCGAAATCATCGCGATTCGCGCTGCCGGAGTCGGTACCTGGAGTTTGCTTTGGCCAGTGCTGCTTATCGGTCTTGTGGCCACTGCTGGAACGACATTTCTCCACTTCAAGGAAGCGCCTCAGGCTGCGCGCGATCTGCGCCGGGTTGCTTTGCAGGGCGCGCTGCGAAAGCTAGATTCGCCCGTAGACCCGAGAACATTCAACACAGACATTCCGGGCTACGTTATTTACGTGCGCGACGGCGACAAGACTCGCGGCACCTGGGGTCGAGTTTTTATCTATGCTCAATTAGACGACGGTTCGACCAGAGTTGTGACGGCCCGTTCCGGGCGAATCGATTCCTCAAACGACCGCGCAGAGCTCGTCTTGAGCGACGCGGTGGCGATGAAGATTCCCAAGCCTGAAGCTGGCAAGCCCGATTACGTTGTCGAGCGTTTAGACCAGCTGCGCATAAGCATTAACACGGGCCGGGCGGAATTGCTCGAAAGCTTTAGCAAGAAAGACGCGAGCACGGAAGAACTGGATTGGAGTGAACTAAAACAGCAACTCAATTCCGGTTCGCCTGAAGAAAGAAACGATGCGAAGCGAACGCTTAATCGCCGGCTGGCCCTTTCCTCAGCGCCCGTCGCTTTTGCATTGGTCGGCGGCCTTTTAGGAATGCGAGTGAGACGTGGAGGTCGCGGAGCGGGCGTACTGCTGTCAATCGCTGTCGTAGTTATCTATTACCTCGTTACCTTGATGGGCGAGTCTCTGGCAAAAAACAATTCCGTGTCGGCAATAATCGGTGAGTGGATGGCAACGGTCTTAATGTTGCTGTTGAGCCTGATGCTTTTGCGCTTTGATGGATTTCCCAGGCTCAGCTTCGCCAGAAGACTGTTGAAGCCAGGAAGCGCCAGCCACGCTCAGTACAGTGCCACTTCTCCGGCGCATACTCTCGGTGTCGCACGCTCGGGATTTCCCAGCCTGCTCGATACCAGTCTCTTCCGCACACTGACGGTAAGCTTTCTGGTGGGCTTCGTTTCTTTGGTCTCCATTTTCATAATCTTCACGTTGTTTGAGCTTTGGCGCTTCATTGGAAGCAACCACGTGCCGGCAGCGATAGTCGCGAAGTATCTTCTTTTCCTTCTTCCACTAGTGGCAGTCGAGCTCATTCCTGCCACGATGCTAATTACGGTGCTCATCACCTACGCTCTGCTGGCGCGCACCAATGAGGCGATCGCGTGGTGGGCCTCAGGGCAGAGCGTGTACCGGCTCATGATGCCGGGATTGCTGTTTGCAGTCGCCGCCGGCGCGGGCACTTGGTTGGTCCAGGAACACTTAATGCCACCGGCTAACGTGAGACAAGAGGCATTACGAGCGCGAATCAGGGGCGGCCAGCCGCGTGCGATTACAGGTACTGGCCGGCAGTGGTTGGCATCAATCGAGAACAGGCGGTTGTATTCTTACGAATTTGACGAGCAAGCTGGAGTCTTGAGTGAGCCGGCCATTTATGAACTGGATGATGAGGCAGTGCATCTGCGCAGCGTGACGACCGGCAAACTCGGGAGCTGGACTGCGAGTAATCAGTTAATCATTAAAGACGCTGAGACCGCCAGGTTGCGCGAGATGGTGGTGGAGAGACAACAGGAAGGGGAAACGTCAATAGCGGGCGTGGAGTCGCCACAGGTCTTTCGACCCACAGTTGATAAGCCGTCGCAGCTTAGCGTGCAGGCGTTGCGGAGCTACCTGAAGGCTGCCAAACAGCGTGGCGTCGACGTTTCGGCGTTGGCGCTGGCGGTGCAGCGCAAATACGTCAATCCCTTCAGCGTCCTGGTTATGGCGTTTATCGGCATGCCGCTGGCGCTGGCGTTTGGCAGGCGCGGCGCAATCGTGGCTCTGTGTGTCGCAGTTGCGGTGAGTATTGCTTACTGGGGAATTGGCGGAGGGTTTCAGCAACTGGGCAATCACGGATTGCTGCCGCCGGAAGTGGCGGCCTGGGCGCCACCGGTGATATTCGCCGCTGCTGGGACGTATTTCCTTTCTCGTGTCCGCACCTAACAAACCAATGAGAGCGTTTGCTCTCAATGGTTTCTTCTTACACGATCCACCAAATCCACGATCCACGAAATGACACGAACAAACACGAAAGTTGTTAGTGCAGTTCGTGTGATTTCGTGGAGGCTATTCTTCCGACGCGTTCAAAAGCAAAAGGCAGGAAGCCGCCCGACTTCCTGCCTATCTGTTTACTGTATACTGTTTACTGTCTTCCGCCTACGTTCCCGTCTCCCAACTGCCGATATATTCCAGCTGTTCTGCTGTTAACGTGTCGATTGCGAGACCAAGCGCTCTCAGCTTAAGACTGGCAATTTCGGTATCGACTTCTTTCGGCAACAGGTGAACGCCGGGCTTGAGTTCGCCTTTCTTCTTCACCAGATACTCAACTGACAGCGCCTGGTTGGCAAAACTCATGTCCATTACGCTCGCCGGATGACCTTCAGCCGCCGCCAAATTAATCAACCGGCCTTCGCCGAGAACCATAACGCGATTCCCGGAGGCTTTAATCTTGTATTCTTCAACAAACGGTCTAACGGTTACCGCTTCAGCGGACATCTCGCGAAGAGCGACAAGGTTGAGCTCGAGATCAAAGTGACCACTGTTACAAACCAGCGCGCCATCCTTCATCTTTGCGAAATGCTCGCCATCGATCACATGGCGGTTACCAGTTACCGTTATGAAAATATCTCCCAGCGGAGCTGCCGCGGCAATCGGCATCACGCGGAAACCGTCCATCACCGCTTCGACTGCCTTGATCGCGTCTACTTCAGTGACGATTACGTTTGCGCCCATACCGCGAGCGCGTAGCGCAACGCCCTTGCCACACCAACCGTAACCGACCACTACAATGTTTCTGCCGGCGAGAAGAATGTTTGTAGCGCGGATGATTCCGTCCAGCGTGGACTGGCCCGTGCCGTAACGGTTGTCAAAGAAGTGTTTCGTTTGCGCGTCGTTGACGGCAATAGTCGGGAAGGTCAACACTCCGGCAATTTCCATTGCCTTGAGGCGTTGAATTCCCGTAGTTGTTTCTTCAGTAGATCCAATCAGATCTTTCACCTGATCCCCACGCTCTTTTATGAGCGTCGCGACTACGTCAGAACCATCGTCAATAATAATGTCCGGGTGAAAATCGAGCGCGGTGCGCACGTGACGATTGTAAGTTTCGGTCGACTCGCCCTTGATTGCGTAGACTGGAATGCCCCAATCGGAGACCAGCGACGCAGCCACGTCATCCTGAGTTGAAAGCGGATTGGAAGCGATAAGCACTGCTTCGGCGCCGCCTGCTTGCAGCGCCCGGGCGAGGTTGGCTGTTTCAGTCGTAATGTGAGCACAGGCCACCAGTCTGACCCCTTGCAGCGGCTTCTCATCCGCAAAGCGCTCACGAATCAATCTCAGTACGGGCATTTCCCGCTCGGCCCATTCAATTCTTTGCTTGCCCTGTTTCGCCAGGCCAATGTCTTTCACGTCAAAATCCAGCGAGCGTGTTGCACTCATTACGTAGTTATCCTTTGCTGTCGGGTTATGAATTATTCCGTTTCGAAACTGCTGAGATACTCCGGCAAACTAAACTCCAGCGGCATTGCGAAGCGCTTCGGCCTTGTCGGCTGTTTCCCAGGTGAAGCCATCTTCTTCTCGACCAAAGTGGCCGTAAGCAGCCGTCGCCTGGTAGATGGGGCGGCGAAGGTTTAGTTCCTGCATGATCCCGCGCGGTGTTAAGTCAAAATTATTGCGCACCAGGTTTGCGAGAGCGTTTTCACTGATGCGGCCAGTGCCCTTGGTGTCAACCATTACCGAGACCGGCTCGGCAACGCCGATGGCATAAGCCAACTGGACCAAACAACGATCTGCAAGTCCAGCGGCCACGATGTTCTTGGCAACATAGCGCGCCATGTAGGCCGCGGAGCGATCAACCTTCGTCGGATCTTTGCCCGAGAAGGCGCCACCGCCGTGCGGAGCATAGCCACCGTAGGTATCAACGATAATCTTGCGACCAGTAAGACCAGCGTCGCCCAGCGGGCCGCCCGTAACGAAACGGCCGGTTGGATTGATGTGGATTCTCGTGTCGTTATCCATGAGTTCAGAAGAGACGGTACTGCGGATAACTTTCTCTTCAATCTCAGCTCGCAGCTGTTCGTTCGTGACGCTGTCAGCGTGCTGGGATGAAATCACGATCGCACTGGCTCGAAATGGCCGGCCATCTCGATACTCGATCGTCACCTGTGATTTACCATCGGGTCGCAGGTAGGGAAGATCTCCTGATTTGCGAACGTCGGATAAGCGGCGCGCCAGGAGGTGTGCCAGTTGAATCGGCAAGGGCATCAATTCCGGAGTTTCGTTACAGGCAAATCCAAACATCAACCCCTGGTCTCCAGCGCCTCCCGTGTCTACGCCCATCGCGATGTCCGGTGATTGACGATCAATGGCTGACAGGACACCGCAGGTATCGCAATCAAATCCATACTTGCCTCTGTTATAGCCAATATTGCGGATCGTCTCGCGCGCCACCTTGCCATAGTCGATAAGAGCTTTGGTTGTTATCTCCCCAGCCATCACAACCAAACCAGTAGTGATTAAAGTTTCGCAGGCTACTCGGGAGGTTGGATCCTGAGCCAAGGCCGCGTCTAAAACCGCGTCAGATATTTGGTCGGCGATTTTATCGGGGTGGCCCTCGGTGACAGACTCGGAGGTAAATAGAAAACCTGATTCAGTACTCAAGGAGACTCCTTATAGTGAACACTCGCTAAAATTTAGAAGTGGAAAAAGACCGCGTAATGTAACAGTCAGCGTTTGGGAGTGTCAAGGAGGCGTGCATTAAGTTGTTGAGGCAGTTGAGATTGCCACGTGAGATGAGGTCAGTACCACCTCGCGGTGGCGGGTGGGTCTTGCGAAGCGGACGACTGACAATAGCCCAGCGATTTAGAGTCTGCGTCAAAACTCGCGCGCGCAGCGCCAACGGCGCGGAATGTAATAGCCTGGGCCATCGGCCCAGTTGGGAGCCGGAAACTCTCCCGAGCGCTGAAGGCGCGCAATGGATCGTGAAGCCGGCCGAACGCTCGTGTTTTCGCGAAACCGCCGCCATCTCGCGCCTTCAGCGCTTTAAGATTCTTATACCCCTTCACCTGGGGCGTTGCCCCAGGCCGAGGGATCGTGACAATAGATCAAAAAAGTCGGCTGCCTCGAAATAGTATGAGGTAACCATGAATCAGCATCGGCTGCGAGCCTAAGACCGCAGTTGCGATCAGTCCTCCAACCTGTATCCGCCCACTCTTCACAGCTGTGCGGAAGAGCCAAACATAGTAAGGGAGATAGAGTAAGACCGCGGTCACCAGACCGGGAACATAGCTCCTGTCCACTACCCCTCCGATTATGTGGAAGATAGCATTCGCCAACATGAGGAAACTGAACCAGGCGATAACGACGGCAAGAGAGAAGACGGAGCGCGACAACCATTCAAGTCCTACGACCACCACTGTGATAATCAAGGCCAGGATATTCATGCGCCAAAAAAGACCGGAAGTGATCCCGCGACTGACGTGTGCATTAAACCAGGCAACGAATGTCGGCGACTCTTCCAGGAAATGGCAAACGAAGATGAGTGGCGCCACGACCAGGGTGCGGGAAACGTGATCTGTGTTCATGTCACTTCGCGCCTTGCTATGATCACCAGACGCGCCTTGTAGTAGAAAACGCTCTTCACCCACGCTTGAAAACGTCGCTCCGGCCGTTTTCTAATGGTAGCGCGGTTATCAGAAATGTTATGACTTTGCCAAACGATGCGCAGCGACAATTTTTTGAAGGAGCGTCGCGCCCGTCGCAGGGAAATGTGTGTCATGTGAAAGTCCTCAACCTCGCGCAACTTACTCAAGAGGTTCCACACCGGATGACAGATATTCACCGTGAAGTAAAATATTCCTGATTCGACTAGCACGCGGGCGATCTCGGCCACGATTGCTTCGGGATCCTCTGCGTAATCCACGACATCATCGGACAAGACCACGTCGAAAGAATTAGACGGGAAGGGAAGTGCTTCACCACGCGCGGACACCGTAGAGACACGTCGCTGCCAGTCGGGAAAAAGGGAGACGTAATGATGAGCAAGGGGATCAACACCTATGCCGCGTTGCGAGCCAAATAAAAAGATAAGACCATGCGCGCCACTGCCAACCTCAAGCACCCGCGCATCGGGCTTAATCTGCTGAAATTCCTCGAGCTTGCTTCGCACCTCCTGTGATCGCCGCTGTAAAGTTCCACTGTGATCATGCCCGGTTTCGCGGAAGTGTTGCGCCTTGTTCTTTTGAAACTCAAGCATCCGCTCAAGCGCACGCTTCGCTCGCTGGTACTGTTTATCTTTGCGCAAAATGTTCACCGATCCACGAACCGACGCGAAAGACACGAAATGTCCTTAGTATACTTTTGTGTGATTTAGTGAATCGCATCTCTTCGACAAGTTGTTCGCTATGGTACACCTACGTGTTCGGTTTCAGGGGCTTAACCACTTCGCAGCCAGAACTACAGCCGTCATCATGAGCGTGCCTAGAAGGAGAGCTACAAACAAGGCTCGTCTCGGTACACCGTCGCGCCACGCTCCCACTAACGCCCAGGAGGAGAAGGGCAGGTAGAGTAGCGCGGCGGTATAGACGCCCGGTGACACTCGGCGTTGTACGATCGTTGGCAGGATGTGGAAGAAGATCGCGTTGACAAGGGTCGCGGCTGGAATGATGAGGCTGAGCGTGGGGCGTTTCCACCCGGTGCTTGCGAGAACGACAGCTGCAAGAACGAGCACGGCGTTCATGAATAGAAAGCGCGCGGTCGGCATGACGATGCCCAGAGTCTCGACCGCCCAACCTTGCCAACCGGTAAAATACTCCTCCGCTACGTGTAAAGCGCAAGACGCTGCGACAACCCAGAGCGTCCACTCGCGCCTCAGCTTAGGAGAACTAGCCATGACTGTTCCACCACCCTAGGACGAATTGGGCCTACTTTTTAGAACTACCAAACACCTTGTCTTTCGCAAGCGTAAGAACGGACGCCCCTAATCCTCCACCGGCGACGCCACACAGGACAGCTAAGGGATCATCGACCTGCGCGACGCTTGAAAAACGTGCCGACATAATTAATAGACCCACAACACCAGCGAGGGCGCCGGTGACGCCACGGACATAAATAGGACCGACCCGACTCTTGGATAGAGTTCCCTTCAAGAATCGGTCCAGGATAATTAAAAACTGGGCGACCAACCCACCTGTCATCGCAAGTAGTATCCGTGTTGCGGGTTGCAAGAGAATGAACCATCTGGAGCCAAAATAAAATCGTCACATAGAGGAGACAAAGCGCGCCAGCCTCCATCGTCGACAGCTCCCGCAACCCGCAGAGTTTGACGCTTGGCATCGTCAACGACTATTTGTATTTGAATCTGATAAGTCACGCCCGATGGAGCTATTCGTTCGAAAGTCTCACCGCTATCAATGAAAGGAAAAAGCTCCGCATAGGGACGCTCTCGATAACGAGACAGCTCCTGGCTCAGCATTGATCTTGCTTCTGCTTTGTTCATTATTCAACGTGACCACGGTTCAGGTCGACCTAATGCAGTAGCAATCTGAGTCGAAAGGGCTACGCTTTCCGGACGTTGACTCGGTCTAGCGCCGCGCGCAGCCCGCGCGCTAGTTTCTGCGCATCGTCATTAGCCCAGAAGTGCATGAAGAAGAGCCGTGGCGTTTCACTCAACATGTGGCTGTGAAGCGCGGTGACTTCAATGCCGTTATCGCGCAGTGCTCTGATGACCGGATTAACCTCGCTTCCCAGCAAAACAAAGTCTCCGGTAATCGCCGCTTTGCCGCTGCCAGTCGGCTGAAAGTTAATTGCAGTGGCGAGTCCCATGGACGGAGGGACTTCCATTCCGTCTTCAGTGATTTTCTCAGCTCGCGCAATACTGAATTGATAGACTCCGCTGTTTACCTTTCCTGTCTGACCCATGATCTGGTCGAGTTGCTTTGTATCAATCCCTAAATCCTGACTCTGAATATTTGTACTGGCCCCGGTAAAAGGCGTCTTACTTAGCGCCAGTGCATCGTGGATGGCTTTGGCAAGTTTGACTGCGTCACCCATGGCGGCGATATGCATGTACATGACGCGCGGCGACTCGTGCAAAACGTGATTGTGTAACGCCGTCTGGTTAATGCCACCTTCCTGAAGTTTCGTCATGACCGGTGTGACTTCGTCTTCTGTCAACACCAAATCTCCCATCACCATCGTCATGGCACCTGATTTTTTAAAGGCCAACCAGGAACCGAGTGCGAGTGCTGGTCTGAGTTGTACGCCACCAAGACTTACTTGAAGATCGGTGCGGGGCAAACTCACCTTATAGACGTCTCCAGGTTGCAGCGAGCCTGCCTTACCCAATGCTTGCTCGACAGCTTTCCAATCAATCGCGCCACTTTGTTGCACCGTGTTTGATTGTGCGTTCTGGTTTTCGAGTCCTGAACACACGACAAACAAACAGATCGCGGCTAACACGCTTGCGGCAGTCGCTGGAGCGAGTCTTATAAAGATACGCGCAGACAGGTTCCGCGAAACACTTGCATTCGATAGTCTCCGATTGTTTTTCATTCCACCCCGCCTTTCCTGGTTATTGCTTGTTAAAGATTCTGTGGGGCCTGATTCTCCCTAACGCTGGCGTAGAGCGCGTCATAAAGGAAGCCAGCGCGCTCAACCGTTTCCTGATCATCTCTAGCCACCAACGGAAAACCGTGACTAATAGCCTGCAGCCCACGCGCCGCTGGATGATCGTCCAATCGATCCTTGAAATCCGCCGCTTGAACGATACGCGCCATTTCGACAAGAACGGGATCAACGACAAACCGCTCCTGCACCAGCGCGGCAAATGAGCACAAGCCTCCTGAGTCCTTGTGTGGATATGTTGCATTCGGAGCGTCGAATCCAATTGCACCTTGCGCCGCTTGAGTTGACGCGACCTCAGCAGCGGGCACAAAAATGAATTCAGCTTGCGGGTCAATAAACCTCCGCACCAGCCAGCAGGTAGCAGTCCGATTCACTCTAATATTTTCGCGTGTGACCCAGTTCATCGTGAGTCTCCATTTCATCGTTCCAAGTCTCAAGTCGAGGTGGTGTCAGTTTAGCATCGCGACAATTTCTTTGAAGGAAAAACGGGCACGATCTACACTACCGCCGATGAACAGAATTGGTAATCCGAGGTTGGCGCAGCTTGAAACTGCCTCGTTGTCAGCAATTGCTATCCTAATCGCAATCGCGTCAGACAAGTAACCTTCATGAGTCTCTCCTACGGAACTAGACTTAGACTCAGCGGTGTTTGCACCTACCCGATCATTTTAGTTCTGACCGTGTTCACAGTCTGCGTCGCGCAGGCACAGGAACCTTCACAGCAAGACAAAGCAGGGCAGGGAACTCTCAAGACTCAGTCGCGGTCAGTCATGCAAGATGACGACACACTACGGATTCGCGCGCTACACGTTAGCGAACCAATTAAGATTGACGGAACGCTTGATGAGACCGCCTGGTCACAAGCAGAGGCGATTACCGACTTTCGCCAGCAAGAGCCGAATGAGGGAACTCCGGCCACCGAAAAAACCGAGGTCCGTCTTCTCTTCGATCAAAAAACCCTCTACATAGGTATTCACGCTTTCGACTCTGAGCCGGCACACATTAACGCCCGTGAGTTAGTGCGCGATGCTACTTTCGCCAACGACGATAAAATCGAAATACTTCTGGATACCTATCATGACCGCCGCAATGCTTATCGGTTCGCCGTTAATCCTCTGGGCACACAACAGGACGCTCTGATTACCGATGAAGGTCGGGACGTAAATCTGTCGTGGGATGCCTCCTGGGTTTCGGCAGGGCGCATCGATGGGAGCGGGTGGTCAGTTGAAATTGCCTTACCGCTTACAACATTACGCTTCATCGAAGGGTCGCCCGCATGGGGCCTGAATATCGCGCGTATCATTCGTCGCAAGACCGAAGAGGTTCTGTGGACAAGTTGGCAGCGCTCCTTTGGACTGGAACGAGTGTCCCAAGCTGGAGAACTCACCGGCGTTGAAGAAATCAAAAGACGAAGGTTGGTGGAAATAAAACCATACCTATCGACGGGTTGGCGCGAGGGTGCGCCTTTGATCGGCCAACCAGGATTCGACGCCGGCGGTCAAGCCAAGGTCGGGCTGGAGGTTGCCAGGATTGGCATCACTCCGTCGCTTACAGCGGAGTTTACCGCCAATCCTGATTTTGGCCAGGCGGAAGTGGACAGCCAGGTCGTCAACCTTGGTCGCTTTTCAGTATTCTTTCCTGAAAAACGCGATTTCTTCCTTGAGAATTCAGGCGTCTTTCTCTTTGGAAGAGCAGAAGCGAATCAGCTTTTTTTCACGCGCCGAGTAGGACTCACCGATAACGGCGCTCCCGTACCTATCGATTTCGGCGCTAAACTCACCGGCAAGATTGGTCATTACAACGTCGGATTTCTGCAAGTGCAAACGCGCAAACTCGGCAATTCCACGTCAGGATTCGGAATTCCTCGCCAGCAGTTTACCGTCGCACGCGTCAAGCGCGACATTCTCGAGCGATCCTTCATCGGCGCGATGTTCGTAAATCGGCAAGGCGCTACATCGGCCAGCGGCCGACGCTATAACCGTGGTGCGGGTGTAGACGCTGAGTTCAATATTACTGACCACTATTCGATTAAGGCTTTTCTAATGGGAACTGCGACGCCCGGAACGCGCTCCAGTTTTCTGTCAGGCCGAATTGATTCACGCTTCGAGAATAACCTTTGGCGGTTCATTACTGTTTACGAGGACATCGGCTCAAACTTCAATCCGGAGGTCGGATTCGTAGAACGGAATGGAATTCATCAGTACTTCGGCCAGGTTGCTTATAAACCTCGGCCCCGCTTCATCCCTCACGTGCGCCAGATGGAGTTTGAAACCCAGATCGAATACTACACAGATCGGCGAGGTAAACTCGCAACGAAGCAGATCGAGCTCTCGTGGGACACTCAATTCAAGAACTCGTCGGACTTTTTCTTCCGGCCTATTGAAGACGTCACTGACGTGCTCAATGCCCCTTTCGAGATCAGACCGGGAATTCTCATTCCAGCCGGCACCTATCGCTTCAACAGACCGCGTGTGTCATTGACCAGCTCTAACAGCAAGAGATTGATTCTTACGGGAAGATACAAGTGGGGCGATTTCTATTCAGGTAAGAGGGATGAGTTTTCAGGCGGCATAACCTTCAGACCAAACGAACATTGGCTATTCGACTTCAGCGATAGTTTCAATAACGTTCGCTTGCCGCAAGGTGTTTTCAAGATCAACCTTTTCGCAGGAAGGGTGAATTACAATTTCTCGCGCCGACTCCTGACGTCCGCTCTGATGCAAATGAATTCGGCTGCGCGAATTTCAACGATCAACGTACGTCTACGCTACATTTATCGTCCAAACAGCGATCTCTTTGTCATCTACAATCAAACCACGGGCGCTGGTCTCGAACGCCCATCTTACAGTCTTCAAGTCAAGCTCACGCGCGATTTCACGTTTTGAGATCCTGGTTTGAAGCGAACAGATCTCTTTCGAAGGCGACCTATTTTTTTAACAAGCTTCTTATTTCGTTTGCGATCCTGCTGGGTCGCGGATACCAAAGCCGATTTGTGTCAATCACTCTTCGACCATCGATAGACACGCTCAACTCCCCAAGTCCACCCTTTATTATCCGCACCTGAAGGCCGCTGTCGTCCTTGAGTTCAGCTGCCACCCGGGCAGCGATGACCTTCTTGACTGGTCATAAAGAGCAGTAGTGGATTACTACGTTCCTCATTAGTCACCTTCCAAATTGGGCCTATCTTTTAGACTGTTCAGAGCATTAATAAACTCCTCGGCGTCTGGAGTCAAACTGTAGGATCGGGAAGGGAGATGCGCAGCGAATAAATCAGCAGGTGTTTTGCGGAGCTATCCAGCGGAGACAATGGTATAGTCCTGCGCAAATAAAGCTACTTTTCAGTGCGCTTCATGCCATTGTCGGGCGATACGTTGAACGCAGTTCCGCTCGGTCAGCTGCGTTGGCTGGCAGCGGGATCGGTTATTGGAGTTCTTCACGCACAGGGACGATTGAATCTTCGATCGCGCCACTAATTCAACTGTAGAGAGACGGTTGCCGTCAAAACTGACGCAGACGGTTTCACTCCACAACAACAAGGAGAATTACTCATGAGAAAAATCGCTGTTGTCACAGTTCTATTTTGTTCGTTATGTCTCCTGGCCTGTTCCCAAGCAAACAATGCGCCTGGTTCCGCGACTGCGTCGCCATCTATGGGCGTCACGTCTGCCGCAGCGACCGCCGCGTTTACGGTTTGCAAGGGCACCTATGCGCTATGCACCACCGCGATGTGCACCCTCACCGGAACCGGTGCCTCGTGTCTGTGCGACGTTAAGCAGGACGCCTATTCTGCAGGCAAGAATTCGTGTGCGGAAGTGCCCCAGACTGCGCCCACGCCAGGTCTTGCGATCGCTTCACGTTATTCTCCCATCTCCAGCACAGCAGTTTGCGCGACCGAGGCTACCTACGCAATGTGTCTGGACAGTCCCTGTACGGTCGATACGGACATATCGAAAGCCAACTGCAATTGCACGGTGATCAAAACGCCAAACTACGTCGTGGGCAGGGGTACGCAGACCGACGCAATGTGCAAGACCGCCCTCTGGTCTTCGGCGTCCTTTGAGGATGTCGTTCAGATCACCGCGTTCCTGAACAAGCAAAATCCGCAGTTGCTGCCAGCGCAGCCAATCAATGTCGTGCGAATCGTGCAATAGACGGGCGACGTCAAAGTTGAGCGGTATTACTTCCCATCGCCTTTAGCGCAAGTCATAAACCTGCTCAATCGTGCCTGCGTATTAGCATGAGCTACATCTAATGCCACCGTTTAGAGGTGACTAATGGAAACTCTTTGGCAAGACCTTGTCTATGGCTTTCGGATGTTATTCAAGAATCGGCGCTTTACGGCAGTAGCGGTGCTGTCGCTGGCCATCGGCATCGGCGCCACCAGCGCTATTTTCAGTGTTGCCAATGCTCTCTTGTTTCGCCCGCTCGCCTACAAGGAGTCGGACCGGCTGGTGATCCTTTGGAATCGCTCACCTGGATTGAACGTTGCGCAGGACTGGTTCTCTCCCGGACAGTATCTCGACATTCGCGCCGAGAACCAGGTCTTCGACGAAGTTGCGGCAACCATTGATGGCAGTTTCAATCTTACTGGTCAAGGCAGTCCTGAGCGCGTCGAGGGAGCCAAAGTTTCATCGTCACTCTTTCCCTTGTTGGGTGCGCAGGCGATGCTGGGCCGCGTCTTTACGCCGGAAGAAGACGGGAAGGGAAGTGCCCCAGCCGCGATTCTCACCCATGGTTTCTGGCAGCGACATTTTGC
>JBOGOP010000081.1:0-19632 GCA_050747225.1 Pyrinomonadaceae bacterium
GCCATAGAGAAGCAGAGACAATGGGAATTTCGGATTTCGAAATGCGGATTGCGAATTTCTTGTCACGACGAAAGGCCTTCGAATTCAAATCTGCGAATCCGAAATCCGAATTTCGAAATCCGAAATTCCGACTGTGGCTAGTCATCAACCATTACTTAGAAGGAGAATTCAAGTCATGACAAATCGAAAGCTCGTTATCGGTTTGGCGCTACTGACGGCCTGCTATTTGGCCCAGTACACAACGGCGGTCGCAACTCGGAAAGCCGCAGCGGCCAAATTCACGGTCAAGGTCGAAAACATTTCCAATCCCGAAGGCATGACGGCTTCGAATGGAACGAAGTTCCCATTCGCGTTGTCACCGGGGATGTTCGTGCTCAACGCAAAGACCAACACGTTGTTCAGCGAAGGAAAGCCGGCCCGCAATGGTCTGGAGATGCAGGCCGAAGACGGTGATCCGTCTGGACTGGTCGCGTCACTCGTGGCGATGCATCACGCGTCAAACCTGCATGGTGTCTTTAATACGCCGGCGGGCGCGATGGGCCCGGGTCCAATTCGTCCTGGAGACAGTTTTGAATACCGCTTCACGGCGATGCCGGGCATGAAGCTCTTTTCAACAATGATGTTTGGCCAGTCGAACGATTGGTTTTACGCGCCGGACGCTAATGGCATCGCGCTGTTCGACGCCAAAGGTAATGCGGTAAGCGGGGATATCACGGAAAAATTCATTCTGTGGAACGCCGGCACCGAAGTGGACGAAGAAATCGGCATCGGTCCGAATCAGGGGCCGAGACAAAAAGGCCCGAACACCGGTCCCGATGAACATGGTGTCGTGCGTCGTGTGAAGGACGACCGGTGGACAGGAAAGAACGCCGGGTTCTTCCGCATCACCATCACTCCGGAAACCGGAATGTGATAACGCGATTATCAGCGACAACTCCTTGGGGTGCGGTGACCTGTCACCGCTTTGGTCGGTCGCGACATGTCGCGGACCAATGTCGCTGAAAACTCGCTTAAGGTTTGGGGCGTCAAGCCGCCCAAGGCGAAAGTGGTGACAGGTCACCGCACTCCAAGGAGACGAGTAATGAAAACGGCATTGAGACTGGCAATCCTAAGTTTGACTGTGCTGAGCATATCGCCGATTGCGAACTCACAGACGGTTGAGAAGAAATCGCTGACTATCGACGGCGCTAAAAGAGTCATCGCCGCCGCAGTCGCTTACGCAAAGAAGAACAACGCGCCCGGCGGCGTCATTGCCGTCGTCGATGACGGCGGCAACCTGATGGCCCTGGAGCGTTTGGATGGCACCTTCGCTGCGGGCGCCACCATCTCGATTGGTAAAGCGCGCACTGCGGTGCTTTTCAAACGCCCTACCAAAGCTTTCGAAGACATCATCAAGAACGGCCGTACGGCGATGGTGGCGTTGCCTGATGCTTACTTCACGCCATTGCAGGGTGGAGTGCCGATCACGATCGACGGACAGATCGTCGGCGGTGTGGGCGTCAGCGGCGCGTCAAGTGCGCAGCAGGATGAAGAGTTGGCGATAGCCGGCGCGAATGTGTTTTCCGCCGACGCAAAAATGAGCGACGCGACGCCGATGAAAACTTCACCCGTCTTGTTCTTCGACAGGAGCCAGGTGTCGGCGTCGTTTTCAAAGGGCGCGATTCTACTGGACGGCACGAACCGGAACTACATGGTTCACACCAGCCGTCGAGACAAGCCGGGTCTGGCTGAAATTCACACACTCGATACCGACATCATTTACGTGATGGAAGGCACCGCAACATTTGTGACGGGTGGAACGGCCGTAGACACCAAAGAGATCGAGCCCAACGAAATTCGCGGTTCGCGCATTGAAGGTGGCGAGACGCGCGAGTTGTCGAAAGGCGAAGTGATCATCGTACCAAGTAACACGCCGCACTGGTTCAAGGAAGTTAACGGAGCGTTCCTGTACTACACGATCAAGGTTCGTTAGGAGTCCACAGAGTCTCAACGAATGAAAGAGGAAGGCCATGAAGACACGTCGAATTCTTTCCGTAATGTTTGCGCTCGCAATTATAGCCGGCGCGGCCAAAGCGCAACTGCCGACCAAACAGGTCCTAACGCTTGATGCTGCCAAAAAGATTGCCGCAGCTGCTGAAGCTGAAGCAAAGAAGCGCGGCGCGACGGTCGTAATAGCCGTAGTCGATGATGGTGGTTACTTGCTGGTGCTTGAACGGCTCGATGATACGCAAGTCGCCAGTGTGGATGTTGGGATCGCTAAAGCGCGCACGGCGGCGATCTTTCGCCGACCCAGCAAAGTGTTTGAAGACCAGGTAAAGAATGGGCGCGTGTCGGCGCTGGCCTTGCCGGGCGCCGTGGCGTTGCAAGGCGGCGTGCCGATTATCGTTGAGGGCAGAGTAGTTGGCGCGATTGGCGTCAGCGGCAACTCGCCGCAAGAGGATGAAGACATCGCGAAAGTCGGCGCTGACAATGCGGCGGCGGCGATCAAGGCAAACAACTCAGCGGTGACCAAAGGAGAAATGAAATGAACGCGCGAAGACTGACACAGGTTCTGAGAGCGGCATTCGTTGTGATCATAGCGGCCTCGCTCTACGCGGGTTTGAGAGGCAGCGCTTCGCAGGCGTCACAGCCTGCGAAGACATCCGCGGATGTTCCAACCGGCAAACCCGAAGCAATGATCGATCTCGCTACCGCTGAAGGTGTGATCTCGGTCAAAGGTGAGTGGCGATACAGCGACACGAAAATTGTCGAAGCTGATTTTCGCGGCCCAGGCGCAGACAAGCAGCCAACGGGCGGACCAGTCAAGACTTATGACTATACGCCGCACGCAGGTGGTGCTGATTTCGACGACTCAAAATGGGATGTGATTGCGCCGACAACTCTCGATCAGCGTCGCGGCAATGGCCGGTTGGGCTTTAATTGGTATCGCATCAAGCTAACTGTTCCCGAGCGCGTCGGCGACTTTGATCCCAACGGTTCCACGGCCGTATTTGAAACTTCGCTGGATGATTACGCCGAAATCTGGGTTGATGGCGAACTGTCGCGCACGCTGGGCCAATCTGGCGGATCGGTAATCGCCGGTTGGAACGCCGAGAATCATTTGGTCATTGGACGCAACGTCAAGCCGGGCCAGCAGATTCAGCTCGCCATCTTTGGCGTCAATGGTCCGCTTTCGAATCCCCCGACGAATTTTATCTACGTGCGCTACGCCAGGCTCTCGTTCTATAAGACTGAGCCTGGCCCGGTGGTGCTGACACCGAGCGAAGTCAACGTCGAGGTGGTTCGCAACGACCCGGCAATGAACGAAGTCATCGGGCCAAACCCGAAAGTTTTCAAACTCGCCGACGGATTCAAGTTCACCGAAGGTCCAATCTGGGTTAACAGAGATGGCGGCTATCTTCTGTTCAGCGATCCGAACGCGAACACAATCTACAAGTACACACCCAACGGAAACGAAGCAGGCAGGCTGGAAACATTCCGCACTCAGAGTGGTTACTCGGGCGCCGACATCGCCGAGTATGGCCAGCCAGGATCAAATGGGCTAACGCTCGACGCGCAAGGGCGCTTAACGATCAATCAGCACGGCAATCATCGCGTGGTGCGTGACGAGAAGGATGGAACGCAGACTATTCTTGCCGACAGTTACGAGGGCAAACGGCTGAATAGCCCAAACGATCTTGTTTATCGTTCAGACGGCACGCTCTTCTTTACTGATCCGCCGTTTGGTCTCCCGAAGTTCTTTGACGACCCGCGCAAGCAGCTCTCATTCAGCGGCGTCTATTCGATCTACAGAGGCAAGTTGCAACTGATTAGCACAGACTTTACCGGTCCGAATGGCATCGCCTTTTCGCCTGACGAAAAATATCTGTACGTTGGCGATTGGGATGACAAGAAGAAGGTCGTGATGCGCTACGAAGTCAACGCTGATGCGACTCTAAGGAACGGTAAGTTGTTCTTTGACATGACCAGCACGCCCGGTGAAGATGCGCTCGATGGCATCAAGGTCGACCAGAAAGGCAATCTGTACGTTTCAGGACCTGGAGGCTTGTGGGTCATCTCCGCCGAAGGAAAACACCTGGGCACAATCATCACGCCGAAGCACGCACACAACTTCGCTTGGGGCGATGCTGACGGCAAGACGCTCTACCTTTGCGCAAGGAGTGGACTGTATCGGATGCGGCTAAATATCGCTGGTATTCGTCCATAAGAATGGGGAGTTTGTTGAGGAGAGCCGAAACGATTATGAACTTAAGGCGGCCTTAACGCGCAGCGTGGACAGGAAAGGTAAATGAATTTCGATCTAATCACTAGCGGCCCGCGTGCACTGCGTTTCAGGCAGGCTTTGTGGTTCTTTCCCCTGGCCTACGTATTACATGTCCTGGCATGATTCACTCAGCGGATGTGTCGCACAACGTATTCAAGGCTTGGTAATAGAGATGAAGAGGGGACAGCAAAACCATGCAAGCAACGCGGTGTTGACGCTTCTCACGGGACTCTGCCTGACTGTTAATCTGTTCGCGCAATGGCTACCACCGGCCGAGCTCGGCATTGATCTCAAAGCCTTGGACACATCTGTAAAGCCCTGCCGGGACTTCTACCAGTTTGCTAACGGCAACTGGCTGGCTCATACGTCCATTCCCGCTGATCGTCCCTATTGGGCCGTGATCAGCGAAGTGAGCGAAAAAAACTTTGGGGTGCTTCATCAGATAGCGGATACGGCGGCAGCGGACACGCATGCTCCAAAGGGAAGCGCGGCTCGCAAGGTGGGAGACTTTTACCGCAGCGGTATGGCCGAGGCGCGGATCGAGACTGAAGGAGCCACACCTCTTGCCAGAGAGTTTGCTCGTATTGCAGCGATCAAAAACACCTCCGATTTGCAAGCTGAATTTGCCCACATGCACCGGCAGAAAGTCTTTCCGGCGTTTCTCTTCTTCGTCAGTCAGGACGCAAAAAACAGTACGCAGAACATCGCTCAACTCTATCAGGGCGGTTTGGCCTTACCGGATCGTGATTTCTATGCCAACCAGGACGAGCGCACTGTTGGGATTCGCGACGAGTATGTCAAACATATCGGCAGGATGTTCGAGTTACTCGGGGATGATTCAAAGCGGGCAGCGTCGGAAGCTGGCACTGCTATGGCGTTAGAAATACAACTGGCGCGAGTCTCGCAAACGCGCGTTGAGCGGCGCGATCCATATTTGCTATATAACAAGATGAAGCTTGCCGAGCTTCGGGTCCTGACACCGCGTTTCTCATGGGATCGCTACTTTGCCGCCATTGGTTTGGCAAAACCCAGCGAGATCAACGTGGGGCAGCCGGAGTTTTTCAAAGAACTGGACAGGCTCATGACCGCAGTGTCCTTGGACGACTGGAAAACTTACCTCCGCTGGACGCTAATCAATGCGACGGCTAGTAAGCTCAGTTCAGCTTTCGTCAAAGAAGACTTTCACTTTAATAGCGCGGTGATTTTTGGAGCGAAAGACATCCAACCACGCTGGCAGCGCGTCTTGCAGGACACCGATCAAGCTTTGGGCGAAGCTCTGGGCCAACTTTTCGTTGCGCGTGTCTTTAGCCCGGAGGCAAAGGTCCGCGCCCAGGCGATGGTTCTCAATTTAAGAGAGGCACTACGTGAACGTCTTTTGACTTTGGACTGGATCGGCGAGGACACGCGGCAGCAGGCATTGCAGAAACTGGAGGCCATGAAGGTCAAGATCGGTTATCCCGACAAGTGGCGCGACTATTCCGCGCTGGCTGTCGACCAAAATTCTTATGTGCTCAATTATCTCCAAGCGAATGCCTTTGAGTTTCAACGCCAGCTAAAAAAGATCGGCAAGCCGTTGGATCGCGACGAGTGGAACAACACACCGATGACGGTGGACGCTTCTTATAACGCGAATCTGAATGAGATTGTCTTTCCGGCGGGCATACTACAACCACCCTACTTTGATCCGAACGCGGATGACGCGAGTAACTTTGGCGCGATTGGAGTCGTCATCGGCCACGAACTCACTCACGGCTTCGACGACCAGGGCCGGCAGTTTGACGCGCGGGGAAATCTCAAGAACTGGTGGTCAAGGGAAGACGAGAACAACTTCAACGCACGCGCAAGCCAGATTGAGAAACAGTTCGACGACTACATTCTGATTGATGACGTTCACACGAACGGAAAACTGACCCGCGGCGAGAACATCGCCGACCTGGGAGGGGTCAGAATTGCTTACCTCGCGTTTCAGAAGTCGCTGAAGGACAAATCGCGACCTCCTCAGTCCGACGGTTCTGCAGCTGAGAACCGGTTCACATCGGAACAGCGATTCTTTATTGCCTACGCACAAATATGGCGCGCGCTGGCGCGCCCAGAAGTGATCCGCATTTTGGCGGTGACAGACACACACGCCTTCCCACGCTTCCGCGTGATCGGTCCGCTTGCGAACATCCCCGAATTCGCTAAGGCGTTCAACTGCCAGGCGAGTGATGCAACTCTTCGGTCAGAAAGCAAACAGGTACAGATTTGGTGAAGATGCTGCAGGAATCGTAACTGTAAGGTTCGCCTGCTGACCACGACTATTTGCATGAACGCGTGCGACTGTCTGCAATTAGCCCACTCGGCGAAGCCGCACGATGTCTGACGAACAAGGAGACAGTGATGGTTAACGGAATTGATATTCGGAGGTTTGACAAACTCCCGGTCCAAAGGGCAGGCGAATTCCTTATCCGTTATGGGCTCGTGATTGTGCTGGGCTGGATCGGCGCAATGAAATTTACGGCATATGAGGCTGCGGGCATCAAGGCCCTGGTCGAGACGAGTCCTTTGATGAGCTGGATGTATAAATTCCTTAGCTTACAAGCGACGTCAAACGTTATCGGCGTCGCCGAGATTTCCGCGGCGGTGTTAATCGCGATTCGCCCTTTGTCAGCGAAGCTATCAGCTATCGGCAGCGTTATCGCCATTTGTACTTTTCTGGCCACGCTCACCTTCCTGTTTTCGCTGCCCGGTTGGGAAAAGAGTCTTGGTGGCTTCCCTGCCCTCTCCGGTTCTGGAGGCTTTCTGTTGAAGGACGTCGTGTTGCTGGGTGCTGCACTTTGGACTCTGGGCGACTCGTTGTCGGCAGCGAAGAGAGTCGTTCCGACCTCAACTTGATGAAGGCAGAAGAATCACGAAATGAGTGCTGCGACTACAACGTTGCCCGTCGAAAGAGCGCCGAACCAGCGTACGCTTAGAGCGGCCCAAACGGCCGCATACTTTGTTTCGTTCATCGGACTCGGGCTCACAACCGGATCGCTCGGGCCAACTCTGTCGGCTCTGGCGATACAAACCCGCGTTAGCTTGGGCGCGATTAGCTATTTGTTTATGGCGCGCTCTCTGGGTTATGTCCTCGGTTCGCGTGGCGGCAAGTTGTTTGACCGTTTACCTGGGAACACCGTGCTAGGCACCACCTTGGTCCTTATGGCCGGGCTGATGGCGCTCGTTCCGCTTGCCTCCCGTTTCTGGATACTAATCGTGGCGATGTTTGTGCTGGGAGCGGCTGAGTCTTCTCTGGACATAGGCGCGAACATTCTGCTGGTGCGAACTCAGGGCAACAGCGTTGGGCCACTTTTAAATGCGCTTCACTCGTTCTTCGGCGTCGGCGCATTGCTTTCACCGCTGGTGCTGGCTGCAATCGTCTCGCTTGGATACTCCGGGAGAGAGGTCTACTTTGTACTTTCCCTGATGTTGTTGCCGATGGCCTTGTGGGTGTGGCGCTTGCCAAGTCCCGCACCAAACACCACGTCTACGAAGCCTGAGAAAATCAACGGCGGCGGTCGCCTGGCGTTTCTGATAGCGCTGTTTCTTTTTCTCTATGTTGGCGCAGAGGTCAGCTTCGGCGGCTGGCTTTTCACATACGCCACCATCCTTAAGATCACTACTGCGACCGTCGCGGCTTATCTCACGTCAGGTTTTTGGGCTGCACTTACTCTTGGACGAATCCTCTCGGTCCCGATTGCCCGGCGCTTTAGACATAGCTCAATCCTGTTTGTCGATCTGGCTGGATGCCTGGCCAGCATCTTCATTATTCTTCTGTTTCCGGATTCGTTGAGTGCGTTGATTACGGGAACGTGCGGACTGGGCCTGTTCATGGCGTCGATCTTTCCGACTCTGCTTGCCTTCGCAGACAAGCAACTGCGTTTGACCGGGCAGATGACGGGCGGTTTTATCACGGGCGCAAGTTTGGGTGCGATGTTAGTGCCACTCGCGATTGGTCAGTTGTTCGAATCGATCGGTCCGCGGATTGTTGTTCTGTTCTCTACCGGTTTGCTGGTCGCGATGTCTGCGGTAATGGCAATGCTCTACCGTTCCTCGCATAAGGCCGTGTCATAGCCGGGCTTCCATCTCGAGGGGCTTCAGGCCGTCATAGATCATTTCATGCGTAGGCACCTCGACGCCGGACTCAACTGCCATGCGGACGACGGCGCCAGTTTGCGATTCAAGTTCCGATGGTCTGCCAGCGGCGATGTCTCTCTGCATGGAGCTGGTCGCACCATCAGGCAAACTTTCCACGCTCGCCAAAGCTTTTTCGACTGAGTCTGTCGGGAGCTTTATGCCACGCGCCTGGGCTAATGCATAAACTTCTTCCATCGCTCGCATGAGGAGCGCTCGCGTTTCAGGAGTCGAACGAATTTTCCCCGCCGGCTGTCCGGTTAACGCGCCAACGCCGCTGAAGGCACTGATGAACAGAAACTTTGTCCATAAAGCGACGTGAATGTCAGACGCGACCATTGCGTTGACGCCGGCTTTGACAAACGTTTCGCGAATCTTTTCAACTCGCCCGCTGCTACAGTTGTCCAATTCGCCGAAGACCACAGACGGTTCAAATCCCGCATGGCGAATGTGACCGGGGCCAACAATGAAGCTGACGATCTTGCACAGGCCGCCAATCACCGATGGGCTGCCCAATTCCGCGGAAAGTTGCGATGGCGCCTCCACGCCATTTTGCAGCGGCAGTACCATAGTCTCAGGGCCGACCAGAGGCTTCATCGCCTGCGCCGCCTCCGGCACTTGCCACGCTTTTACTCCGACAATCACCAGATCAACCACGCCGATTTCGTTCACATCATCTGTGGCCTGCGCGGGATAAATCACGAAGTCGCCGTTCAGACTATCAACCTTCAGGCCCTCGGTTTGGATCGCGCGCAAGTGCCCGCCACGCGCAATGAAGGCAACGTCCTCGCCGGCTTGGGCGAGCCGCCCGCCGAAATATCCACCCACACCACCGGTTCCTAACACTGCTATCCGCATGTGTCTTTACTTGACCCTTCTATCCGTCAGTCGTAGCATTGGCCGATCCCGAACTGAAGTCCACTCCGGACTTCCCCCTAGGAGGGACTATGAGCTTTCTTCGTGAAGAACCCTTCGACGAAAAAGATTTTCCGACGCTGCAACTGATCAAGAACGACTACGGTTTCATTCCAAACTTCTTCCGCACGCAAACCGCGCGGCCGGATATTTTGGACGCTGAAGTGGGGCTTGTCGATTCCATCCTGATCAAAGAGGGCGCGCTAACGCGCAGCCAGAAAGAGAATATTTTTCTGGTTTGTTCGGCAGCGAACCTGAGCACTTATTGCGTTACGGCGCACTGCGAGATCATTCGGATGCTGAAACTGGAAGGTCCCGAACCAGAGCAGATAGCTCTCGATCACATGTCAACGGATCTCCCGATTGTTGAAAAAGCGCTGCTGAATTTCGCGCTAAAACTAAACAATCATGCGCTGAAGGTCACCCAGGAGGACATCGACGACTTGCGCACTTATGGCTTCACAGACCAGCAAATCCTTGAGGCAGTGATGTGCGTCGGACTCGCCAAGTTTGCCAACTATGTTGGCTTCGGTCTTGGCACAGTGCCTGATTTCAAATCCCGAATTGATCTGGAGAAGAGCAAGGCAGTAATGGCCTAGCAGCAACCCTCACTTCGATGCCGGCGGCGTGGGTAACTCACAGCCGGAGCGAATCCGATCCATGATTTTGTTGACCAGAGGTTCAGCAATCGGACCGGGGTACTCGAATGATCCGCTTTCGGTAACTATGCGCAGAGTCTTGCGGGTGGAATCGTAGAGCACCTGGCAGGTGTTGCAGTGAGCGAGATGGGTTTCGAGTTGCTCGCGAATCTCCATCGCGAGGTCGTTATCAAGCAGACTTCCCAACTCAGTAATAAAATCCTGACAGCTAATCATGCCTCGACTCCCCCGCTTGATTTCGCAAAAAACGTAACCATCGATTCGCGCAGCATCAAACGTCCGCGCAAGACGCGCGCCTTCAACCCAGGGATCGTGAGCCCTAAGATATTCGCCGCTTCCTCAGTCGAAAGTTCTTCAAGGTCGCGGAGCATCAAGGCTACCCGATATTTTGCCGGCAGTTTCATCACTTCCTGCTCAACCAATCTCCGTAACTCTTCACGCGAATACGAATCCTCTGGATTCTCCTGCCATGCCTGAATCCGCCGTGGTCTGAATTCTTCGCTTTCCTCGTCAAGGGTCTCAAAATCTTTGCGACCTCGCAAGCGTTGCAATCCGGTGTTGAGAGCAATTCGCACCAACCAGGTCGAGAACCTCGAGCGCCCCTCGAATTCCGGCAAATGCAGGAACGCTTTCAAGAAGGCATCCTGCAAAGCATCTTCCGCCTCTTCGGCGTTGCCAAGCAGACCGATCAAACTCCGGTAAACTCTGCGTCCGTGCCGCCGCACCAGTTCTTCGAATGCATCCGTGTCTCCAGCTTTAACCCGGGTGACAAATTCCGCGTCCGGATCGGCAGACACAGTTTCCTCCGCCAGTGGCTGCTCAAGAATTGGACGCTGGGAATCAATCGCAAGATTCACTTCTTTTCGAGGAAATGTGACGCGAGGTTTGAAATCGGGTTCGACGCCTAAGCCCATCTGCACCGAGTTGAGCAAATTCGTCAGCCCAGCCATCAACACAGCCTCCAATATCTGTTCGTCATTGAAACCAGCCTGGCGCAGGAGTTCTACATCGGCAACTGAAATTCCAGTTGGTTGTGACGCCAACTTTCTGACGAAATCCAGCAGCGCAATATCAGGTTCAGCGAGATTGGCCTGATGGTGATCGCTTACGACTTGTGCGGATTGCTGCGCTTTTACGCCCAAAACCTCCAAAGCTTTGGAATGGACAGCCGGAAAGTAAGAGTTGTTATTGGCGCCAGAGACTGCCAAAAGAATGAACTCTTTTTGAATTCGCGTTAATGCACCTTTGGCAAACAGCAGAGTATCGATCAGCTTCGCCTGTGATTCGACCAGGTCGGGTCGGGCCATCTGAGCGCGGAAGATGCGCGGAACAAATCCAAGGTTCCGTTTGAACGTGGCCAACGATGCCAGGTTGGCTTCATCCTCGTGTTCAGGCAGAAAACTCAAGGTCGCTCTCCACGGTTACGCCTGTGTGACGCGGCAAAGCATACTCCACTAAGCGAGCCGGCCGCCAGAGATCGCAAATTCTGGTAGTGATGCAGATTGAGGCCAGTAGTTCAGAGTTCAGCCTTTAGGCTGTGGCTTACCCGCCAAAACACAAGCTAAAACTTGAACTCTGAACTGCGGGCTTCAAACTGCATCAGTATTCAAATTCTGCATCCGTTTGAATCCTACGGCGTCTAATTAGTCAGAATCATTACCACGCCGATCCAAACAGATTGAAATTCAAAGAAAGCGGTGAGGTGAGTGCAATGACCGGCTTTCCCGACACAAAAGCACAGCTCGACCCAACCGATTGGCTGGTTGAGCATGGCGACTATCTCTATCGTTACGCCCTGGTCCGAGTGAGAGATTCGTCGACCGCCGAAGATTTGCTTCAGGAAACGTTACTGGCGGCGATGAGTTCTTATCAGGGACATGAGGGGCGAAGTTCGGAGCGGACCTGGCTCGTCGGCGTCATGAGGCACAAGGTCGTCGATTACTTTCGACGAGTCGCCCGAACGCCAGAGTTCCAGTGGTCCGATGAAGAAGGAAATGATTTGGATTGGTTCGAGAAGGATGGGCCGTGGCGCGGACATTGGCGCGAGGATCACGCGCCGGTTAGCTGGCCGGCTGACGCGCTCCAGCTTTTGGAATCCCAGGAGTTTTGGGAAGTGTTCAATCGCTGTCTGGCGCGACTCTCACCCCAAATGGCCATCGCATTTACATTGCGAGAGATCGATGGTCTGAGCAGCGAGGAGATCTGTGAAGTTCTGGACGTGTCGCCCAATAATCTTTGGGTAATCCTGCACCGCAGCCGTGCCAAGCTCAGGCACTTTCTTGAGGCCGAATGGTTTGGGGGACTTAGTCCGGCTTCCCCCTCAGGAAACAACAATCCGACCCAACTTCCGATGGATCTAAACGCAATGCAATCAGAGTTTACTTACAGCGGCGCTGCCGCATGAATCGGGCGTGTAAGGATTTGCCTTCATCCTCGACCAATAGGCGTTAGAGGTTATCGGGTGGCGAAGCTGAACGATGTTTTTGCCAAACCGAGTCACAGAATAAGCGAGCAACAACGGCAAAATTCAAACATGGATTCTACGAATCCCAAGCCGGAGGTGTGCTCCATCCAACCGATTCTTGAGAGGAGATGATCATGTCAAAGAAGTCAGCAGTTGTCTTAGTGGTTCTATTAGTTGGTGTCGGTGCCTGGTATGCATTCCGGCCCGAGCGGCTTTTTATTAATCAGAGAGTTAACGAACAGTTTCCGACCGCGTCCGCGGCGAGCAACAAAGTTGCGACGGGTCAATTTCACAGCGGCGCGCATGAGACCAAAGGCACCGCTTCGGTGTTTCAGCTCGCCGATGGCAACAAGACTTTGCGTCTGACGAATTTCGAAACGTCGAACGGTCCGGACGTGCACGTTTATCTCGTCGCGGCTGATGACGCGAAAGACAACGACACCGTGATGAAGGCCGGGTTCGTGGATATTGGATCGCTGAAAGGGAACATTGGCGACCAGAACTATGACCTGCCGGCGAATACCGACCTGGCGAAGTATCGCGCGGTAACGATCTGGTGCAAGCGCTTCAGCGTCAACTTCGGAACTGCGCCCTTGATGAACGATTCAATGCAGTCGATGAGTCGCTAACTTAGTAGGACAGGCATTCCTGCCTGTCCAGTCTTCTGTCGCGAGAAGACCGACAGGAATGTCTGTCCTACTTTCGGAGCCTGAGCCATGACAAACAACAACCACTACGACGTGATAATCATCGGCAGCGGCGCCGGCGGCGGCACGCTTGCTTACAAACTCGCGCCCTCCGGGAAGCGCATCCTGTTGCTTGAACGCGGCGGTTACGTTCCGCGCGAGAAGGACAACTGGAGCACGCGGGCCGTCAACCTCGAGGGGAAGTACAACACCAAGGAATCGTGGTACGACGTGGGCGGTGGCGCGCTGCATCCGCACACAAACTATTTCGTCGGTGGCAACACGAAGTTTTACGGTGCAGCTTTGTTTCGCTTGCGCAAGGAGGACTTTAGCGAACTCAAGCATCATGGCGGGACGTCACCGGCCTGGCCCATCAGCTACGATGAATTGGAACCGTACTACACTGAGGCTGAACATCTTTACCAGGTACACGGCAACCGCGGCGAAGATCCAACTGAACCGTACTCGAGCGCTCCCTACAAATATCCAGCCGTCAGTCACGAGCAACGTATCCAACACCTGTCTGATGACCTCAAGCGAGCAGGCCTGCAACCTTTTCACGTGCCACTCGGAATCAAGATCAACGAAAAGGACCCTCGTCGGAGCGCCTGCATCCGCTGCAATACCTGTGACGGCCATCCCTGCTTGATCAATGCCAAAGCCGATGCGCAGACCATCTGCGTCGATCCGGCCCTTGAGCACGAGAACGTAACGCTTGTCACCAACGCGAAAGTGCTGCGTTTGGAAACAAACGGCAATGCTCGCGAAGTCAGCAAGGTAATAGTGGAGAGAAACGGTGCACAGGAAGCATATTCCGCCGACATCGTAGTGGTTTCGTGCGGCGCGGTTAATTCGGCGGCCTTGTTACTGCGATCGGCGAACGACAGCCATCCGAACGGGCTGGCAAACGGTTCGGATGTAGTCGGTAGACATTACATGGGTCATATCAATTCGGTGTTGATGGCACTTTCAAAGTGTCCGAACCCGACTGTTTTTCAAAAGACGCTGGCGATCAACGACTTCTATTTCGGCACAAAAGACTGGGAATACCCGATGGGACACATTTCGTTTGTCGGCAAACTGGATGCGGATACGCTGGCGGCTGGGGCGCCGGCGATCGCACCGGGCTGGACGCTCGACTTGATGGCAAAGCACTCGTTGGATTTCTGGCTTACCTCTGAAGACCTACCGGATCCTGACAACCGCGTCACCGTGAATCGCAATGGAGAGGTTGTGCTCAGTTACAAACTGAACAACCTGGAAGGTCATGAACGATTGCAGGCGAGTTTGAAGAACGCGATGAAGCAAACCAATTGTGACCTGCACGGACATGAATGCCACCAGGGATTGTTTGCGCGCAATCTCTACCTCGGCCAGCGACTGCCGCTTGCCGCCGTGGCGCATCAGAACGGCACGATACGTTTTGGAAATGATCCCAGGACTTCCGCGCTCGATAGCAACTGCAAGGCGCATGACGTCGACAACCTTTACGTTGTGGATGCGAGTTTCTTTCCTTCGAGCGGCGCTGTGAATCCAGCTCTGACCATCATGGCTAACGCACTCCGGGTTGGCGATCACCTTTTGGAACGATTGAAGTAGCTTAACTCTTTGGAGTGCGGTGACCTGTCACCGCTTTCACCCGCGGCGGCTTGACGCCGCGAACCGATGAAGCTTGCTGACTATAAATGCTGCGACAGGTCGCAGCTGACCAAAGCGGTGACAGGTCACCGCACTCCAAAGAGTTGAGCTAAGGTGAAAGCAAAATGAAAAACAACTACCGGCTAAACGTAACAAAGTCAATTTTCGGGTTATTTCTAAATCTGGGTCTTCTTCTTCTTACTCCTACAGCGCTCCTGCCAATGGACGCGCGGGCGACGAGTTCGCGCGTCCCCTTCCTATCGGATGTAAGCAGCGTAAAGACGGCACCGGCAGTGGAGCGTGTCAGCGCTATCGGCATGACAGTTTCCGATATGGATCGCTCGGTGGAGTTTTATTCGAAAATCCTCTCGTTCGAGAAGATTTCCGATGTCGAAGTGACAGGCGAAGACTACGAACGACTTGAAGGCGTGTTCGGCTTGCGAATGCGCGTAGTGCGAATGCGGCTCGGCGACGAATTCATTGAGTTAACTGAATACCTGGCGCCAAAAGGAAGGCCGGTGCCCGTTGATTCGCGCAGCAATGATCGCTGGTTTCAGCACATCGCGATTATCACCAGTGACATGGACAAGGCGTATGCACTGTTGCGAGAAAACAAGGTCGAACACGCCTCGACCGGTCCGCAGCGTCTACCCGATTGGAACAAGAACGCCGGCGGCATCAAGGCCTTTTATTTCCGCGATCCCGACAAACATTGGCTTGAGATTCTGCAGTTTCCCAATGGTAAGGGCGATGCAAAGTGGCAGCGAGCCGGCGATAAGTTGTTTCTCGGAATCGATCACACGGCGATTGTCGTCAGCAACACTGATGCAAGCTTGAAGTTTTATCGAGACGTGCTTGGGCTGAACATTGCCGGCACCAGCGAGAACTACGGCACCGAACAGGAGCACCTGAATAATGTCTTTGGCGCAAGGTTGCGTATCACGAGTCTTCGAGCCGTTGGCGGGGGGCCCGGCATCGAATTTCTTGAATACCTTGCGCCGCGCGACGGCCGCCCGGCGCCCGTTGATCAGCGCGCCAGCGATTTATTCCACTGGCAGACGACCCTGTTCGTTCATGATGCAAGTAAGCTCGCGGAAAGTCTGGTCGGCGCAGATTTCAAGCTTGTTTCACCAGGCGCAATAGCAGTCAATGACACTCGCCTCGGTTTCGGCAAAGGGCTGCTGGTGCGTGATCCGGATGGTCACGTCATGGCGTTGGTCGAGCGACCAGTCCAGCTGGTGAAAGAATGAATTCTCGATCGCTCTTTATTCCGGTAATTCTCGGTACGGCTCGCAAGGGTCGCGCTAGCGAGAACGTCGCAAAATTCGTTCTTGGCGAAGTGCAAAAGCGTGCCGGCGTTGAAACAGAACTTGTCGACATTCTGGATCTGGGTTTTCCAAACAACGACGCGGGTGAGGCGCTCAAGCACACTGAGTTCTCCAACACTGTCGCCCGCGCTGATGGATTGGTTCTGATTGTGCCGGAGTATAACCACGGTTATCCCGGACTACTCAAGCATGTGCTTGACTCGAATCTGAAGGAATACATCCACAAAGCCGTGGGCGTATGCGGCGTCTCGGCCGGCGGTCTCGGCGGAACGCGAGTCATTGAAAACCTCCTGCCAGTGCTAAGGGAGCTGGGCCTGGTATCGATTTTCTGGGATGGAAACTTCTCAGGAGCGCAAAAGCTGTTTGCGGAAGACGGCAAGATTTTGGATGACGCCTACGTGAGACGCATCGACAAGTTTCTCGGCGAGTTAGTTTGGATGAGCCAGGTCCTGAGATACGGACGGGAGAACGTCCCTGTTTGAACCGGGTTTGATAATGCTCGCATGTAAGGTTGTGCAAACAGTCGCGACTACACTCCAGACCGGAGGTCGAAGGCCATGACGCAGGCGAACAAAATGATTTGCGCTGACTGCGGCGCTGAGATGAATCACCATGCAATGAAGGTTGACTACAGCGTGAGCGATCAGGCCTTGGTTGATCCAGACTTCGGTGGCGCCTTGAAAGAAGCGCATACCTGTCCGGAGTGTGGACGAACGGATTTGCGAGCCGTCTGACTGAATCGGCAACCAACGTTTGAAACCGAAAGCAAAGCACGATACCCATGCCAAAAGGATCTAACAAACCCAAGAAACCAACCGCCGAGGATCAGCGGCTGGAAGAATCGCGTCAACGAACCAAACACTGGAAGCGCTGGGGCCCATACTTGAGCGAGCGGGCCTGGGGTACGGTGCGCGAAGACTACAGCGCTTATGGCACGGCCTGGGACTACTTCCCGCATGATCATGCACGCTCGCGTGTTTACCGTTGGAACGAAGATGGCCTGGCTGGCATCTGCGATCGCCGGCAAACGATTTGCTTCGCGGTGTCGCTTTGGAATGGTCGCGATCCAATCCTGAAAGAGCGAGCGTTCGGACTTACCGGTAACGAGGGCAATCACGGCGAAGACGTCAAGGAATATTACTTCTACCTCGACTCAACGCCGACGCACTCTTACATGAAGTATTTGTACAAGTATCCGCAGGCCGAATTTCCCTACGCGCAGTTGGTGGACGAAAACCGCCGGCGCGGCAAAACCGCTTCAGAGTTTGAGCTGATCGATACGGGAGTCTTCAACGAGGACCGTTACTTCGACGTGTTCGTCGAATATGCGAAAGCTGACGTTGAAGACATTCTGATCCGCATCAAGGTAGCGAACCGTGGCCCGGAAGCCGCGCGAGTAAACGTGCTCCCCACTGCCTGGTTTCGCAACGACTGGTCGTGGGATCAGGGCAAGACACCACGTCCTGGCTTAAAAAAGACTAAGCCGGATGAGATTCAACTTGACCATGCTGAGCTCGGACGCCGTTGGCTTTATTGCGAAGCCGCTACCGAACTCTTGTTCGCTGAAAATGAAACCAACTCGCAAAGACTATTCAATGCACCTAACGCGACGCCGCACGTTAAGGATGGAATCAACGATTACATAGTCCATGGCGCCCAGGATGCCGTTAATCCGGCGCAGGTAGGAACGAAAGCTGCTGCGAATTATTTGCTGAATATCGCGTCTGGCGAGACGAAGACGATTCGCCTGCGTTTGACGAACAAGCAATCGAAAGAAAGCAGTGATGCTTTTGCAGATTTCGACAAGGTCTTTGCCGAACGAATGCGCGAGGCGGACGAGTTCTATGAAACGGTGATACCGAAGGATCTCTCCGCAGACGCTCGCAACGTCATGCGTCAATCAATGGGTGGACTGCTCTGGTCAAAGCAGTTCTATCACTACGTCGTCGAGCAGTGGCTCGATGGCGATGCGGGCGCGCCAAAGCCGCCGGCGGAGAGAAGCAAAGGCCGGAATCACGAGTGGAAGCACCTCTACAACGCAGATGTGATTTCGATGCCCGACAAGTGGGAGTATCCGTGGTATGCCGCGTGGGATCTGGCATTTCACTGCGTACCGTTGGCGATTGTCGACTCGGAATTTGCGAAAGAACAACTGATTCTGATGCTGCGCGAGTGGTACATGCATCCGAATGGTCAGTTGCCGGCTTATGAGTGGGCCTTCGGCGACGTTAATCCGCCGGTGCATGCCTGGGCTGCGTGGCGCGTTTACAAGATTGAGAAGAAGCGACGCGGTGTCGGCGACACCATCTTCCTAAAACGCGTGTTTAAAAAGTTGTTGCTTAATTTCACCTGGTGGGTGAATCGCAAAGATGCTGAGGGGATGAATATTTTTCAGGGAGGATTTCTTGGGCTGGACAACATCGGAGTGTTCGACCGCAGCGCGCCTCTACCCACCGGCGGCCACATCGCACAATCTGACGGCACGAGCTGGATGGCGATGTACGCCCTCAATTTGCTGGCGATTGCGATGGAGCTCGCTAAAGAAGACCCTTCTTTCGAGGACATGGCCAGCAAGTTCTGGGAACACTTCCTTTCCATCGCGCGGGCTATGAACAATCGTGGTGATGAAGACATCAAGCTCTGGAATGACGAGGACGGCTTCTTCTATGACGTGCTCCATTTGCCAGAAGGCAAATCGCTGCCGATGAAAGTGCGCTCGATGGTCGGTCTGATCCCGCTGTTCGCCGTCGAAACCCTTGAGCCCGAACTGCTCGACCAATTGCCTGACTTTAAGCGACGGATGGAGTGGTTCATAAATCATCGTCCCGATCTAACGGCGAACGTTGCATGTATGCGCACGCCGGGAAACGAAGAGCGCCGGCTATTGTCGATCGTTAGCCAGGACCAATTGCGCAGCGTGCTCCGGTTCATGCTTGATGAAACCGAGTTTCTTTCGCCATTTGGCATCCGTGCGATCTCGCGTTATCACAAGGACAATCCCTACGTGCTGCAGGTCAATGGCACCCAGCATCGGGTCGATTACGAACCGGCTGAGTCCAGCACCGGGCTGTTCGGTGGCAATTCCAACTGGCGCGGGCCGATCTGGTTTCCGCTCAACTATCTATTGATCGAATCACTGCAGAAGTTTCATCGCTATCTGGGAGATGACTTCAAAGTCGAGTGTCCCACAGGCTCAGGCCAGATGATGACTCTTTGGGAAGTTGCGGGAGAAATTTCGAAGCGACTGTCGCGGATCTTCCTGCTTGACGCAAATGAGCGGCGCCCGGTGTTTGGCGCGGTGGAAAAATTTCAAACCGAGCCCAATTGGCGCGACCATGTTCCTTTTCATGAGTACTTTCATGGCGACAATGGCTCAGGGATCGGCGCCAGCCATCAAACCGGCTGGACTGGCCTCGTAGCCAAACTACTCCAGCAAAGTGGCGAATAACAACTCTTTGGAGTGCGGTGACCTGTCACCGCTTTGGTCGGTCGTGACTTGTCGCGACCACGACACACAGAAGCTACT
>JBOGOP010000082.1:0-19622 GCA_050747225.1 Pyrinomonadaceae bacterium
CGCGCCGATGAGTCGGGGATTTCGGGGACCGAACGAATCACCGGCGATGGAACCGGGTCGGTCTGGGAAGAAATGTCTGTTGTTAACGTCGAAGTAACGACCGCGTCGCTTCTTGTGGGAGGTTGAGCGGCGGGAGTTTCGCCTGCAAAGGCTGAACGAAGCATCGGCGCGCGACCAGCGTCGATCCAGCTGAGACTGCCCTTGCTTACCTTGTCGGTCGGCAACACGCAACCTTCAACAATCCACTGTTTGAGTGTCTCCAGATCCGTCTCAAAGACGCCCTCCGCTGTGTCCACACGCCATCGTTCAGCTTGGCTCATCAGGTTTCTCCTCAATCGTTAAGAAATTAAAGCTCGTGATCGCGGTGCCGGCTCAAGTGCCAGCGGCGCAAGGCATGAAACTCGTCAGGTGAATAACTCCTTTGACTGATAGCCGGAATTTAGCTTTGGAAGTGTGGCACTTGAAAAACTTGCAGCAGCGGAATGACATTCGTGCTGGGCCACTAAATGAGGGCAGTCGGGGGCGACTGCTAAATCATCTTAATTTGCGAGGATAAACTGAGTCAAGGTTTTATCCAGGCCGGAATTAAGGGATTTGCGCCCGTGGTGCGTGGTTTCAGACGCAAACTAACAGTTTGCGTTCCCACCAGGCAAAGAAAGGCACCGGCTATTCACCGGTGCCTCTTTGTTTTTGTAGGACAGGCATTTCTGCCTGTCCGGATAGTGGGGTTATGTTCAACCAGGAAAGAGCAGGAGTCTTTTCCATTTGTCATTTAAACACAGGACCGAAGACCGGCGACGGACGACCGAGGGAGGCCAGGTTGCCTGCGGTCGACGGTCCGCAGTCATCGGTCGCTCTGGCAAAGACAAATGAGAAATGAGCGAATGACAAATGGAAACTTTCCTTGTCTGCTCGCCTCGAGGATTCGCTCAACAAGGACAGACAGGAATGTCTGTCCTACACGCCCAACACATCGATCAGTTCCTGCACCGCAGCGGCGCTCTTTTGCAACGCAATCCGTTCGTCAGCCAGCAAGTTGATCTCGATAATTTGCTCCAGCCCACGCGCGCCAAGTTTGCAAGGCACGCCGACGTAGAGTCCATTGATGCCATACTCGCCTTCTAGAAACGCGGCGCATGGAAGAATCTTCTTCTTGTTTTTTAGGATCGATTCCGTCATCTCGACGGCCGCAGCAGACGGAGCATAATAGGCCGAGCCCGTTTTGAGCAGTGAGACGATCTCAGCGCCGCCGCCAGCGGTCCGCTTCACGATGGCGTCAATCTGATCTTTCGCTAGCAACTCTGGAATAGGAATACCCGCGCAGGTGGAGAACCGCGGCAGCGGTACCATCGTGTCGCCGTGTCCTCCGAGTACGAACGCCGTTACGTTTTCTACAGAGACGTCGAGCGCTTCCGCCAGAAAGCAGCGCATACGCGCCGAATCGAGTACGCCGGCCATACCGATCACGCGATGCTTGGGAAAACCTGAGCGGCGAAATGCAACCTGGCACATCGCGTCGAGCGGATTCGAAACGATGATTAGTATTGAATCCGGAGAACGACTCACGACTTCATCTACAACTTTTGAAACGATCTCGGCATTGGTCTTCAGCAAATCATCCCGGCTCATTCCCGGCTTGCGTGGCAATCCAGCCGTGATGATCACCACGTCGGAGTTCTCGGTTCCATCGTAAGTATTCGTTCCCACCAACTTAACGTCGTAGCCTTCAATCGGCGCCGCCTGGGCGAGGTCGAGCGCCTTCCCCTGCGGCACGCCCTCGACAATGTCAACCAGCACCACATCGCCGAGTTCCTTTGCCGCCAACCAGTGAGCCGCTGTGGCGCCTACGTTGCCCGCGCCAACCACCGTAATCTTGTTTCGCGCACCCATTTCTTTTGATCCTTTCGAGGGCAGGAAGACTGTCGGATGGCAGTGTCTTCCTGCGCAATTTTTAGTTAAGATTGCTAGGATTTGAAAGACCGCGAGTGTAAGCCTCGGTGCGAGAGAGTGTCAAGAAAGTCAACCGACGGGTAGCGGTACCAAACTGCACCGCTACCAACTGACGCTTAGCGGTTCGAAGTCGCTTACAGAAACCGAGCGCGGTAGCGCCGGATGCTGAAGTCAACTCGCTTGATTGCGGTCGGCAATACATCGGGCGCAAGTTCATCCAGCCGCGATTAGTGGTTGACTCTGGTTCTCGTACCGGAGTTGACTTCAGCATCCGGCGCTACCGCGCTACTCGGTTCTGTAAATTTTTCTCTGCGGAGGGCAAATGAAAGCGAAACATTTGTTTTTGACGACGCTGCTCCTGTTGGGCGGGTGCAGTCTAATCTGGGGTCCTACAGCCACCGTCAAGAAGTTCATGGCGGCAACACAAAAGGGCGACGTCGATGCGATGACGCAGCTCTTTTCCAGTAAGGCGATTCAGAAGTTGGGTGCTGATTCGATCAGGTCCAACAATCAAAGTTTCGCAGATACGGCTAAACGGGCGACCGCAGCAGGCGGGACCTACCGCATGGAGAATATCCAGGAAACCTCGCTCCCTGATGGCAAACAAGTTTCCTTTTTCTACAAGAGCGATAAAGGAATCGACTCGATGAAGCTCGTTTTTGTTTTGAGCAAAGAAGGCGGCGCCTGGAAGATCGATAACATCGGCGGCCCGGAGTCAGAAATCAAGGCGGACGTCCCAACTACAACGGTACCGATGCTTCCGCAAGAACCGCCAGCTACTCCGCCACCGTTATCTGAAAAAGTCGAGCCCGAAACCAAAACCTCAACCGCAAGCAAAACAATTTCCGGTGGCGTGTTGAATGACAAAGCAATCAGTTTGCCTAAACCGGCGTATCCACCGGTGGCCAAAGCCGCAAAAGCTTCCGGCACTGTCGTCGTTCAGGTGACCGTTGACGAGAATGGCAATGTGATTTCCGCCAGTGCCGTTTCTGGACATCCTTTGTTGCAGGCCGCCTGTGTCGCGGCAGCGCGCGGCGCAAAGTTTTCACCGACGAAGTTATCCGGGCAACTTGTTAAGGTAACTGGCGTCATCACCTACAACTTCGCTCCAGCAACAGACTGACTGCGCATGTCCGACGAAGAAAGCCGACAAAATCTCATCGCCCTGCTGCAACTTGCTTACTCGGCCGAGCAAGCTGCGGCATATGCCTATCGCGGCCACTGGCATTCGGTCGTCGAGATGGATGAGCGGACCCGCATTCGGCAGATCGAAGACGAAGAGTGGCACCATCGCAAACTCGTTGGTGGAATGCTTGAAGAATTGGGAGTGCATCCAAACAGACAGCGCGAGATTCGTTCATTGCTACTTGGTCGAGCGCTGGGTTTTCTTTGCCATCTGATGGGTTGGTTCGCGCCAATGTACGGCGCGGGCCGCCTGGAGAGTCGTAACATCCGCGAATATGAAACCGCCGCGAGATACGCGCGCGACTGCGGCCATGAAGAATTCACCGATTGCCTGCTGACGATGGCCGAGGTCGAATGGGAGCACGAGTACTACTTTCGCTCGCGTGTCCTGCTTCACTCCTTCGGACGCAGACTTACGCTCTGGCCCGCACCGTCGCCCAAAGAGACCATTCGGGAATCGTTCGCGCACGAGCTTGTTAACATTTCAGTAGGGTCTGTTTGTACCGAGGTAAAGACGGTAGGAACCAACCCGGAGACCGCTTAAAGGTTTTCTCACTTTGACGAAGCCGGTGCTCAACCTGAGGCTCGCGGCGAGCAAAAATTTGCTCTCAAAATATTGTGGCGCTCCTGGATTTAGTGCTATAAAGCGGCAACCTTTATGTATGCCGTCAAAAAATCCAGCCCTGTGTATCACCTTTTTGACCCAAAGACTCAACTGACGGTATGCGGACTCAAGATAAGTAAGCTCGTCGGCCATCGACCCCGATCATCTGGCGCTCCATTGCGTCAAACGCCAACCAGGCCCCTGGACAAGATTCTCTGCAAACACTGTGTGCGATTGGCCGCGCCAAAGTAAGAGTAAATCAAACTAAGACAGCACCCAACCAGCCGCGCCTGGAAACCTTCTGATGCCGCATGGTAGTATTCAATACGGCATAAACACGCAGCAATAAAACCCCCGCTAACGCGACAGCAACGATTCGAGCTATGTTGAACAACAGCCAAACCTTAAATCACCGCCCGCTCGATAGTCGTTGCAACCTTTTCGCTGACTAGCACTCTTACTTCTTAATTTTCGTCACGCTGCCTTAAGAGGAGTCTCGACTTTCGACTGTCGAGGCCGGGTTTTTCCAGTAGGCTGGATTGTCCCAAACGGCCGGTTTCTCAGAAAGAGAGCGCACTATGTCAACTAACACCATGGCCCCGCCCAAGCGTCCCCAGATCAAGACCGAATTACCCGGCCCGAAGGGTAAAGAAATTATTGCCGCCGATGCACAGTTTGTTACGCCTTCGTATCCCAGGCCGTCGTTCAAACTTGTCGCTGAACGCGCACAGGGCGTTTGGGTGGAGGACGTTGATGGCAACACGTTCCTCGATTGCAACGCCGGAGTTGCAGTGTGTTCGACCGGCCACTGTCATCCTGAAGTTGTGCGGGCGATTCAGGAACAGGCGGCGCAGCTCATTCATATGTGCGGCACCGATTACTACTACCGCCACATGCCGGCGCTCGCAAAAAAACTCGATCAGATCGTGCCGGTAAAATCGCCAACGCGAACTCACTTTGCAAACAGTGGCACCGAAGCTGTCGAGACTGCCCTGAAACTCGCGATGCACGCCACCGGCCGCGAAAAGTTCATCGCCTTCTTCAACAGCTTTCATGGACGAACGCTGGGCTCGCTTTCACTTACCTCGTCAAAGGCTGCGCAGCGGCTTGGATTCAAACGCCAGGCGCTGGACGTCGTTCACCTACCCTATCCAAACGAGTTTCGTAATCCGTTTCGCGCTGAGGATTGCGGCGATGGCGGCGCCGGAC
Source organism: Pyrinomonadaceae bacterium (assembly GCA_050747225.1). Lineage (GTDB taxonomy): Bacteria > Acidobacteriota > Blastocatellia > Pyrinomonadales > Pyrinomonadaceae > PSRF01. The sequence goes on from JBOGOP010000082.1 coordinate 4,949, forward strand.
AGGGAGCACTGAACTGGATAGAAGAACGTCTATTCAAAACTACAACACCGCCTGACGAGGTCGCAGCGATTGTGGTTGAAGCAGTACAGGGTGAAGGCGGATACGTGCCCGCACCTAAAGGCTTTCTGCAGGGGTTGCGCCGGATTTGCGACCAGCACGGTATTCTCCTGATCGTTGACGAAGTGCAATCAGGAATGGGGCGCACCGGAAAGATGTTTGCGTCCGAACATTACGAGTTAGCGCCTGACATCGTAACGATTGCGAAAGGAATCGGCTCCGGCTTGCCCATCGGCGTCTGCGTCGCGCGTGCTGACTTGATGGACTGGAAGCCGGGCGCGCATGCGTCGACCTTCGGCGGCAATCCTGTTTGCATCGCCGCGGCTTTGAAGACAATTGAATTGCTCGAAGGCGGGCTGGTGCAAAACAGCGCGGAGGTTGGCACATACCTGAAGGCGGGGCTCAAGCGACTGCAGCAGAAGCATGATTGCATCGGCGATGTGCGCGGCATGGGATTGATGATTGGGGTTGAGTTCGTGGAAGATCGCACTGGCAACCAGCCGGCCCCGGAATTGAGAGATCGCGTGGAGATTGCCTGCTTCGAACGAGGGCTGATTATCCTGGGCGCCGGGGCAAATACGATCCGTTGGTCACCGCCGTTGATCCTGACCAAAGAGAACGTGGATGTCGCGTTAGAAATTTTTGATGCGGCGATTACAGCGTCGCGCGGTTAGTTGGGCCGCGGATTAACGCGAATGCACGCGGAGATGAATTTAGAATTATTCTGATTCGCGTTTTTCCGCGTTCATCCGCGGCTACTTTTCCTCGCGATTAAGCATGCAGTTTCGACGCAATCTCTTTCATCCGCGCGCCCACTCGATCCTCATCCACGGTGATGACGCGGCCATTGCGATAGACTTCCCTTCCCGCAACGACCGTCAAAGTTACATCACGACCTGACGATGCATAGATTAGTGTCTCGGCCGGACCGTAAGATGGGATCTGATGCGCGCCGTCAAGTGAAACAACCGCGAAGTCTGCTTGTAGACCTTCCTTAAGTTCACCTATCTCTCCGGCTAAACCAAGTGAGCGGGCACCTCCCAGCGTGGCTGCACGCAAGACGTCATCACAATTCAGGCTGCAACTGCCATCCGAGCGCGCCAGCAACAGGGCAAAACGCGCTTCCTCCAGCAGGTCGCAGGTGTTATTGCTGGCTACGGAGTCGCTGCCGATACCAACCGTAATTTGTTTCTCCAGCATTTTTGCGAATGGTGCGCGGCCGTGGCCTAGCTTCGCGTTTGATTTCGGGCAGTGAGCCACCCGCGTTTCAGTTTGCTTCATCGTCTCGAGGTCCGCCTGGTCCACATGAATGCAGTGCGCCAGTAGCGGGTTAGTTTCAAGCACGCCCACAGCCTGCAGATATTGAATTGGCGAAACTCCGGGCGGGCGCCATTCGATGCCACGGGCTTTCAGTCCCTCAGCAAACGGACCGCGACCCTCACGCAGTAACAAAACCTCCATCTCGGTTTCGGCGGCGTGCATCATAAGCGGAAGCTTCTTGTCGAGAGCAAACCGGGAAATCATTTCCAATTGCGGACCGCAGACTGTGTAAGGTGCGTGGGGGGAGACTCCGCATTTAACCAGAGACGTTTCGGTTTCGCGCAAGACCGCAATTTTTCTCTCCAGCTTTTCGAAGTTCTCAAGAGCAAGTTTGGGATCAGGACCAAACGATTCCTGAAACACTATGCCGCGAAGGCCCACGTCGCGAAGTGCATTCATACTTTGCAGCGCCGCGTCGCTCGCGTCGGCAACGCACGTCACGCCGGCTCGGGCTGCTTCACATGCGCCCCAGGCAGCGGAAACGTTCAAATCGTCAGCGGTCATTCGATCGAGGCGGGCGAGGGTCAGTTTCCGGAGCCAGGCAAAAAAATCAACAGCTTCATCTTCAAGGAAGCCGCGCATTGCAGTTAGTTCAAGATGGGAATGCGCGTTAATCAGGCCCGGGATAATTGCAGACTCGCCAAGATCCAGAATTGTCGCTTCCGGAAATTGCGTAACCAGCGCGGCGCGACCGCCCACCGAAACGACTTGCGACTCAGCAACAGCAATTGCGCCATCGACAATTGCCGGCGCCGAGACTGACAGAACCCAGCGAGCGCAATAGAGTTTTGTCATTTGATTTTCGAATCGTAGGGCAAACTGTTAGGTTGCGCTCCCTTGCGCCCCTTCGTCGCCACTCAGCCTGAACCTGGTCACCGGCCGCAAACTAACAGTTTGCGTTACCTTGTTGGTGACTGCGAACTCTGACGATTAGTTACGGCTTGTGCCGGTCCCTTCAGTTTGCGGTACCGCTCTATGATCGAGCTTACGTAGGCACGAGTGGAAGGGATTTCGATCCTGTTAATAAACTCGTCTCCCGTCAATTGGCTGGCGCCGTCCGCAACTTTGCTCCACTCGGCAGCCCTGCTGGGGCCCGCGTTGTAAGCTGCGATCACGCGCGGTTCCGGATCGAAAGTATCGCGATACTGCTCGTAGATTTTTTCAAGATACCAGCAGCCGATTTGAATATTTCGCTCCGGATCACGAAGCAAGCTGGCGGGATTCTGGGCCATCTGTCTCTCCAGGTCGTGCATGCCGGTTTCGGCAGCCCATTCCCGGCCAACTGCAGGCGTGATTTGCATCAGTCCAATCTCGCCGTCTTTCCCGTTTTTCCAGGGGCTAAAATACGTCTCCTCGTAAATGATGCTCCATACCAGAGCCGGATCGAGGCGATAGACATTTGCCTGCCTGGCAATCAAGCCATCAAAGCGATGAATCCAATATTGATTGAAGAAATACAGGGCGAGGACGATTGTGAGGGCGATGAGGCTAGCGACCAGGAAGCGTTTCATCGAAATAGCGGGTAAGAGGGGAAAAGGAGAACGGGGTAATAGGTAAAACGCAGGCGAATGTGTTTTGCTTAAGTTTATCCATTTCCCCTTTACCCTTTTCCCTTTTACCCCCTTTCAGGATCAGTTCCTTCGCTTCAGTTGCGCCCAGAAGTTGGCAGTCGAACCAGAGCTATCCACTCCTTCATAACGAGAGCTCAGCGCTAAATCGTCAAGCACGTGGCCCTGCAACCAGATCTCAGCGTCAAGCGTGACCCCGGGAGCAAGCGCATCTCCGCGCAACGCGCGCTGATTCACCAGAATTTCAAGATTCATTCTCTCAAGGTCCAGGTGAATCCAGTACAAGTCACTGCCAGAGAGGGGATTTTTCAGCGGCTTAAAAGCGATCACACGACCCGTCAGGCTCCAATCATTTTCGTGAGCGGCGCGCGATGGCGCAGCCTTGTCTAGTGGCATCCATCTGGTCTTCGCGGGTGCGCTACGTACGCGCGCACGATACGCCAGGCCGCAGAGGCCCACGTGAAGCTCCTCAGCACCAAAGCCTCCGGGTCCAACTTCAGTTAGATTCTGCAATTCGAACAATACTTCGCAGTCGGCGCCCTCGCGGTAACCGTGAACCACTGCCTCGCCTTCTTCGTCGTATTCGGTTAATGCCCAGGGACTGATCTTTTGAATGTATCGCGCACGGAAACCGGGCCGGCAGTCGGCGTAAAAAACGTTTCTACCCGACTCATAAAGTACCGTCCAAACCTCAAGCCCTTCGCCTAACTTCCAGCACCGACCGTGGAGCACTGCCCCACGACGATTAAGCTGTGTGGCTTCACCCTGATCACCGGCGCGTTCAGCAAGATAATTGAACGCCTTCTCGCTGGGCACTTCCAACCCGATTGTTTCAAACGTTGGGTTCATGAATTTGACGGAAGAACTAAAGAGCTGTGCTATCAATTCCCTGCTTGCTCTCTTAACTATCTCGACTTGCCAGCACGCTTTTTCGGCCTCGCCTCAGGCGCTTCTAAAGCTACTTTTAATTCGTCCGGCTGCGCGCGCGTGCGCACGCCGCGAATAATTCTCTCTGGTCCGTGCGCGGGTCTGACGCCCGAGCGGACCATTTCAGCGAAAAGATCTACATCATAGTCTACGTCGCGAGACATCTTCTCGCGAATGGCGTGCAGAACTTCCAGGAATTTAGGACGGCGATACATTCTTGATTCTTTCATCTCAAGTCTCAAATTTCAAATCTCAGAGCTGAGACTCGATTGCGACTTCTGACAAACTCAATTCACTTTCTCGGTCGCTTCGGAAACCAGAAACTCAGGTGTGACGATCATCGGAACATAAAAACCAGCTGCTGTATTAAACAGTCTAATGCGCGCTTGCCTGCGAACATTTGCCAGGTGTCCGAAATTCCAGGTGACCAGGTAATCGATCTTGTGACAGGAAGCAATCGCCACATGAAGCGCGTCGGCTATGTATTTGCGGTGAAATATTCCTCGCGAGATGTACCCGTCGGCCAGGATTGCAGCTTCTTCCGTAAGATCGACCTGTTCCAGCGCCGAAGTCAGGTTCAGGTAGGCCGAGCGATGCGGTTCGCTGACACGCTCCAGTTCTCGAATAACCAGTGGCGAGATTACTGCGCGGTAGTCGGGCATTTCGTGTTCCCACCAACGAATAGTCAGGTCGCGACGAAAGGGCTCGCCGTTGTCCAAATAGGCGCCGATTACCGAAGTTTCAAGATAAAGGCTTTGCTTCATTGATCAAAGTGCTCGTTCGGCCTGGCTACATCCGCGCTCTTTGCTTTCTGATTCAAGGGTTCTAACCGGAGCAGCCCTCGCTGAAAGTCAAACGATACGCGGAAGTGTTGCAGGTAGTTTCCGCCGAGAATTCCCATCTGAGTGAAACCGGCGGTTTCATTCACCGGTTCAAGATCCAGAACGGCGGCGCTAATTCGCTCGCGCGTAAGCGTACCCAACATGATCTTGGGCAAGAGTAGACTCTTAACGTCTTCAGCGATACCTGCAGCGCCATAGATTCGCAGGCGAGTTGGCTCCAGATAGTTATTGAGATCCTCTTCCTTAGTCAGCCGCTCGGAAACGACAGAGACGCTCGCGCCGGTATCGACGATGAAATTCAGCGGCCTCTCAATTCCTTCCAGATGGACCTCGCCGCTGAGAAATCCGCTGGACGTAGTGCGCAATTGAATTTCCAGAACGCCGGGAGCCAGAGGCTGAACGCTGTTTCGCGAAATCCGAATACCCCAAAGGTCCTTAACGAAATTTTCCGATGGCCGGCGCAACATGAAAACTTTTTCGCCGTAGTCGACTGAGGCGATGAACTTTGCGATCACCGACAGACCGAGGTAGCCATCAACGGGATTCTTCTCGTCAAAGAAGTGGCGAATGTAGACCGGCACGTTCTCCACCCTCACGTCTCCAACCTCGATCGAGTCGAGGAAGCCGTAAACGATGTCAAACTTGCCACCACCACCCACCGCGCGTGCCTGGCCGCCGCGGGCAACCGGGCGCAAACTTAACATTTTTGCAGTTTCTTCCGAGATGACTGACATTCCCGATCCAGTGTCGAGAACAAACCGCAACGGTTCTCGATTGTTGTTTACTCGCACTTGTAAGATCGGCCGGCCATCAATCGACTCGAAAGACATGGTCGTCTTGTTTTCTCCGGCAAGAATATAGAGCGAGCTCTGCTTTCCCAGATAACGCAGGAAGTCAATCAGGCCGCGTATTCGTGCCCGACGATCGGCATCGGTTTTGGGCGCGATCGCTAAGAATCTTTCGTACGCATCTGCCGCTTCCTTGTACCGCTCGCTGCGAGCGGTGGCCTGTCCGAGGTTGAAAATGTAGTCAGGCTCGTTGCCGTCCAGACTGACGGCGCGACGCAATCCTTTAATTGCCGAGTCGAGACGGTTTTCATAAAAATCGACCATTCCCAGTCCGGCGATGGCCAGCGCTTCGTCGTCCTTGAGACTTAGGGAGGTGCGGAATTCTTCGACTGAATTCTGAAAATCACCGGAAGCCAGAATCACCGATCCCAACAGAGCGTGGGCGCGTGAAGAAAGCGGGTCCGTCAGGACAACCCTTGCTGCATGGTCATAGGCATCCTGAAGCATCCGCTGTTTCAGCAACGCGAAACTCAAACCAAGTCGGGCTTCCTTGTCGTGAGCGTCTTTCGCGAGCAATTCACGAAATTGCTTTTCCGCGTTCTCATAGTCTCCGTTCTTGAGGGCTTCATTAGCGCGCTGGCGCGACTTTCCGTCGCTAACTGCCAGGACTGACGCTGACATCGCCAGGCAAATAAGAATGCCGGCAAAGAGTTTCATAGCCATTGGGGGGAGCCGCCGTTTCGCGTTAAGAGCTTGCATGATTTCTATCTCTCCGCGTTACGGGATACTTCGGAGTATCCAAATCACCTACTGGGGAGAAAACAATTTGTTACTTCAGGACTTCGCCGGTTTTCATTGACCAAAGAACCAGATCAAGCTCGTCGAAGTCAATCTTAATCTCGCGGGCAAACGAACGTAGTCTTTCTTCTGTTTCCAAATAGCGCGCTCGCGTTGCCGGGGGCTTCGGAGTTTCGAATACTTTCAAGTCCGCAAGACAACTCATCACATGCTTATCGAGAATGGCATGTCCGAGCAGCCCAATGTTTCGCAGGAAGTGACTCGACTCTTTGTACCCCAATCCTTTGACACGTTTTTCTCGGGCCAACCAATCGCGACGCTCAAGTGGGTCAGCAAAGCTCTGGAGCTTTTTGCGCAGGGCCATGCCGCAATGCTCACGTAAGTAGTTTCGCGTAACCACGATGTAGCCCGGCCTCTCGACCGGAAAGCGGTGGGCCCCGTTAGTCTTCAAGGCCAGCGTCATATCTTCGCGCTTGCCTTCGACTAAGAACGGTCTGATCGCTTCGACAGAACGGAACCCCATGCGCGCCGACGCTCCGGCAGTAAAAATACAGAAGACGAGCTCTTCCCAGAGTTGCTCGTCGGATCCGTTGCGCCACACCTCGCGGAACTGATCGAGCCGCGCGCGAATCTCTTTCTTCCGCGCCTTGTGTGTGGCACGTATATCTTCAATAACTACCGGCTTACGGTTAGGTCTCACTGGATTGTCAATACTGAGATTCTAGGTTTGCGCTTCTGACGTTGTCAACGAACTTGGGGTTTCCATTGTGCGCGCGTAAGTGTGCCAAAGCTAGTGACGCGCGCGGCATCCCAGGCAGGAACGACTGCATCAAAAGATACTCTTCCACGCGACTCTCCCACGTCGTGTTATTATTCTTTGTTGCTCACGGTTAGAGCAACAAACGAGCCGCAAGCTATGCAAAGCAACTTCAGATGTTCAAATCCGCTTCGTCGCATTTCCGCCGTTGCATTTTTTGTGATGTTGGGACAAGTTCCGCTTGTAGCCCAGACACCAGCAAAGGAACAAACCTCGTCAGCCCCGGTTGCAACTCAACAACAGACTCAAATGCAAGCACCCGCGGACGATGCGGTCGCGCCAGTCTATGGATTTCAGGGTGTGCTGATCGAAACGCTGGATGGAAAGACCGTCTCGGAACAGGCAGTCGACCAGTTATTTAATCCTGCCTCCTCCATCAAACTTGCGACAGCGCTGGTTGCGCTGCGCAATTTCGGACCGAGTCATCGCTTCACTACCGGCTTTTGGACTGACGGCTCGCTGGACAAGGCAAGCGGGCAGCTTATGGGCAATCTGTATGTCACGGGTCGCGATCCGTCGTTTCATCATGAGCACGCGGTGATGATTGCTCGACAGTTGAATAGTATGGGGATTCGCATTGTCACCGGCAATCTGGTCGTGGCGCCAGGTTTCACTATGAACTTCAACTGGTCCGCGCGCGGGTCCGGTGAATCGCTTTACGACACCCTTGATGCGACGCGGCGTTCCAGCGAAGCTACGCGCGCATGGACCTACGAGCGTACAGCGCTGGGCGATCTCTCCAGTCTACAGACCGTTCCAAGCTTGACTGTGATGGGGGAAGTAAGTGTTGGTCCAGCGGCATCGGGCGCCTGGCTGCTGCTGACGCACAAGTCCAGCAAGCTAACCGACGTGCTCAAGGTGTTGCTTTGCTATTCGAATAACTTTATGGCCGAACGCATTGGCGATAGCCTCGGGGGAAGGGAGGCGGTGATGCGCCAGTTGGTCACAACTCTTGGAATCCCTCCCGAAGAAATTCAGTTTGCAACTCTGAGCGGGCTTGGGATAAATCGCGTAACACCTCGCGCAATGATGAAGATCTTCCGAGGTCTGCGCAACGAGCTTCAGAAAAACAGGTTATCGCCCTCAGACATTATGCCCGTTGCCGGAATCGATCCAGGAACTCTTGAAGATCGGTTCACCGGCCCCGCATGGCAAGGAAGTGTCATCGCCAAGACAGGGACCCTGGTCAGAACCGACGGAGGCGCCAGTTCACTCGTCGGACAGATGAGAACCCGGAATGGTGACACGCTACTTTTCGTTATCATGAACCAGCGCGGAAATGTCCTCAGGTTTCGATCGAATCAGGACTACCTGGTGATGCTGGTCCAAAACAGCCGCGGTGGACCGAAGGCCTTCAATTACAAACCGTTGGCCTTGACCATGAAACTCGCGGATACCGAAAGTGTTTCCGGGCCGGCATCAGAATCGACGCTAAAAGCTCATCCCAGTGCTCCCTGACAACTCCAAAGATCCAAATAATTGCGCCCCGCCGATCTTGACGACCGACGGGGCGCTTCACCGTCCAGCTTGCGCGCGAGGCGTGCGGCACCTCACCCGAAGCGGACGATTTTGTTGACGGTCCTCGCCGGAAAGTCGGGCGCTTGCCGCGAAACCCAAACTCCGCCTCCAGACCGAAAGATCCTTCTTCTAGTCTAAAGTTCGAAAACTCCCGAGCTTTCCCGATCAGGGCCAAATCAGCTCCCACTCGCAACAATTTCGGAATAATCGCCAGGGCCAGGAGTGCCCGGGCACCAGAGGAAGGTGTCTTCCGTCGTAGTTACTAAAAGTGACGGGTTGTCTGTTCTGCCTAACAATCAACTAAACAAAACAGGCTATTTCGTGGAGAGCTGAGGCTGGCATGAGTGTTGCCAAAGCAGAGCCGCCAAGGTCCCGTGACCTTAACCTGCAAACGTCGGAGGAGTGATGCATATCAACAGCAAAAGGCCAGCAACTAAGCGTCCCGTTCACCAGGGGGGCTTCACGCTGCTTCAAGTAATTATCGTCGTTGCTTTGGTTTCAGTCTTAACCGCATTCGGTGCGCTGGGCGTTGTGAACGCCAGAGCCCGTATGCGGCTTGCTGGTTCTGCTCGGCAGTTTGCCGGTCTCGCGGAGAAAGCTCGGGCCGATTCAGTACGACGCCACGCGATGGATGCAGGGAGGTCTAATATCCAGTTAGTGAACACCACGTCATACAGCGTAACAATGGATTTTGATGGCAACGGCGTGCTTGATGGCTCCGATACGCGAACCTTTAATCTTGATACCAACGTCACTTTCGATCCCAGATTTGTTGGCACTTCGATCACTTTTGACTGGCGAGGGCGTTCAGTCACAGGCCAAGTCAATCCTGTTTTGCTTCTGACTGGGCCAGCAACAGGCGCGGCACTCATAACGATCAGCGGGTCTGGTGACATTACGATGGACGCCGAGTCGTTTCCCGACGGGTCAATTCCTGATGTAGTTCTGAATGGAAACCCAACCGGAGACATCCGTCCCGATCCACCGCCGAATCCACTTCCGGTCGGAGTGGTCGATCCAAATGCGACTCCGACACCAACGCCGGTACCGACGCCTACACCTGATCCAAATGCAACACCTTATCCAACGCCTCAACCAACACCTACGCCTTGTGAGAACAATGGTGTGAACTGCAGACCATCGCCGACGCCGACACCGACGCCTGCTCCAACGCCTACACCGAACGCCGACCCGAGCCCCACGCCGACGACTGGTCCCTGTACCTTGTCAGCAAGTCCGACTACCTTGGCGCTTGCAAACAAGGCATCCGCTTCCCTCAGGTTAAGCGTCGGCAATTCGACCGGTAGTACGACTGTTAGTTTGTCCGGTAATACCAATTCTTCGCACATTTCAGTAACGCTGGCGCCAGGACAGACGGGGATCGTTAGTGGCAGCAGCGGCGCTGTTACCTTCAACGTAGTAATGAACGGTAATAATCAAACGGGAGGCCTGACCTTTACTGCGAGTTCTCCCTGCAGCGCTTCAACCTCGGTATACGTCAACCCCTAATGCTGACGAACAGAGTAACTTCACATTCCCTGACCATTGATAAACCGATGAGACAAAAGAAACATAATTCGCTAGATGATAAGCCGCGCAGATCGGAGTCTCGCCGCGACGAACTCGGATTTACGTTAATGGAGACCACAATCGCCCTAGTCATAATGATGGTAGTGGGTTTGGGAGCTGCTTCTCTCTTCTTTTACGCGGCGACCAACACCTCAACTGCAAGCGATCGCCAGCTAGCAATGGCTGTTGCTCAACAGCGCATAGAAGAATTGCGTGCTGTTCTGTTTACAGATGCAACCCTGACTGCAACTGCCGGTACGGATACCAATGTCACCAGCGCTGGGCGTCCTTATCTGGTGAGAACCGTAATTACCGATTCAACCGTAGTAAATGGACAGCCCACGCTCAAAACAATCACGGTGCGGGTCACACCTCAGGGTGCCGGTCCTGCCTGGACCCGAAATGTTGCCAGCCTATTTGGTTCAGTCACTGTTACCACCGAGCGATGTTCTCTGCTCCTGGGTCCGAATCGCTAAATCTCATGAGAACGAAAAATACTTCGATGCAACACACAAACAAGAAAAATCAAGCCGGCTTTTCACTCATGGAGCTCCTGGTTGCTCTCACCATGACCCTTGTCGTGATGAGTATTGCAGTTACTCTGCTGGCTCGCACGCTTAACGTCCGCACTCGTGAAAATGAACACGTGGATGAATTAGGTGACGTGCAGCGCGGGCTCAATATCATGTCTCGCGAGATTGCAAACGCGGGTTTCAATCTAACGACGAATGGGATAGTGGCTGCCGACTCTAACTCGCAGGCGATACGAATCCGGGCAAATCTCAATAAGTTTGACACCAGTGGGACTGTTAGCGCGGCTGCCAAACGAGGCATCGGTGACCCGGCGGCAGCGCCCGGTGAGGACGCGGGCGAAGACGTGACTTACTTTGTTAACGTGGCCGACGAGACGAACTATCTGGCGCGATGGGATGCGCTTGCAATTTCTCAGGGCACTGTTCTGGCGAATCGCGTTGACACTGTTGGTTTTTACTATTTCGACCGCAAGGTTACCTACACGCAGGATCCGCCCAACTGTCAAATAACGAGCCCACTGAACGATGCGGGATTGGCCCAGGCCCAGGTTACGCCGGATAACGCAAAGTTCGTCGTCATCGTGGTCTGTATCGGCACGCCCCAGGTTGGCACTCCAGGCTCGCCCGGTTATCACCCTTTTTCACGCACACTCTTGATTTCTGACGTAGCTCTGCGCAATTCGAGATTAAACAAATACTGATTGGCTCCCTACTTAATCCGAGGTCAAAGAAAATGATCACTTCAGCTTCAACTTCCATCTGCAGAACCACGGGCATGTCGAATGACCGAGGCGCCGCTCTCATCACAACCCTGATGGTGGCTACACTGGTTTTGGCAGCGGGAGGCGCGCTCATCCTGACGACCGGCATGTCTACCACGACCTCCATCGATGCTACCGCTGAGATGCAAGCCTACTACGGAGCCGAAGCAGGGCTACAGCAAACGCTTAACGCCCTCCGCGGCAACGTAGGCCCGAGTGGCGGTGTTGCGGCTGGGACAAAGCTCACTTTCAGAAACGCGATTACCAGAAACAAGACTAACGCTGCAGCCGACCCGACCGCAGCGCCCCTGCGGCTTTCCGGCTGGTTACAATATAACTACACCTCCACAGGTTCAGCCTATGCAGACCGGGTGAAGGTCAGCCCTACGGATAATACCTACAGCCCGTTAACCGGCGTTGCCTTTAACGTCACCGTCAGTGATCCCGACAATACCTGCGGCGCATGCGGCGACCCCTCCAGACTCGTCATTCAGTCCATCGGCTATGGTCCCAAGGGAGCGATGAAGCGACTCGAGATGGTTGTCCATCGCAACTACTTTAACTTTGCACCGCCTGCCGCAATCACGCTTGCAGGAGGAACATCAATGACTTTCGGCATGGGAAGTTCGAACGCTTCGGGATACACCGGAAATGACTCTCACAATCCTCCGCTGGCCAGCGTTCCCGCAGTCGCGGTCAGCACCGCTAACCAAACTACAGCACAGGGCGTGGTTGATTATCTCAACTCACAGGGAGGTGGCACTGACCAGGTCAGTCCAAGTACGGTGGCGGCGTTAACGTCATCAAACACGCCTGACTTTCTCACCTCAGCAGACGCAGCGCGTTCGTTTCTGCACACCGCCGCCGACATCGCACAAGGAGATGGACGCTATTTCGGCACCCAAGCCGCAGTAACCGGCGGACTGGGAACTAGCAGTGCACCGATAACTACATTTATCGATAACTACGGCGGCACGGCGGTGAGTTTGGGCGCGGGTTATCAGGGCTGCGGGCTCTTAATTGTGACTGGGGAACTAATTACCAGCGGCAACACCGAATTCGAAGGCATGATTCTGGTGCTTGGCAATGGCACCTTCAACCGCAACGGCAACGGTAACGGTCACATCGACGGTGGAATTATTGTCGCCAAATTTGACCCTAACGGTACGGGCGGCTTTTTGTCCCCGACCTTCTCGGTTAACGGCGCCGGCAATTCCGATGTCCGGTACAACTCCGACGCCATTCGTAAGGCTTTTGATTCTGCTGGCGTGTTTGTCGCGGGAATCCATGAGTACTAAAGAATCCTCATAACTCTTCCCGAGTTGTAAATTCATGAAGGCCCCTCTCACTCCAGGAAGACACAGTAACACCGACGGACTATCGGCGTTTGATCTCCTCCTCGTTGTTGCGATCGTCTTCATGATCGCCGGATTTGTAGTGGTCTCCTTTGTTCGCGGAAACCGCAGTACCTACCGCACCAGTACGGCCGTTGAGATTGCCGGCTTTCTTCAAAAAGCACGCTTGGATTCCATACGCCGAAACGCCAGGGACCTGAACCAGATGGCCCAGGTGAAAATCTTCAATCGCAGGTTTTATAGCATTGCGATTGATGGCGACGGCGATGGCAACCTGGATGTCCCGCTGGTCAAGAGCTTACCGGAACAGACCGAGGTTGAGATCAGCGGCCCTTTCCCCAAAACATACATATTCAATTGGCAGGGTCAGACAGTGGACTCACAAAACAATGGCGTGGCGCCGCAGTCAATCGTGGTCGGCAATAGTTCCGGCGCCAGCGCGATAAAGTTTAGTGACGATGGCAAGGTAATTGTCGTTCCTGGTACCAAGGCAACGTCCCACTGAAACAATAGATGGACCTTTCCAGCTATTCACAGACGGTTCAAGACAAATTAACGGTGAATGACATAACACGACATGGATTCGCGAATACTTCTTGCAGCCGCCCCGGCCGGACGTGGGCAAACGCGCGCTGCAGCGACGGTCACTCGCTTATTGAAATGCTAATCGTAGTTGCGCTGATTGGCATTTTGATATCAATCGCTTTACCACAGTATATTGCGCAACGTCGATTGATGAGATCAGTTGGTATTGCTCGCGAAATCCAGACCCAGTTGCGCCAAACCCGCCAGTTGGCAATGTCTCAACGGCAGGCTTTCACTTTCAAATACGACAACCTAACTAAACAAATCTCTATTATCGATCACAATAGTAATCCCGGTGCGCCACTATTAATTGATCCATCCTTTCCGAACACAGCCGGCAGCGTGATCGTCAGCTCGACTCCCCTAGCAGAGACCGCAGTTGGCCCTGAAATGAATTACGGAATCCCTTCTGGTCTACCTAACGGCGCTTTGACCGACGGGATTGCGATGACCCCTTTAGTTAACGGCTGGTTCACCGTAACGTTCCAACCCGACGGTTCGGTTATTGATGGCGCCGGCAACCCTCAGGGGCGAGCGATGTTTTTGTATAACAATCGCGCCGCGCGAGCCACTTCGTCAGCCATCTCGATTATGGGAGCTTCAGGACGGGTGAAGATTTGGAGGTACAACGCAGGTGCAAACCTCTACGCCGAATAGTCTTCATCATAGTTGCCCGCTAAACCGAACCGAATGCGGTTTCTCGTTGCTCGAAATCGTCGTTGCGATCACGCTTCTTACCATCGGCCTACTAGGAGCCGCTTCAGCCATCGGTTACGCGATTGTCGCAAGCAACCACGGGCGTTCGATTACCAACACGAAACTTCTTGCAGTTTCGATACTCGAACAAATGGAGACGCTGCGCGATACCAACAACTTGACCTTTGGCCAGATTGCCAACGTCGGACAGGTTGATGATCACGGAGCTCTGAAAGTGTTTGCTGGTTTTCAGCCAGGATTTCAGCAGGTGTCGACTAACCCCGGTCCAGATGGGATCTTCGGAACTGCGGACGATCTGATCGATGCCGGCCCGGACGGAAATTTCGGAACTATCGACGACTTCGTTAATCCAAACTTTGCGCTCGTCGGGGTTACCCGTCAAATTCAAATAACAGATCTCAGCGCCAGGCTAAAGAAGATCCAGGTGACCGTTGACTATTCGGTGAACGGTGGAACCAAACAGCTCCTGGTGACCGGTTATCTCAATGACAACTCCACGTCCTCATATATCCCCTAAAC
>JBOGOP010000083.1:0-19415 GCA_050747225.1 Pyrinomonadaceae bacterium
CCTATAACCTGCCGCCGCTGGTTCACTATTCCCTCGTCGGAATTGCGCTGATTGCCGCGCTGGGAATCGCCGCGGCGGGTCTGGCAGCGAAGCGCCGCATCATGCTGGTGACCTGGGCACTCGATCAGATGGCCAGGCTGCGTCTAAGTCCAAGAGTAATCCTCAAACGCCGCCAGCATATTTATCACATCGAGTCGAAGGTCTATGACTTCTATAAGCATCATCCTGGCGTTTTCTTCGGCATGATAGCCTGTGACCTCTTGGGCCACGTCTCCAGTGTGCTTGAAGTTTACGTAACCTTAAACATGCTCGGTTATCGACCCAATATCGCCCAAGCCTACATCATTGAGTCGCTAACCAAAGTAATCAATTTTGTTTTCGCGTTTGTGCCCGGCACGATAGGCGTATATGAGACCGGTACCGCGGTCGTGTTGGGAACACTAGGCTTCGATCAAGCCACCGGGCTGGCGCTGGCATTCGTCCGCAAGGCCGGGACAATCGTCTGGACATCTATCGGTTTGTTAATTTTGACCTGGCGGACGCTGCCAAATGCATGGCAACGCCTTTTGGATCGTAGTCCACATCTACAACGACTTATGGATAGCCTCGTACTTTCGAACATTACGCATCGACCCGCGCGCACGGCCGTCAGCATTATGGGGACGGCTATCGGTGTCGTACTTATCGTATTCACGGTTGGTCTGGCGCATGGGGTGCTGCGCGAGCGCGGCCGCCGCGAGTCAAACATTGGCGCCGAGATTATGGTGCGCCCGTCAGGCTCCATGAGCTTTACCGGAACGAGCTCGTTGATGTTGCCGGTTTCGCGCGCGGATGAGATTGCGCGCATCGATGGTGTCCGCGCTACTACGCCGCTTGGCCAGGCGCTCGACCGCAGCGATGCTGGCTTTGGAACACGCTTGATTGACGGGATTGATTTTGACAATTATGCCAGGGTCACTGGAATCGCGATTAGGGAGGGCAATAAATTGTCGGGCGGCGATCAAGCCATCGTCGATCCCGTCTGGCAACAACAACGAAAGGCCGCGATCGGATCCACAGTCCAATTGTTTGAGCGACCTTTCACGATTGTTGGCATTTACGAACCACCAGGCGGAGGTCGTGTCAAGATTCCCCTGGCGACCTGGCAAGATCAGGAAGGCGCCGATGGCCGTTGCTCCGCGGTTCTGGTTGCGGTCAACGATCCACTAAAACAGGAGGACGTCGCAGCCCTGATACGGCAGCACTTCCCGGACGATCAGATTATCTTCACGCGCGATTTACCGGAGATCTACGCGTCAGGCGTGCCCGCGCTCAACGTGTTCATAAAGGTTGTAGTCGGTGTCGCAAGCGCGATTAGTATGCTGGTGATTTTATTGGCAATGTATACCACCGTCACTGAACGCACGCGGCAGATTGGAATTCTTAAGGCGTTGGGAATGTCGAAGACCGGCATCGCCTGGGTCATCGAACAGGAAGCCATCCTCGTAAGCTTGCTTGGCGTTTCGGTTGGGATCGGTCTAACCTTCGCGGCGCGGTTGGGTGTGATGCGCATGACAACTTTGGTGGTTGATGTAGAGCCGCGCTGGATCCTGATCGCGTTACTCGTAGGAATCGTCGGCGGCAGCGTTGGCGCTCTGTATCCCGCCCTGCGGGCTGCGCGCCAGGATGCGGTTGACGCGCTCAGTTACGAATAGACTTGTAGGACAGGTATTCCTACCTGTCCTGTCCGCTTGATAAGGACAGACAGGAATGTCTGTCCTACGGTGAATGTGAACCAGAAATCGATTGCTCAGGTGTTATTGCGCTCTTTGCGTTTGCGCTGTCCCGCTTGCGGCCAGGCATCTATCGTCAGCCGTCCCTTCCAACTCCGACACCATTGCCCAAATTGCCGTGCGCTGTTCAAGCGCGAGGAAGGATTTTTTGTCGGAGCCATTCTGGCAAACGTCCTGACAACCGAATTCGTCATCCTGGCAGTCTGCTTCGTTTGGTTGATGGTTATTGGTTGGAGTTATGAGTCAGTCTTGGTGGGGCTCGTTGTGGTGGGCCTGCTATTTCCGGTCGCCTTCTACCATCATAGTTGGAGTTTCTGGCTGGGCTTTGACTATCTAGTCGAAGGCTTGCCGAAATATGACAAGGGATGACCGTTATGTTCATTTAACCTAGATCGTGACGACTTTTCCTGTTCGTGTTGATTCGTGTGAGTTTGTGGACTGTAATTTCAACCAATCGCAGAACGATCCACGAAAATACACGAATCAACACGAACAGAGCGATCGAAAGCCTGCGCATATGAGCCACTAATTCTCGGCATTGTTGCTATTGAGGCATTCATAAATTACCAGTCGAGCGATGGACTTTTCTTTTCATGGATATAGAACTTCGGCCGGCAACCACAGCGGACATTCCCGCGTTGGAGGAATTGATACGCGCGTCCGTCACCGCGTTAAGCGCCGAGCACTACACCTCTGAACAAATCGCCAGCGCGCTGTCTCACGTTTTTGGTGTCGACACTCAACTCATCGCCGACGAGACCTACTTTGTGGCTGAGATTGAGGGGCAACTTGCGGGCAGTGGTGGCTGGAGCAAAAGGACCACGTTGTTTGGCGGCGACCAATCGAAGAGTGACGGTCTCGATCCACTGCTCGACCCTGCGACAGAAGCCGCACGCATCCGCGCCTTTTATGTTCATCCGCGGTGGTCGCGAAGAGGCGTCGGCAGCAGAATATTGACGGCGTGCGAAGAGGCGGCCCGCGCGGCTGGCTTCAGCAGGATTGAGCTGGCAGCGACGCTGCCCGGCGAACCGTTGTACACAGCTCGGGGCTATGCAAAAGCGGAGGCGATGCAACTCGAGACTCCAGACGGCGAGTCGTTGCCGGCGTTTCGCATGACGAAATTGCTGTGAGTTGTTAAGCAGGAAAATTGGCCGCGGATTAACGCAGAGAAACGCGGATATGAGAGAAGACGAATGACCAGTTACCGATTGATCATTTGTTTCTCTCATATCCGCGTTTCTCTGCGTTAATCCGCGGCTGGTTTTTCATCCCTTACGACTTCACTGCCACCGCCAGTGAGCGCCAGGACTGATGGAGCAAGTCATCAATCTTTGCCCAGTCGGCTTCGGAGACCCCGCCGGTGTCGGCCTCAGTATCACGAATTCTCATCGCTGCGGCGCGCAAGCGGCCATGCTCCTGCAGCCGTTCGATCGGAATTCTGTAAATCTCCGCCTGCAATTCAGCCAGCGCGTGCTCGAGATCGCCGGGCGGATGCTTCGCGCGTTCACGATGTATGATCCACCACTCCAGTTCGAGATGTGCGGCACGGTCGGCGTCGAAGGGAATGTCGCTCATCTTGCGCAACGACTGGTAAAACTTCACGAGGTCCGGCAGCGCCTTTTCATAGTCTGAGCGCTGCTTACCTTTCTGGAAAACGAAAGCTGCATTGGCTGCGTAGTAAGCGACCTGGTTCGACCGGACGAGCGGCAGGTCGTATTGAGTGCGCAGTAGTTCTGATAGTTCTGTGAAGAGTCGGACCCGCTCTTTCTCATAGTATGAACGCCACATCGCCGTTTCCAGTCGAGCTACTTCGTCAGCATCGAATTCTCGGAGATGAGCGGTCCGCGGTGCGTAAAGATCGTAGAGCACCCAACCGACTACGGCTATCAACAGCACGGCGACGATTAGTCCGGCACGTTTCTTTCGCGATCTGCTTTTAGCTCTCATTATCGAGGGCTCCAATTTGGAAGTTCGTATCTCGGATGCGTTATTATCACAGCGATCCGTTTTTCACAATTCTGTCGACCGCCGATTTCCAGTGGCGACTTTTTGACGAGGAACACATGCAAGACTTTCTAAACGATTTTCGTCGCACCATCGAGGCTGCTTCAAATAACCTTCTCCAGATTTCAGCCGGGCAGAGTCAGACGCCAAGAGCTGCCGGCAAATGGTCGCCAAGAGAGATCATTGGACACCTGATCGATTCCGCTTCCAATAACCATCAGCGGTTTGTGCGGGCCCAGTTTACCGACGAGCTGGTATTCGCTGGATATGAACAGGAGGGCTGGGTTCGCGCTCAGAACTACCAGAGTGAAGACTGGGCGGATCTCGTCCAGCTGTGGAGGTTATACAATCAGCACATCCTGCATCTGATGTCGCTGGTTCCGGAAGAGACGCGGATGAAGTTACGTCACAAACACAATCTTCACCAGATCGCGTCTGAGAACCTCAGTGAAAGTGAGCCGGTTACGCTGGATTGGTTCATGCGCGACTATGTTGACCATATGAAGAAACATCTACGCCAGATCCTTGGCGCAGAATGGCAAGCATAAAGCACGCCAGCGTCAACCTCTTGATTGGGACGCCGGCGGTCCCCAATGAAGAGGTTGACCGTAATACAGATCACGCCTTCTTTTTCTGGTTAGACAGGACGCCGGAGTCCACCGTTTCGCCAGTGCGCGAGATTACCTGAAAGTACATTTGATCCTTTACGACCTCGAACAGCATGAAATGCATGTCCCTGTCGTACGATTTTGCTGTTAGCGGCGAGCCGCTCTTGATGTCTCCATTTCTTAACTGACCGCCAGCCCCGGAAACAAAGTAGTAGATTCCCTTCTGCGGCTTGATTCGTTCGTAAACGTGATCGTGCCCGTTCAATACAAGGTTCACGCCATACTTAAGAAATAGAGGCTCCAATACTTTGCGAATCGAGGTGTCCGAGCCGTGCTTCTTCGCCGACGAGTAAGGAGGATGGTGAAAGAAGGCCACCTTCCATTCGGAGGTGTCCTTCGCCAGTTCGCTCTCCAGCCATTTCAGCTGCGCCTTGTCCATGTAGTTGCTGTTCAGCCCATAGAATGCGACGTTCCCTTTACTGAATCGGTAATACTCCTTTCCGTTCATGTTGAAGTATTCATAGAAACGTTCGTTTGGTTGGTCGTGATTTCCCAGCGTAGCGTAAAACTTGATCTTCTCGTTGATGAGCGGTCTGTAGACGTTCTCGAATTTAAGCTGATAGTCCTTTGGAGTCTCGCTCCCGTAAAGGTTGTCTCCCATCATCAGCACAAACTCGAAAGGAAATGCCGCTCGATACTTAAGCATCATGTTGGCTACTTGCTGTTGTTTGTCGGTACCGGAGCCTGTATCGCCGATGACAGCAAACCGAACTGAGCCCTGATTCAGCGGCAGGCTCAGAGGCAGAGTTGGTTTTGCCGGCAGGCTGACCTTGCTGCCGCGCGCGCTGATATTGGAAATAGTCTGGCAATATGTCGGACTAAGAAAGCTAACAAGAACCAGGACAAGAACTGTTAGAATTGATTGACAGGTGCGTCGCATTTTATCCTCCCTCAAATAATCTGGCCTCCTTCCGACCTCTATGGAAGTGCATCAATCATGTAGTCGATGATCATATTGCTGTCTGTATCCAGGAGCATTAGGTTACGACCAACGTAGCGATATTTGACCTCCTTAGGCAGCTGCGGCAGCTTCAAAAGTAAGGTCGCCGGCATTTCGACAAACTCCTTTGGATCCGGGTATGGATAGTTGACCTTCAGGGCAACGGGAATATTCGTTTCCTTCTCCAGAACCACTTTGCGAATTTCCTTCTTCTCAGCCGGTCTAACTTCGGTCTTCAGCGTAGTGCGAATGTATTGAGCTATTTCCGGCGTAAACAGGTCGCCGGGTTTGGCGCCCGCTCTCGCGGTTTCCAAAGCCGCTACAAACGCGGTTTCCGAAGCCTGAATTTGCTCCGGAGTGCTGTCATTGGAAAGTTTTGGTATTTGTGCCTTTACGCCGGCCCGCAGTTTCACGTATTGCTTAACCCGCGCGTTGAATCTTTTGATCGTTTCTTTTTCCGCGGGTGTAATCACTGGCTCCTCAGCGGCCGCGATCTTCTCGACCACTTTCTCCTGAGCGCTTGCGGTTCCCGCGAATGCTATCGCCAAGAAAGAGATCACAAACGCGGTAATGACAGTTGTTCGCAAGGTAAGTGTGTGTTTCATGCGCTCAAAAAATGCAAACACAATGCCAGCAATACCGCAGGAACGGTCTTCCTGCCGATCAACCGCTGCATCTGCGCGTTCCGCAAGAGTGCGCGGCAACTTAAAGACAATCAGCATGCAACGCAAAACTCTCAAGCGTTTGGGCCGAATGTATTCGTTTTTGAGAACAGTTGTACGCTGACGATACGGAGGCCTGCAGGGTTTAAAACGTGCTCTATTGGGCGGCTTGGCCGTGTAGTAGCCTTGTCACTGAAGCCTGGAAAGTTTTATCCTACCGTCCTCCAATCAAAGAGTTTCAGTTTTCTTCTTGAGCCGAAAAGGGGACGTCATCCAATGGACTACACCTACGAACAGCTAAAGCACAAGACCGTCGCCGAGCTACGTGAAATTGCCAAGGGCAACGAGCACGAAGCACTACAGGGCTACACACAACTTAACAAAGAACATCTGCTCGTTGCGCTTTCGAAGGCCCTTGGAATCAAACACGAGCACCATGAAGTCGTCGGCGTAGACAAAGCCTCAATCAAGGCGCGCATTCGTGAAATGAAACAGAAGCGCGACGAAGCTATTGCAGCCCACGACCACGCGCAGCTGAAGGTTGCGCGAAGAACAATTCATCGACTTAAGCGCCAGATCCACAAAGCGACGGTCTAGGCAACGGGCGACTCTTTGGAGTGCGGTGACCTGTCACCGCTTTTGCCCTGGGCGGCTTGACGCCCCAAGTTTCAGCAGTTCCAGCGAGGCTAGGTCGCGACAGGTCGCGACCGGCCAAAGCGGTGACAGGTCACCGCACTCCAAAATGAAGTGAGGTAGCAATGAAGAAAGCTATCAGTATGAGCGTCAACGGCGTCAGTCATCAGCACGAGGTGGAACCGCGACTGTTGCTGGTTCATTACCTGCGCGATGTGCTTGGTCTGACTGGCACGCACATTGGCTGTGAGACTTCGCTGTGCGGAGCCTGCACAACCATGGTCGATGGACAGGCCGTTAAGTCGTGCACCTTGCTTGCCGTGCAGGCAGATGGCGCAGAGGTCACAACTATCGAAGGCCTCATGAAGAACGGCGAGCTGCATCCGATGCAGGAGGGGTTCTGGGAACGCCACGGCTTGCAGTGTGGCTACTGCACCCCCGGCATGATCATGGCGGCTTCGCAGATTATCGATCGCAATGCGAACCCCTCGCGGGAAGAAATACGGCACGGACTTGAAGGCAATCTCTGCCGCTGCACCGGCTATCAACACATCGTCGAAGCGGTCGAATTCGCAGCCAAAAAGTCACGAGTCTGAAGTCTGGGAGTCTGAAGTCAAACATGCCTACGTTTAAGAGGATTGAAGACATTCAGGCTTGGCAGAAGGCGCGCCAGGCCACCCGGATGATTTACGAGTTGACCGGGAACGGTATGTTTTGCAAAAGACTTTGGGCTCAGAAATCAAATTCAAAGGGCCGGCGTTTCTGTCATGGCGAATATAGCTGAAGGTTTTGGCAGACGTTCCGACAAGGAGTTTGCAAATTTTCTTAACATTGCGCATGACTCAGTGTCCGAAACGCAATCTCATCTATACGTTGCCTTGGATTTGAATTACATAGATCAACCCTCTTTCACGAAACTCTACGAATTACTCGATGAAGTTTCACGAATGACGCTTACCTTGGCTCAACACCTACGAGGCTCTCAACTATGAACAACAGTGGCAGACTCCAGACTTCAGACTCCGGACCCCAGACTTCGAGATATGTCGGACAACGTCTGAAACGTACCGAAGACCCGCGGCTGATCAAGGGCCTGGCCCATTACGTCGATGACATACGCCTGCCTGACACGCTGCACGTCGCCTTCGTTCGTTCTGTGTACGCGCATGCACGCATCAATAGCATTGATACGGACGAAGCCTTGAAGGCGCCAGGCGTCGTCGCAATCTACACGGGCAAAGACGTCGCGAAGATCGGCCCGGTTCCCTGCGCCAGCGCGTTGCCGGGCTTGAAAGTGCCAGACTATCGCGTCTTAGCGCAGGACAAGGTCTATTTCGTGGGTCAGCCTGTCGCCGCCGTGCTTGCGCGTGACGCGTACTCCGCTCGTGATGCGGTGGATCTGGTCATGGTCGACTACGACGACCTGCCCGCAGTCGTCGATGTTGAAGCGGCTGCAAAGGGCGGCCCGGTTATCTACGAGGATTTTGGGGACAACATCGCTTACAAACTGACTGCCGGCGAAGGCGACATCGAGGCGGCGTTTGCGGCGTCTGACCACTTGCTCAAACAGCGCGTCGTCCATCAACGACTCGCGCCGATCGCGATGGAAGGTCGCGGCGTGCTGGCTCGATATTTCCCCGGTGAAGAAGAGCTGACGGTTTGGTCGTCTACACAAATTCCCCACCTGCTGCGGACGCAGCTCGCGATCATGATTGGCATTGCTGAAAACAAGCTGCGAGTAATCACGCCGGAGGTAGGTGGCGGTTTTGGCTCAAAGCTAAACGTTTACGCTGAAGAGGCGCTGCTTGGCTGGATCTCGATGCAATTAGCTAAGCCGGTGAAGTGGATCGAAGGTCGGCGTGAAAATATTCAAAGCACAATCCATGGCCGCGGGCAGGTTGGCTACATCGAGATTGGTTGCAAGAACGACGGTACGATCACAGGACTACGCTACAACGTGTTCGCCGACCTTGGCGCCTACCTGCAACTTCTGACACCGGCCATCCCCACGTTGACGGGGTTAATGCTGTCCGGCTCCTACCGAATTCCCGCGATTCAAATCAACGTTACCGGCTGTTTCACTAACAAGATGTCCACCGACGCCTATCGCGGGGCCGGCAGGCCGGAAGCAACCTACGTGGTTGAGCGCGCGATGGATCTGGTTGCTCTGGAACTTGGAATGGATCCTGCCGAAGTTCGCCGGAAGAACTTCCCAGCCGCGGACGAGTTTCCTTTTCATACCGCGACCGGCCTCGATTATGACAGCGGCAACTACGAAGCCGCTCTCGATAAAGCGCAGGCGCTGCTCGGCTACGCTGACATGCGGGAAGAACAGAAGAAGGCCCGCGCTGAAGGGCGACTGCTTGGCATCGGCATTTCAACTTATGTCGAGATTTGCGCGCTCGGCCCATCACAGGCTATGCCCGCGGGTGGTTGGGAAAGTGCGACTGTGCGAATTGAGCCCACCGGCAAAGTCACCGTTTTGACAGGCGCATCGCCACACGGCCAGGGGCAGGAGACTTCGTTTGCACAGATTGCCGCCGACGAACTCGGCGTCGAACTCAATGACGTAACCGTGATCCACGGTGACACTGGAATTGTTCAATATGGGATCGGCACGTTTGGCAGCCGGGCGACTGCAGTGGGCGGAACCGCGGTGTTCTTCGCCATTCAGAAACTAAGAGAGAAAGCCAACAAGATCGCCGCGCACATTCTGAAGGCAGACGCAGCGAGCCTGACTTTTGCCGCTGGACGTTATTCCCGCGCGATGGCCGCAGCAGCTGCAAGCTCAGAGCCGGTGGTGCCGGTCGGTGAAGCGCCTGCTGGTGCTATTCCCGAGCCTGAGACCGAAGGCAAGTCGAGCTTAACGATTCAGGAAGTCGCACTCGCTGCCCACATCGCCAGGGAGATTCCGCCTGATACCGAGCCGGGTCTCTCCGCAACCTACTTTTTCGAGCCGAAGAATTTTACTTTTCCTTTTGGCACGCATCTCGTCGTGGTTGAAATCGATAGAGAGACTGGCGACATCAAGTTTCTCCGCTACGTTGCCGTCGATGATTGCGGCAAGGTGATCAATCCGATGTTGGTCGACGGCCAAATCCACGGCGGCATCGTTCAGTCCCTGGGTCAGGCGCTTTTCGAAGAAGTTGTTTACGACGAGCAGGGTCAGTTAGTCACGGGCAGTTTGATGGACTACGCACTGCCCCGAGCGTCACACATTCCGTGGATGGAGTTGGATCGCACGGAGACGCCTTCGCCGGTGAACCCATTAGGCGTGAAAGGGGTGGGTGAAGCGGGGACGATCGGCGCAACGCCGGCGATCGTAGGCGCGATCGTTGATGCGCTGTCACCGTTCGGCGTGAAGCATCTGGATATGCCGGTGAAGCCGGAGACGTTGTGGAAGATAATGAACGGACAGTAGCGCGTCGCGACTCGAGCGCATCGATTTTGGAGACAAGTATGCTGAATGTCAGGTCGGGCGACTAGAATAAGCAAAACGAGAGAAGCTTATTCGAGGGGAAACGACGATGACAAATCAGCTGCAAGATACGACCTTCATTCCTCGTGACTACGACATTTTCGGCGGTCTGGACGTGGACAAGAAAAGCATGTCAATCACTTTCGCCGATCATGGAACAATGCGAAAATCTTTACGCTTACCCTACAGTGCGAGCCAGCTGCTTAATTACACCCGGAAGCATTTTGCTGGTCAGCGTGTAGCTTTTGTCTACGAAGCCGGACCGACCGGCTTTGGGCTGCATGACGAGCTGACAGCGGCGTGCCATCCTTGTCTGGTAGTTTCGCCGTCGATGGTGCCTACAGTGCAGCGAAAACGAGTGAAAACTAATCGCCTCGACAGTCGCAAGCTGGCGGAAGGACTGCGCGGCGGGCAATTGCGCGGCATTCATGTGCCGCCGCCGAGTTATCGCGAGCTGCGCCATCTGGTGCAACTGCGCGATACGCAGGTAGCACACTTGACGGCCAGCAAATGTCGTATCAAGTCGCTGTTGTTGTATGAAGGCATTCCCTTTCCCGCTGCCAACGGCAGATGGTCGGGACAGGCGCTGCGCCAATTGGAGGCATTGCCCTGTAGCGGTGCGGTGCGCTTCAAGTTGGACCGGCTGATCGATGCCTTGCAGTTTCATTTTCAGTCCGCTGCCGTAGTGCAAAAAGAAATTCGTCGTTTCTGTCAAAACGATCCGGAGTTACGGCAATGCATTAGTTTTCTCTGCAGCCTGCCAGGAGTCGGCACCATCACCGCCACTCATGCCCTGGCGCGCCTGGGAGATTGGCGCCAAATCAAGGACGTGCGCCAGATTGCCGGCTTCCTGGGTCTGGTCTCCAGCGAACATTCTACTGGTGACAAGGAGAATCGCGGCGAGATTACTCGCATTGGCGACAGCCGTTTGCGCAACAAGCTGATTCAGTGCGCTTGGACAGCGATTCGCAAAGATCCGGAACTGCGGGAGTTCTATCGGCGCATCTATGAGCGCCAGCCGCAGAAGGTAGCCGCCCGCAAAGCCATTGTCGCAGTAGCGCGAAAGTTGACCACGCGCATGTACGCGGTCTTGAAAGAACAACGCCCCTTTGTCATTCGTGTAGATAGTTCGATAGCTCCTTTGACCGCAGAGGAGACCGCCGGCCCCGGGGTACGACTCGACGCCGCACAGAACGACCAGCCTTAAGTTTTGGCTGTGCTTCGCTTCTGGAGACAGAGAACCCAGGGCCAGTGGTATCGCCCTAGTGGGCCGCATTCTCGAGAGTGTGACGAACATTGTTTCGTGCCACGAATAGCAGTCAGTCTCTTTAGGTTGAAGAGCAAAAGAATTATCAATAGAACAAGAAGGAAAACCAATATACGAAAGTTGCCTCTTGACATTCACATAGCAGTGCGGCGACCTGTCGCCGCTTTGGTCCACGGCGGCTTGACGCCGTTGCTTAGACTCAGTTCCGTTCAATAACGACTGCGCCAGGCCGCAGCCGGAGAAAGCGCTGACAGGTCAGCGCACTCCAAAAGGAGAACCGATGATCCCAGCCCAATTTGATTACCAGGCCCCAACCACAATCGCTGAGGCTCTAACGTTGCTCGCCGCGAATCCTGACGAAGCAAAACTTCTCGCCGGCGGTCACAGTCTGATTCCGGCAATGAAGCTGCGGCTGGCGCAACCCGGAATGCTCATCGATATTGGCCGCATAAAGGATCTGGCATACATCCGCGCAGAAGGCGATCAGATTGCGATTGGTGCCACGACTACTCACTATCAGATCGAGTCGTCGACGCTGCTACAGCAGATTTGTCCGTTGCTGCCTGAATGTGCCTCACACATCGGCGACGTGCAGGTTCGAAACAAAGGTACGATTGGCGGGAGCATCGCGCATTCAGACCCGGCCGGTGATTGGCCTGCGGCCATCATTGCGCTGAACGCCCGGATGGTTGCTGCCGGCGGGAATGGCGAGCGGACGATCGATGCTGACGACTTCTTCGTCGACCTGCTCACGACCGCTTTGACAGCGGGAGAAATACTGCGCGAAATTCGCGTCCCCAAACCCACCGGAGATTTTGTTCACTCCTATCAGAAGGTGCGGCATCCGGCATCGGGCTTTGCCGTCGTAGGTGTCGCTGTTGCTATCACACTCGGCGCAGACGGTTCCTGTGAATCCGCGAGCGTTGGTGTTACCGGCGTTGCTTCAAAGGCGTATCGCGCTGTCGCTGTCGAGACCGCACTCAAGGGTCAATCGCTAACTCGCCAAACCATCGCGCAAGCCGCAGCACACGCAACCGATGGAGTTGATGCGAACTCTGATCTTTACGCCACCGAAAACTACCGGCGCCATCTGGCTCAGGTCTACACTAAACGGGCGTTGGAGGCGGCGATGGCGAAAGCTAAATAGGTTTCGAGTTCCGAGTTTCAGGTTTCGAGTTCATTCACAACAGCCAAGCCTGGAGCAACGAGCATATCCGCTAGCCCAAACTCGAAACTCGGAACTCGAAACTCAAAACAGATTCTTTAATGAAGCTCGAAGGTACACACCAGCTCAAAGCATCGCGCGAACGCGTCTATCAGTTGCTCATCGATCCGGAAGTCCTGCAGCGTTGCATCCCTGGCTGTGAGCGTCTCGAGAAGACTGAAGCCGACACCTATGCGGCGACGATTCGCACGGGCATTGGAGCCATCAAGGGTGTCTTCACAGGGACTGTTCGACTTGAGAATATGCGGCCGCCCGAGCATTACCGAATCATCGTCGCAGGCAAAGGCGCGCCGGGTTTTCTAAAGGGATCGGGCGACCTGGATCTCGAGGAACAAGGTGAGGGCACACTCATAAAATACACCGGCGACCTTCAGTTGGGTGGGACGATGGCGAGCGTTGGTCAGCGAATGATTCAGGGCACAGCCAAGATGATGGCATCGCAGTTTTTCACCGCGCTGGAGGCAGAAGCTCAAACTCAGGCTGGCGAACCACCGCCGAAGCACGGCTTTTTTCGCACCGCCCTGAGGTGGTTCTCAGGGTGGCTGCGGAGGTTGTTCGCTTAACCCCTGATACCTGCGTACTTGGGAGCGCGGGTGACCCGCCCGCCTGAGCACCGCAAGGTGCGACGATCTTTCCAAAAGTTCAACTCGCGCCGTCTGGTTCGCGCTGCGCGCTCATTGCGGGCGGGACGCCCGCGCTCCCAGTGAAGAGATTGAATCTCACGCGGGGCGTTGCTGACTTCACACCACATCGAAAAACACTGGTGGGGCTCGATGAGAGCTTAGGACCTTTTGTTATCTGCCTGTCTCCCTCCGCCCACGCGCGATGAAATCTTCAATCTCAGACATCCTTCGCGGCAGGGCTTCGGTCATCCACTTCACACCGTTTGACGTAACCACCAGGTCGTCTTCAATGCGGACGCCAATGCCTTTGTATTTTTCAAACGCAGGTCGGACCGCAGCGATGAATTTTTCGTTCTCCGGTGTTTTCGGCAAGTTATCGAGCGCGTCGGGTCTTACATAAATTCCCGGTTCATTAGTGAAAACCATTCCCGGTTCAAGCGTTGACCCATAGTTGCCGACGTCGTGTACATTCATTCCCAGCCAATGTGAGGTGCCGTGCATAAACCAGATTCGATACTGGTCTGAATTTTGATCCGTTATCAGCCCCAGTTTCCATAGGCCCGTTTTGATTACTTCCTCCGAGGCACGATGAACGTCGGATATTCTCGCGCCCGGACGCACAGCCAGAGCCGCAGCATCCTGCGCGTCGTAAACGATCTGATAGACCTCAGCCTGGGCCGGTGAAAACTTTCCGTTAACCGGAAAAGTCCGAGTCACGTCTGCCGAGTAGTGTTCGTATTCGGCGCCGACGTCCATCAGCAGCAGCTCACCCGGTTTTACCTGACCCTGCGATTCTTCATAATGGAGGGTGGTCGCGTTAGGTCCACAGCCGACTATGGATGGATAACCCCAGTGATCGGCGTTGCGAAGTTTGAAGGTATACGCTACCTGGGCGTCAACTTCGTATTCCCACTTCGCATTCGCTGCCGCCACCCAGGCGCGCTCGTGCGCTTCGGTTGTGATATCTATCGCGTGCTGCAGCAGCGCCAGCTCAAGCGCGGATTTTCGCAGTCGCATCTCGGCAAAGATTGGCGTCGCATTCTTTATGCTGTAACCCGAAGCCGACTTCGCCCACTCCGAGGCGAATCGTTGCTCCTGGCGGAACTCCAAACTGTCTCCAGCACTCGGCACCAGCAAATAGATCTCGCCGTTGTTGTCGACCGCGGCGGCAAACACCTTTTCAAAACCCAGACTATTCGGAGTGGCAGTGCTTCCGTTCGACGCCGAACTGGAAGACATCAGAATCTTCTCAGGTTTTGGCACATACGGTTGGCGATTCCGGAGTGCGCGCATGAAAGGTTCAAACTCACCGGCCTCCCAGATTTCCTTGATGCCGGAAACCTCACTCGCTTCCTCCGGACTATACATGTGGCCGGTCCAGGTTTCCGCTAGCGCATTCCGACGCGGCAGGAAAAGGATCGCGGGAACCGTTCCGTTGCTTGGCGTGAGCACCAGCGTTGCGCCCTTTTGCTTTAGATTCGTAAGGTAGTAAAGATTGTTCTCCTGACGATATTCGTAGTCCACATCATTCGCGTAGACGCGCGGCTCAGTGCTGAAGAGGATTAGAATTCCCTTCTCGCCAATCGCCTGGCCCACACGTGCGCGCCGGTTCCGGAGCTCCGTCAAGCGCATATTTTCAGTAAAGGTCGGGGCCGGCGGAGTCATCCTGATCACGGAACTCTTGGCGGTGTCGGAGAAATGTCCTACCGCCACAGCCGGTAAGGCGTTCAGTAAAAGGGCCAGGGCAGCGCAGCTGACCGCACTTTTCAAGACAGGTAATCTCATAAATTCCCCCAAGGGAAGCTTTTGGAGTGTAACAAGCAAGTTAAGTTGAACAGGTTGGGAGACAAAGAACGATTAACTAACCCTAAAGCTCAATTCCCGCGTCTCCTGCGTAGTACCCTCGATAAAGGAGGAAGTATTCGTGTGGTTCCATCGCTCAGCGTAACTAGGCGCCTGCCGTCAGGCAAAACCGTGACCTGCGTACCGTCGCGCCTGGTCCGGGTCTGAGGCGTATTGGGGATGAACAGCTCCTGCGACTCAGGAGGTACGGGGACATTCATGTTTCCGTGTTGTTCGCCGACGTTGGGATCTGGTTCCTCATCGGTTTCTGCAGGAGTTTTTTCGGGCTTGGTCTTCTTAGCGATCTTCTCATTCTTCCGGGTCGGCTCAGTCGCAGGAGGCGTACTAGTTGCTACGACTTGCTTCTCCTCGTTCAGGCTACCGGACACGGGTTCTGAGGCGGCATGCTCCATTGCCGGCGACGGCGCAACCGTTACCGAATTTACGTTGAGCTGTTCGGCCGAGTTGTTCGGCGCTGTTCCTTCGTTTGAGTTGCGATGTTGATAAGCATAGAACCCGCCAAATAAAACTCCGATCAGGAGCAGCGCGGCAGCCCCCAACGCCCAGGGTGCGACTCTCCTCCTGACCACCGGCGCCTTAGATTGCACCACGGTAGTCTCGCCGGATTTCAGCGTCGTCGGCACGCGATCGGCCGGCGCAGGTTCGGCAAGCGTAGCCGCAGCCGGCGCGTGAAGAACTGTCGCCGCTTCGCTTTTGCTCGTCAACGTTGCGACCTCGGCAGTTCCCTTCAGAGCAGCTCGCATTGCAGCGGCTGTCGCGTAACGTTGATCCCGACTCTGCCTCATGCCTCGTGCCAAAACGTCTGCGACTTCCGGTCCGATATTGGCCAGGACTTCATTTGCGGGAGTCAAGGGATCGGGTTGACCATTGACGAGCGAAGCCGCGCGCGTCAAAGCGTCAGGCGGTTTCACTCCAGTCATCAGATGGTAGAGCGTCGCGCTCAATGCATAGATGTCGCTACGGGCGTCAGTTCCCATTCCCTGAATCTGTTCGAGCGGAGCGTAGTTCGGCGTGTAGCCATATATGCTGGCTGAGGTTGTGACGACAGACAGTCCGCCTGACTGTCCCTTGGCCAAACCAAAATCCAAAAGGATGATCTGTCCTCTGCCCGTCAGCTTGAGATTCTGAGGCTTGATGTCCCGATGGATGATTTGCGGCTCTTGCGTGTGGAGGTAATCGAGCGCATCCAGCAGCTGGTCACCCCAGGTCAAAACCTGATCCGGCAAAAACGGACCTTGCTTGCGCGCCATCATTTGCGAAAGGTCGTAGCCGGGGATGAACTGCATCACCAGAAACTGCCCTTCGCCTTCGCCGAAGTGATCGCTGACTCGGGGCAGCGCGGGATGGTGCATGCCGGCCAGCAACTTTGCTTCACGCTCAAACTGCTTGCGCAGCCGTTCGTCAGCAAACATCGTTTCCTTGAGCGCTACGGTTGTCTCGAGCCGCTCGTCAATCGCTTCGTAGACTGCTCCCATACCGCCCTGGCCTAACAGGCGGACGATCCGATAACGACTTTGTAAAACTGTTTCCGGCGCTAGCATTACGATTTCTCGGATGAATTCTCTGACGGGAAGCCACAAGTATTATACACACGCAATCTCTGACACGAAATCAAGACTCAAATGTTCCCCTAAGCTCTATTTTCACGTCTCAACATCAGAACTGAGCTTTGTCGGACATGGCAATCAGGCGTATGCTGTGCCCACACGTGAGTGATTCTCTCCCTTTGCGAGATAGTGAAGTTATTGACGTCGGGCCGCCAAGGAAGCGCCGTTGGCTCCGATGGCTGATCCTCGCACTTGTGCTGTTGCTCCTGCTGCTGTCTCGCGGTCTCTCAATTTATCTCTCCGCAGCCTGGTTTGAGTCGCTCGGTTTCTCAGCAGTCTACTGGTACATATTCAAAATAAAACTCGAGCTGTTCCTGATCTTTGCCATCGTGACCGTAGCAATTCTTCGGACGGCGTTTTGGTTGCTTGAGCGGACTTTCGCTGCGCAGACAATGGAGAAGCGAACGATCGTCGTAAACAATCAACCAATTCAGTTTTCGCCGGCGCGCTTTGTGAGGCCCATTGCGTGGATTCTGGCGGCGCTCTTTGGTTTGTTTTACGGCTTCGCAATGAAAAGCGAGTGGCAAGCATTTGCACTCTACTTCAACCAGGTCCCAGCCGCCTCGCCGGATCCAATTTTCAACAGGCCCATAGGCTTCTACCTGTTCTCGTTGCCAGTCTACGATTTGATTAGCAGCTGGACCATGACGCTTGCCTTTGTCATCCTCTGCGCCGCCATCGCTTATTCGCTTCTCGCTGTTCCCCAAAGGGTGTTGAAAACGGCCCCCAGGAATTCAGCTAAGGTCCCGTGGGCCGCAGTCTCCCTGGCGCTAGCTGTGTTTCTCGCTTTGCTTGCGTGGCGGACTTATCTCTCAAGGTTCCCCTATCTTTGGGAGGATCATCAAACGTTTTCGGGCGTAACTTTTGTAGAGGCACACTACCTTCTGCCCGCGCTCTACTTCGTCTCCCTCGCCCTGCTGCTTGCATCCGCAATCGCTCTTTTAAACGCATTCTCCATGCGCAGTCTTCGCTTGTTGCTTGCTGGGCTGGCGATCCCGCTGCTTGTTTATGCGATTGGCGTTTATTTGGTGCCGGCTTACGTCACCAGCTTCATAGTTAAACCAAACGAGCTGGGACGGGAGAGTCCGTTCATTGAACATAACATCACCTGGACGCGGCGCGCGTTCGGCCTCGAGCAAGTCGAGCTGCGCGAGTTTGAGGCCGACGGCACGACCGAAGGCCTTGATCTAAACGCGAATAGAGCCACGCTCGACAACATCCGGCTTTGGGACTGGCACGCCCTGCAGGACACGCTCAAGCAGATTCAGGCGATTAGAACTTACTACGACTTTCCCGATGTTGACGTCGATCGTTATCCGGTGGATGGCGTGCGGCAAATGATGGTTGCTGCCCGTGAGATAAACGTCGGCAAGCTGCCCGAAGCTTCACGGAATTGGATTAATGAAAAACTGATCTACACGCATGGTTACGGTATCACCATGAACACGGCAAACGGCTTCACGCCGGAAGGGATGCCGCGCTTCATTGTTTCTGACATGCCCGTCAAATCCAACTCACCGGAAATTAAGGTGACTCGCCCTGAAATCTATTACGGTCAGGAAACCAATACAGACATCTACGTTAAGACTCGGCAAAAAGAATTCGACTTTCCGCAGGGTGAAACGAACACCGTCACCAGTTACGAGGGCTCAGGGGGGATAAGGATCGGCGGTCGGGCAAGGCGCCTGCTGCTGGCCTGGGCGCTGGGTGACCTTTCAAAGTTGCCTTTCTCGGATGATGTCAACTCGGAAAGTCGCGTCCTGATCCATCGCAACATCCGCGAATTGGTAAACGGGATTGCTCCTTTCCTAATCTACGATAACGACCCTTACATTGTGGTTAGCAGCGAAGGCAGGCTCTTCTGGATGCTCGATGCGTTTACCGAGTCTGCGACCTATCCATATTCGCGGCACCACGAGGTCGGGCAGAACAACGTCAACTATATCCGCAATAGCGTCAAAGTTGTGATTGATGCATACAACGGAACCACGCACTTTTACGTTTTTGACCATACCGATCCCTTGATCGCCACCTATCGCGCCACGTTCCCCTCCTTATTTGAAGACGCCAGCCAGATGCCCGCAGACTTGCGCGCTCACGTCAGGTATCCCGAGACACTGATTCGTGTGCAGGGTGAGGTCTATGGCCTATATCACACCCAGAGTCCCAAGGCGTTTTTCCAACGCGAGGACGTTTGGAACGTAGCGCAGCAAATCGCCTTGGATGAGCAAGACAAGAAACAGATCCAACAGATCGATCCTTACTATGTGTTGATGCAGCTGCCCGGGGAAAAGGCCAATCGTGAATTTGTGCTGATTTTGCCGTTCACTCCTGCCGGCCGTAATAATCTGATTGGCTGGATGGCTGGTCGTTGCGACGGCGACGAGTATGGGAAGCTGTTGATCTATAACTTCCCCAAGTCGCGGCTGATTGATGGACCGCTACAGATTGAAGCGCGCATCGATCAAAACTCTCAGCTATCTTCGCAGTTCACCCTCTGGAATCAGCAGGGGTCGCACGTCCTGCGAGGTCACCTCCTGGTTATCCCCATCGGCAAGTCTTTGCTGTTCGTTGAGCCAATCTATCTGAAAGCCGAGAGCAGTCCGATGCCTGAGTTGCGACTGGTGGTGCTCGCGACGCAGGACCGCCTCGGTTTTGGACCGACGTTTGACG
>JBOGOP010000084.1:0-19172 GCA_050747225.1 Pyrinomonadaceae bacterium
ACTCAATGATGAGAAGATTCGGGCAATCATCGATGGTCACCAGGTCGTCAAAGTTATCGTTGTACCGCAGCGGTTGGTGAACGTCGTGGTGAAGTAACTAGCCGCTGGTCGGAGTTTGGAGATTAATATGGCCAAAGTTGCCTGCACAATACACACCGGTCTTCCGACCTATCAACAAGACCGCCGACAGTGGCGCAGAGGTATTCTTGAGAGTGTTCGCATAGCTGCACGTCGCGCGGGCGTGGAATACGATCGGGACGATTGCCTAGAAGTCGTGGTCTTGCTGTATCTGAAGAAGGGAAAGCGTCTCGCGATTAATGATGTCGACAATCGCCTAAAGGACATTCTTGACGCACTACAAGGGCGGTTCGGTAACTCGAGAACTGTTGGCGCCGACTACCGCCTGATTGCAAACGACAACCAAATCTGTAGAGTCCTAATCGAGAAACAGCCGATTCCCAAACGATTCTCCAGCGATGCAATGGATGCTGGAGGAAGGCTCTTAATTCGGCCTTATAAAAAATGTGGCTGGCCTTTGCACGTGACGAAAGGCAACCGACTTTTGGAACGTAGGAAGTGACTAGCGTATACAATTAACGGTCAAACAACTCCTCGAACTGGTTAGACGCGCAAGTTTGTGTATGTTAGATTTGGCTTGATGTGAGGTTAGGAAATGAGAAAGTTCGCTACATATGAAGGGGTCGTTGAGAACGGGCATGTGACCCTTCCTCCAAACGCCGACATTCCAGAAAAGACTCGGGTGTATGTGCTGGTTCCGAATGGTGACGCACAAAGGACTCCGCGTATTGCCAGCCCTCGTTTGGTCCACCCTGAACAAGCGAAAGACTTCAAAATGGAAGTCATCGAAGACGCAGGCGATGCCGACGTATGATTCCACCCAATTCGATCCCCCAGCACCACTGGCAAGAGTAACTTTGCGAACTCTTAACAACGGCAACGTTGTGACTGATGTGCCAATGTTGATTGACTCTGGCGCTGATCTCACTCTCATTCCGGCAAGATTTATTGAGGATCTCAGGTTAGAGGTTGATCAAAGTGAAAGTTATGAGTTGGAAGGATTTGACGGCAACAGAAGCATGGCAGAGTCAGTGCAACTCGAATTGGTATTTCTCAGACGAAGCTTCCGAGGACGTTTCCTTTTGGTCAACTCGCAATCCGGCATCTTAGGAAGGAATGTGTTAAATCACCTTGCTATCCTGCTTGATGGTCCTGGGTTGAGTTGGGAATTGAAGGACGCAGTAAAGTAGGCCTCGCTTGCTTGCCTGAGTATCAGCCGTTAGAATTCCAGCGCTCCCAAACGGCCCGTGTATCAAGTCATCAGGCCGCCTTATAGCCGAGCCACCGAATGAAAGAATGTCCAGCCTGTAGGCGCTGTTTTTCTGACGAAATTATCCACTGTCCGCAAGACGGCGATGCCACGACACCATCGCTGTTGGGCGAGCCTATCCTCGATGCCCGGTACCAACTGGAGCGACGACTTGGACAGGGTGGAATGGGAGTAGTCTTTCAAGCCCGGCATATCTTTCTTAAAACGTCTCACGCCATCAAAGTCATCTTGCCGGATCTTGTCGGCAACGATCCGATGCTCGTTACGCGGTTTCGCCAGGAAGCGCTCGCGGCCGCGGCCATTCGTCACCAGAACATTATCGCCGTCACTGATTTTGGAGTGGTACGCGGCACCATGCCATTCCTGGTGATGGAGTTTGTCAGCGGGCAGTCGCTTCAGGAAATACTGGCTGAGGAAAAGGTGATGTCGCCTGATCGCGCTCTGGAATTCGCCTGTGCGATTGGCGCCGGAGTAGGAGCTGCGCACAAGCAGAACATCGTCCACCGCGATCTGAAGCCTTTGAACATCATGACGCAACAGGGCCAGTCGATCTCGGAAGGTCTGAAGATCCTCGATTTCGGTTTAGCGAAGATCAAGTCGGGCGAACTACTCGGTTCTTTTATTCAGGCCAAGACCAGCGGCTTGATGGGATCACCTTTTTATATGGCCCCGGAGCAGTGGTCGGATGATGAGCCTGATGCCCGCGCTGACGTCTACAGTCTGGGGATAATTCTCTACCAGATGCTCACTGGCGATGTGCCGTTCAAGGGTTCATCCATTCCTTCCATCATGAAGAAGCATCTGACGCTGCCGCCGCCGTCGTTTAAGTCGGCCGGAATTGAGGTGGCGCCGCAGCTTGAGGCTGCTGTTCGTCATGCGTTGGAGAAGGAAATTGCAGCACGCACGCCGTCGGTAGAGGCATTTATTAATGAAATCAAACAAGCCGTGGCGGCCGGCGCAGTAACCATGGGACCTGGACGGCAGACTGCTCCCGTACCGGACGAAACTTTATATTCACCCGCATCCAGTACGGGGGAGACTTCGCAGAATTTCGGAGCATCATTTGACTCGATGGCGGGCACGGTTAGTTCCTCGGCGTTGAGCGCCGAAGACCAGGCAAAGCTTGCCGCCTCACGCGCAGAGCTTGAGCGGGAACAAAAGGAAAAAGAGCGGATTGCGCAGGAAGAGCTGCTACGCGAGGCGGAAGAGCGCCGCAAGGTTGAGGAAGAGAACGAGCGCAAGCGAAAGGAACAAGAGGAGCGAGCCCTCAAGGAAAGAGAGGAACGAGAAACACGCGAGCGCCAACAACGCGAACAGATGGAGCGCGTGGAACGGCAGGCGAAAGAACTTGAGGAACGCCTGGCGCGTCTGGCCACCAGCATGCCGCCGGCGCCGCCGGTTAACACGACCGTCATCGATTCAGGGACCGCGCAAGTACGGCAGGGTGTCAGAACGGATGCGGTGGGAAATAACAGTTTTCCTGGCGGCTCGGTTGATGCCACGCTCTATGACAGTCGACCTTCCATCACGCCCGCCATCACGCCTGCGCCTAACCCGAACAGGAAAGCGTTGCTGATGATCGGTGCTGCGGTAGTGCTCGTCATATTGGTTGGCGGGGCGATCGGGGGATACTTGTGGTTGCGGTCCCGTCAGACTCAGACTGCAGGACCAGGTCCCGGCGCGAGTCCCACGCCCGCCGCAACTCCCAGCACCGGCATAACCAAAGCAGACCTCGTTGAGATTCCCGGCGGAACTTTTCAAATGGGCCGTAACGATGGACCGCCACAGGAGCAACCGCAACATCCCGTCACCGTGCAAAAGTTTCTGATGGATCGAACGGAAGTTACCAACGCTGAGTATGCTGAGTTTGTTCGAGACATGAACTACGCGCCGCCGAGCCACTGGGTCAGAGGCAGACCGCTTGCCGGGCAGGAGCGCTGGCCGGTTGTGAATGTGTCGGCGAAAGACGCTGAAGCTTTTGCTGCCTGGCGTTCGAAACGTGATGGCGTCACTTATCGTTTGCCAACCGAAGACGAGTGGGAGTTTGCGGCGCGCAGCGGCGGTGAATTCAAATCGTTTCCGTGGGGTAACAGCTGGGCCGCGAATCGTGCGGTGGTGAAAGAGGCAGCTACGCAGCCGGTCGGCTCTTATCCTGACGGGAAGAACCGCTGGGGAGTAGTCGATCTTATCGGGAATGTTTGGGAGTGGACATCTTCCAAGGCGTCTCTTTATACCGGCACCACTCAGATTCCGGCTGCCTACCGAGACTGGATGGTGGTTAGAGGCGGATCATATGCCAGTGATCCAGAGGACAAGCAGATCGCTATTTCCGCGACCTACCGGGATTGGTTTGCACCTGACTTCAAAAATCCAAACTACGGCTTTCGCCTGGTGAGCTCGGCCCAGTAAGATATTCACCCAGCGTGTTAGCCCATCTTTCGTAAACTGCGCTACAATCCGCCACGGTTTTATTAAGTTCGTGGAATGTCGCTAACCAAGTCATCTTACCGGTGATTCCTGCCGGGACTCAGACGGGCAGCCGCGTTGGGCAGGCTAAAATCATGTTTTTGACAGGGAGAGTGTCGATGAGAGCGTCCTCGATTTTTCGTTCAGTTCTTACCTTTGTTTCGTTATCCGTAGCGCTGTCATTCGCGGGCGTGTGTGCTTTGGGCCAGGACGTCGGTTCTGATGTGATCGGAGGCGCCGGGATTTTCAGACCTAAGAATCCGGAGGCAAAAAAACGAACAGTTCGCACCACAACCACCCGGCGCGGTACCGGCACCCGCACAACCGGAACGAGCGCATCAACGGACAAGATTGAAGATTTGCTGGAGAAGGGAAACCAGTTTCGCGACGCGCAACGTTTTGCTGAAGCTGAGGACTCCTACCAGAGCATTCTCAAGATTAACGCGAAGGATGGTCGCGCCGCATACGGCCTCGGTAATATTTATTCCGATCAGCAGCGCTGGGAAGAAGCGGAAGTTGCCTACCGCAATGCCGCGCTCTGGAGCCCGACTAATGTTGATGCTTTGGTCGCCTTAAGCGTGGTGCTGGTGCAACCGCGCACCGGTGCAGGCAACGCCGCCCGCTTTGCAGACGCCGAGGCGTTTGCGCGACGAGCTATACAACTGCAACCCAAAAATGCGGTCGCCTGGGATCGCCTGGGCGTGGCGCTGCAGTCACGTGGTCTATTCAACAATGAAACTGAAAGCGCTTATCGTCGCGCGGTGGAACTCGATCCGGAGTTTCCGGTGGCCTATGCTCACCTGGCGCGCGTGCTAAACCGAATGGGAAAGACCAGCGACGCCGCGCCGCTTTACGACAAGGCAACGCAGCTAGCCAAAGATCCAGCAACGTTGAATCTAATTGCCGAGTCGTTGCAAGCCGAACAGCAGTGGCAAAACTCTGAACCTGTTTTGAAGCGGGCCCTTGATCTCGATGCGCGTAATTCGACTGCGCTTTACTTAATGGGACGGATGCTGGTGGTGTTCAAGCGATTTCAGGAGTCGGAGCCTTACTTGAAGCTGGCTACTGAGGTAAGTCCGCGTGCCTTCCAGCCTATCAATCTTCTGGGGCGCACTTATCTGGCGTTGGATCGTTTTGAAGAAGCGGAAGTAGTTTACGAGCGAGCGGCAGGAGTGGCCTCACCTGGAGATCGAAAGCAACTAGCTGGTATCTATGGTTTTGAGGGCGTGGGCGATGGTTATTTGAAGGCAAAGAAGAAGCCCAGCGCAGTCCGCGCGTATACCCGCGCTTTGGAACTCGACCCGGGAAACAAGCAGCTGGAACTAAAACTTGCCAAGGCACGCTAGCGGCGACGGGACCATAGACTCAATTCTTATTTTAAGAAGGAGCGGATGTCATTCATGAAGCGTTGCCCCAAGTGTAGTCGTACTTTCCCAGACGACAATCAAAAGTTTTGCACGATCGATGGCGGTTTGTTGGTGCCCGGTGACAGACCTTTCGATCCGAATGCCACGATTCAGGGCTCGGCAAACTCAGCGGTTCCGCTGGCGCCGTCGCAAGAACAGCCAGTTGATTTCGACGAAACCATTGCGGCATCAGCGCCGACAGTGGTCTTTCCAAAAACGACTGGCCCCACCGGTTTACCGACATCGTCTAATTTGCCGCCGCAACCGCCCGCGCCAACGCCGCGCGCACCCACCGCCTCAACACCAGCGCCGAGCGCGCCAGTAGCGTCAACCCCATCGCAGCCGGCTGCACCACCACCTACGCAAGGCGCACCTCTACCAGCAGCCCAGCGCGCTCCAGCGCCGCCAGTTGCAGGTGTGCCACCCGTTGCAAAAAAGAAATCAAAGCTGCCGCTGATCCTTGGAATCCTGGCGCTACTCCTGATCCTGGGCGCAGGCGCTGTAGTTGCCGGGTTCTTCCTTGTGATCAAGCCACGCCTTGATCGCAGGAACTCTGAACCGCCGGTTGTAGTGAGCGAGAACCCAGCTGAGAACGTAAACAGCAGCCCGGGTTCCAACACCAACGCGAGTGAACCGACCCCAGAGCCCGAGAAGACCCAGCCTGAGTATGTAGCTCCACCCGATACCACCAAGTTTACAAACTCACAGGCGAATCTCGAGGGCAAACTGGCCGAACATTACTTCGACTTCTCGTTCTACCACCCAAACAATTGGCTTGCGGATCCGAAGGCTGGCGGAGCCTCAGGAAACTTCGTCAAGTTTGAAAGACGACTGCCGCCTGACTTCACACAGGAAAACTTCGCGGTCCGTTATTATGAGAGCAAAGGAACCTATGAAGCTGACTTGCCGGACTTTCCCCGGCTAGTAGAGGAATTCAGCGCGAGTCTGGCGAAGGTTCTCCCCGGATACCACATTGAGTCGGAAGGTCCGACTAAAATTAATTCGCTGGACGCCTACGAATTTCGGTATGTGGGCTTGTCGAAAGGAACGGAGCGAGGTGACCTGAAATTGTGGGGCCGGGTGGTGTTTGTTCCTACCGGTAAGGCCGGAGACTCAAACGGCGCCGTCCTGACTATGTTTACAACTTCGCTGGCGCCGGAATTGTCGAGCGTTGCCGATGTGGGTTCAGTAGGTGAGATGCCAGTCATTCTCGACTCCTTCAGGTTCGGCAAAAGTCCGTAAACAATTTGCCGGAACTGACGACAAACTGTGGGGATCCATTTAGCGCCAACGCAATTACGGTGGTATCCTTCACGCAGCCTGAGTAGTTAATAGATAAGAAATGCCAGCAATCAACAAGACCAATAGTAGAAAGCCGTTGTGGACGCCGATGCGCATCACCTTCACCGTCATGGTGCTCGGGTTGTTCGCGGCATTTGGGATTTCAAGTTGTAATTCCGGCGACGAAGGACGCTCCAACCCAACGGGACCCGCAGTGGCAACGAATCGCACGGCTCCTGCCGCGAGGAATGCCGCTCCACCGCCGGTTACCATGTTGCCTCCGAGCGTAACCGATGTAGAACTAAGGGCGGTGAGTGGCGCGCCAATAAAGCTCTCAAACTATGCGGGGAAAGTATTGGTCGTGAACTTATGGGCCACCTGGTGTGGACCCTGCCGCCTGGAAACTCCCGAGTTGGTTAAGCTGCATCAGGAATTTCGGTCGCAGGGAGTAGAGGTAGTAGGGTTGTCGACCGAAACGTATGAAGAGTCAGCTCAAAGCGTCCCCGAGTTTGTTCAAAACTACCATGTCGACTATCGAGTTGGTTGGGGCAGGGAGATCGCAGGCACCTTGATGCAAGGGCGTGATGCCATTCCGCAGAGTTTCGTGATTTCGCGCAGCGGACGCGTGGTTAAGCGTTTCGTTGGCTTTAACCAAAGTATTACACCGGATCAAATAAGAGACGCGATTCAGGAGGCCCTTGACGACAAGGGCGCCGCCGACTGATTAGTCTGCATCCTCTTTGTCATTTAACTTACGCTCAGCTTCTTTGACCATTCGTTCGCCCTCTTCCGCCAATTTACTGTTCTGCATGCCATCCGCCACGAACTTCTTGGCTTCACCTTCGAGCTTTTTCATTTCCGCTTCGACGCGCTCTTCCACTTGATCTATCGGCGCAAGCTCGCCGGTTTCATCTTGAGTTTTAATGTTGTCTTTATCAATCCCCATGCTGAACCTCGCTGCACAAAATTTTGCTTTTCCAACCAGGATATTCGGGGCAACGGAAATCAGTCTAACCAAAGTCTGCGGTTGATGCCAGTTGGCACTTACACTCTGATCCGGAATCTTTGCCATCGGCGAACTTTCACCACTGGTCTCGGAATTCCTCGCCCTAATTGCGAGAATCGTAAGCCTATCCTGATTAAAACTCTCTTTTCTTATTGACAGATTTGACGCACTTTGGATAGGGTGCTCTCGTTCCAAATCTTTGCACGACCTCCCGGCCTCGTGCGCTCACTTGCCCCTTTTTGAAAAAAGGAATCCTCCCATGACCAATCCAACGCGCTGCCATGCGACTCTCTCAGGATCAGTACTTCAACAACTGCCAACAACGATACGGTTTGGGTTAGGAACTCTCATCAAGGCTCTGCTTGGCTGCTTCCTGGTATTCGCGCCGGGGCAACGCTCCAGGCTCAGTCATGCGACAACCTTTCGAGCAGCGACGGCGAGAGCCTCACGGCGCCAATTACGATTAATGGCACCGGCGTACCCGTAACTCATGAAATGAAGCTGCCAGTCCAGACTCAGCTAAGATTTGACGCAGTAGCCACTGCACACGGTTCCTGCACAGCTATGGCTTGGGTCTGTAACGGTAGTTGCGCCTGTTCGCCCGGCGATGTCTACAATCGCACCGTTAATCAGATCTCCTTTAGCGTCGACGTTTCCACTTCAGGCAGTCTAAATGGGAACTATTCCATGGGCTCGGTTTTTGGCCAGTATCCTAATGGCACTACGGCCTTCTGGAACGTCCTCGACACCCAGGCATCTGACTCCACGGGACCAAAATATTACACGCTATCAGTTCAAGGCACTTATCGATTCCACATAGTGGGACTCATCAATCCGACTCCTTGCAATATCCAACCCGGAGAGACTCAGACGATCGATATCACCGTTCAGGTGGGGGATAAAGACGGTGCCGAGAATTTTGCGCGACCCGATTGTCAGAGTAGCGTCGCGAATTCGGAGCCTGTCACTAGCGTTGGGGAACCAGTGAATGTCACTAACGGCAACATGTACATTCAGCAGACCGACTATCGCCTTCCCGGCATTGGCGACGGTCTCGACCTTACACGCACTTACAACAGCAAGAACCAGGTTGCGGGATTGTTTGGTTATGGCTGGAGTTCGATTCTCGACGAATCAATCATCGCTTACGGAACAATGCTGCTGCGACTGACCCTTCCGGACGGCCGCGCTGTCTATCTCGCGCGACCCTCGCCCAATGACAATACCTATACAGTAAGGCAGCCACTTAATTTCTACGGACAAGTTGTCAAAAACGTCGATAACAGCTACACGCTCACCTTCAAGGACGGGCGCGTTCATCAGTTCAACGCCAGCGGCAGACTAGTGTCTTTCGCCGAACGCAACGGGAATACCATCAGTCTGACCCTGAACGGCAGCGGCAATCCCACCACCATCACGGACGCATCCGGCCGCACAATAACCCTCACCTATGACAGCTACACTAAAATCGCGACGATGAGCGACAGTCTGGGCACCATTGCCACTTACACTCACGCATACCAGGGACGATTGACGAAGGTCACTTACGCGGATGGCTCGAAGTTTAATTTCACCGATGTTTTGTCGGGCAGCAATTTCTACCTCACCACGGTGAAAGACGCGCTCAACAACGTGCTCGAGTCTCACACCTACGACTCGCAGGGCCGCGCCCTCACTTCCGAGATTGCAGGCAACGGCACTGAGCGCTACACGCTCAACTATGTGAGCGCCACGGAAACAGATGTCACTGATGCACTCAATCACGTAACGAAATATTTTTTTCGACACGACTAAGGGCCGGAATCTGGTTACCCAGGTTGAGGGCAGTTGTGGTTGCGGCAACGCGCAGATTCAGACCTGGACTTATGACAACCAGTTGAACGTCACTTCAAAGACTGATGCGCTCAATCACACCACCAACTACACGTACGACACTAACGGCAACCGCCTGACGCAGACAGACCCGACCGGCACTGTCAGCTATACCTACAACGCGTTTGGAGAAGTCTTGACGTTCACGGATCAGCTGAGCGGCGTGACCACAAATACCTATGACGCCCAGGGAAATCAACTGGCGTCAAAAGATGCGCTCAACAACACCACTACCCTAACTTACGATTCCCATGGTCAACTCTTGGCCGTCACCGATCCGCGCAATAACACGACCACCTTCACTTACAACACGAATGGAGACTTAACTCGCCGGACAGATGCGCT
Organism: Pyrinomonadaceae bacterium; assembly: GCA_050747225.1. Taxonomy (GTDB): domain Bacteria; phylum Acidobacteriota; class Blastocatellia; order Pyrinomonadales; family Pyrinomonadaceae; genus PSRF01. The sequence goes on from JBOGOP010000084.1 coordinate 9,725, forward strand.
GAGCAACCAAACCAACCTTGCCTACGACGCGCGCGGTCGAGTGACGAGCGTCACGAATGCGTTGACTCAGGTGACGAGCTACGAATACGACCTGGCCGGGCGCTTGAAGAAAGTAATCCATCCTGACACTAATTTTGTGCTGTTCACTTATGACCTGGCGGGACGGCGGACAAAGTTCAAGGACCCACGTGGCTATGAAACGAATTTTGGCTACGACAGCGCCTATCGTTTGACGAGTGAGACAAATGCCGACAACAAAGTAACGAGCTATGCGTACGACCTGATGTCCAATCTTACGGGCGTGACTGACGCGCTCAACCGCACGACCAACTATAGCTACGACGACTTCAATCGGCTGACCAAAATTAAGTACCCGGAGGCAACCGCGGGTGCAGGAAGACTTGAAGAAAACTTTACCTACGACTCGGCGGGCAATCTGCTGACGAAAACCGACCAGGCCGGAAAAATAACCAATTTCTGTTACGACAGCAGCAACCGGCAGACGAGTAGTACGGACCCGGCACTCAAGACCACCGCTTACGAATACAACGCGCGTTCGCAAATGACGGCGGTAGTTGACGCCATCAACCAGCGGTACGAATTTGTTTACGATCCACTCGGTCACGTCACCCAGAACAAAAGAGGCACGGCGACGATGTCGTTTGTCTACGACGGCGCCGGCAATCGCAGCCAGCGCACCGACTACAACAGTGCAGTAACCAACTACACGTATGACGCAGTGAACCGGCTCACCACCATCAGCTATCCCGACTCGACTTCAGCCACGTATGGCTATGATGTTCTGTCCCGCCTGGCAACGGCGACGAACCCGACTGGCACCGTCACAGTCGCTTACGACAATCGCAGCCGAATTAGCTCAGTAACGGATGTTTTTGGTCAGGTAGTTGGTTATGCCTACGATCCTAATTCGAACCGAACGCAGTTGAGTTTGAATGGCGGCACGAGCGCTACCTATCAGTACGACGTACTGAGCCGGCTGACACAATTGGCAGACGCTGCCAGCCTTAACACAACTTTCGGCTATGACGCGACCAACAAACTCACTTCGCGTAACCTGCCTAACGGTGTCGCCACGAGTTATCAATACGACGGCCTGGATCGCCTGACGCGTCTCACGCATTCGAAAGCCGGCAACACACTTGCCGACTTCCAATATCAATTCAACGCGGTCAACAACATCACGCAGATGACGGACGGTGCAGGAACTCACACGTACAGTTATGACTTGGTCGAGCGGCTCACGGCAGCAACCCACCAGGGTCAAACGAACGAAAGCTACATCTATGATGATGTTGGCAATCGCACTGCTTCTCACCAGGGCCCGAGCTATAGCTACCAACCATTCAATCGCTTAGTCACCGCAAACTCTTCGACCTTCGGTTATGACTCTAACGGGAACCTGATCTCGAAGGCCGACGCGAATGGGAGTTGGACTTACTCATGGGACTACGAAAATCGATTGACGCAAACGAGCAAAACCGGCGGAGTGACGGTTACATACGGCTACGACGCTCTCGGTCGTCGCATCCAACGCAACAGCAGCGCCAGCGGTACAACGAAGTTCGTTTACGACGGGGCTGATGTTGTTCGTGATTTGGACGGGAGTGGCGCCACCATTGCGGATTATCTCAATGGTCCTGGCATCGACAACAAGCTGCGGCAGACCGTTTCCGGCTCAGCATCATACTTCATCACGGATCATCTCAGCACTACTCGCGCCCTCACAGATGCAAGCGGCAATGTCATATCAAGTTTGAGCTACGATTCTTTTGGAAATATCATCAGCGGATCCGTCGGGAGCCGCTACGTTTACACCGGACGCGAGTCCGATGCCGACGCCGGTCTACTGGACTACCGCGCTCGCTGGTACGATCCCCAGCAAGGTCGGTTCATCTCCGAAGATCCAATAGGACTAAGAGGCGGCCTAAACTTATTTGAGTACGTGAGAAACAACGTAATGAATTTTATCGACCCGCACGGCCTTCAGTTTAGAGAAGATATGATGGATGATCATCGAAGGTTCCGCGAAGAACAGTTGCAGCAATTGGCAACAAAGAAATCGGATGGCTGTCGAGACGTCGTGCGTTGCTACGAGAATAACAGGTTTTCGAGTTTGTTCCAGGGGATACCCTATGTTCATGGCTTCGTCGAATTCCTCGAGATTGGCCCGCCCGTTTCCTTTTCAGCAGACCTCGCGGCGACGGGTCTTAAAGCTCGACGAACTGGCATTGGGGGACCCCAAGCCTACGCTAGTGGCCTAAACTGGATTGGGCGAGGTGTAGTGAGAGCAATCGGGAGACCGGACCTGATAGGCTCAGTGAACGCGGTCGGCAACAAGGTCACGCCGGTACTCGCGGTGCCCGCTGTGTTCACCCTCTCTTACAACAGTACGATATTCATCGAGTGTCTTTTTGGAGTACTGGAATGAACAAAACCCGTGGTAAATGGCAGGACGTTGTGCGATCCCGTTTTGGGGAGCGGCAGGACATCTCAAAGTCAGAACTGTATTCGCGATATTGGGCTAGCGATGGACTGGCTGAAGCATCAGTCTTGGAGTGCCTCGATCTAATTGAGGTGGAGTACCAACTGCCTGCTGGGATTTTGAGGCCACAAGATAAGCTCGAGGATCTATTCGACCCAGTCGCTACCAAGAATCCTCTAAGGTGGCTGGAGTACCAGACCGGGGCTGATGATCGAAAGTCGGAAGTCAATTATCAGCTTGCGAAACGAATGAAGCAGCATGAGACGCTCGGCGCCTGGACGCATATCGAAACAGTTGACGATCTTGTCCACGCGTGGTGTGGACGAACACCGTTAGACAACCGAAACCGTAGATGATTGGGCAAAGTTCGAGTTTGACTCTGAGGGCGAGCTAGGCCACATCTTGGACTTTCTCATGGGACTACGAAAATCGATTGACGCAAGCGAGCAAATCAGGTGGTGTCACCGTGACCTATGCGTATGACGCGCTGGGCCGGCGGGTTCAGCGAACGAGCACAACCAGCGGGACGACAAAGTTCGTTTATGACGGCACCGACGTGGTGCGAGATCTCGACGGGAGCGGAAATACGATTGCGGCTTATCTCAACGGCCCTGGCATCGACAACAAGTTGCGACAGACCGCTAACGGCACGGTTTCTTATTTCATCAACGATCATCTCGGTACCACGCGCGTGCTTGCTGACTCGAGCGGATTAATTTCTTCGAGTCTGAGCTACGGCTCTTACGGCAACGTCACCAGTGGCTCCGCATCAACCCGCTACCTGTACACCGGCCGCGAAACCGATTCTGACATTGGTCTGATTTATTACCGCGCTCGCTTTTACGACCCAGAACAAGGAAGGTTCATTTCTGAGGATCCAGTCGGCCTAGAAGGTGGAATCAATCTCTTCGCATATGTTGAAAACAACCCGCTGCGTTTCACCGATCCTTCTGGCCTTTGCCCTCAGACCCCAGAGCCATGTGATAGATCCATCGAGGCCGTAAATCGCGCTGCGAGAAACGTAACCAGCAAGGTAAATGGAGCGAGGGTCGGTATACTGAACGGATCGCCAGTCATCAACTTCCCGGATGACTATCTCCAAACAATAGATAAGCTCGACAAAGCAGGTTACTACAGCGGCATTCTTGCCTTTAACCCGTTCGATCATAGTGGAGGTTACGAGTTCCGCACCTACGGCAGTCCCGGTTTTCACTTCAAAGTAGTCTATGCAAACGTAGAAGAGACTCATGAAGGTGGTCGGCTAGGGGTCAGGATTGCAAGAGACCCGGCGATAGCGACGGATCTCCACATTGACTGCAACAATCCGGTGGGCGCTGGTCTACGAGGGACAATCAGCCATACCGCGGATTTCATTCGGTATCACACCCCTTCATGGCTTCCTCCCCTTATTTTTCCTCATGTTATCCCCTAAATGTTTCGAGGTGAAGAGATGACAAAGCTAGTAATCGGGTTTTTGCTTTTGGCGGTGATGACAGGTTGTGAGGCTAGAACAGTCGTGAGGCTCGAAGGGGGCAACCCGCCGAGTTTTGTTCTCACCGGCAGCGGAAGACTTAGTGAGGTTGTAATATATTCGCCTGAACAAGAGCGTATAGCAGGATCAGACGCTTTCGACGACACATATGCTCTCTGGCATATTCGGGCTGAGCGAGAGGGGCCACAGGGTGCAGCCCTTGTTGAAGAGGTCCACTCCATAACCTATGGGGTTGTCCCAAGAGGGTATGAACAAATCAAACCAGAAAGTGGCCCGCCCCCTGGCCTGAACCCTGGAAATCGTTATCGGTTCTGGTTTGTAACAGTAAATGCCCCTCACGCGGCCGGTTACTTTGAAATACGCGACGGGAAAGGAATCACCGTTAAAGGCCCGTAGGCTTACCAAACATTCACTTTCAGCGTGGCAAGTCAGCGATGGAATATACGAACCACAAAGTTCGTTTATGACGGAGCTGATGTGCTGCGTGATCTTGATGGCAGCGGCGCCACGACTGCAGACTATCTCAACGGCCCTGGCATCGACAACAAACTGCGCCAGACAATTTCAGGAACCGCCTCCTACTTCCTCGCCGATCATCTCGGCACAACCAGGTCTCTCACAGATGCCAGCGGCAACATCACCTCAAGTTTGGGTTACGACTCCTTCGGCAATGTGACGAGCGGCTCAGCAGCGACACGCTACACCTACACGAACCGCGAAATCGATTCGGATGTGAGCCTGATCCATTATCGAGCCCGCTGGTACGACTTCCAGCAAGGGAGATTTATCTCTGAAGATCCGATTGGATTATTGGGAGGCGTCAACCCCTTTGCCTATGTTGCCAACAATCCGGCGAACGCTGTTGATCCCTTGGGTCTATACGCCGGCGTTGATGATGCTGCCATGCTAATTGGGGGAGCAGTTGTCGGCCTTGCCGGTCAGGATTTGGAGACATCGTCGCGGGAAAACGAAGTGGGTGGGAAGACTACGCGGGCGCGGCCTTCGGTGGTGCGTTGGGAGGCCTGGCCCTGGAGTACACTGGCCCTATTGGCGCAGGCGCAATCGGCGGATTAGCGACCAACCTCTCTAAGCAGTTTTTCAAAAACATCTCAGGAAAGCAATGTGGCTACGACCTCAACGGTGTGTTGTTCGATACTGCACTGGGAGGACTGTTTGGCCGCATTATTCCAAGTGTTAGAGTTCTTGGAATTACGTCTGGAAGAAACAGTTATAACGCGGTGTTCAAACAAATGGCCACCAAGCTTGAAAACGGAACGGTTTCGAGAGTTAGCGCAAACACCGCAGCAAAGATGTTTGCTGGACGCGCAATCGACACCGGATTCGTACCTGGCACAGGAGCCGCAGCAGCCGCTGCAGTCGGAGCTTCTAGACTTGGTTTCCCGGGACCGTCAGAAACAAACTGTCCTTGCCGAGGCTGGAAGTAAGGATGGTATTTCGGAGCACTTGACTAGGTAGGATCGAAATGCGCACTGCGAGAAGTAGCAAACCCACACCCTCCGTCACGATTAAAGCGTGCGCTTCAACCTACGTCGTTTTTGTCGTGATATTTGGCACGCTCTTGTTACTCGCTATAACAACTCTGGCCCTCGGAAAAGCCAGCTCCGTTCAGCTAATCAGCCTTTGTCTGCTGGCAATGGCGTTCTCTTTCTTTTGGATTGCGTCGTTCAAACTAACGTTTGGAGAGGACGCGATCGCGTACCGTACGTTTGGTGGCACTAAGAACTTGAATCTTTCCGAAATTGATCGAGCCTATGTGCGGATTGGATACGATAAGGATTATCGGTGGCACGATCCGCCTCTGAGACCTGTACTTGAAACTCGTGCTTCACCGTGACTCGACATCAATGCGTACGCAGTTTAGACTAACCAGCACAATGAGGTTTCTCTCCTCAATGAGAATTGTTCGCGTGTCACTCGCGCTGGCTGTTGCTTTTTGGATGGCCGGCGCCGGTTGCATGGTCGGATGCGAGAATATGGTGATGGCGGCGGCTCCAAGTGAGGCAGCGTCGCCGGCAAGTTCGCCTGGTATCGTCGTCACCGGAGAAGCTTGTGCTTCGATGCAGTCGCACGACTGTTGTGCCAAACGTGGCGCGCACTCCGCTCCTAAAGCTGACCATCCGAAGTCTGTCGGACAGGGGAATACGAAAACAACATCATCTCTGGCGCTCGCCCTAACTGCGACATTCCCCACGATGATGGACTGTCCACTAGCTGTCAACGCCACGGCTGTTCTCTCGAAGGCCGAACCCGACGATTCAAACGTTGCTTTACCTTCCTCCAGCGAGGGAGCCTCGCTTTCAAATTCAGCTCAGCAGATCACCGCGCTGGGGCGCCCGCTACGGCTACCCAATCGAGGCCATACCTATCTGCGCTGCTGCGTCTTCCTGATCTAGAGATCGCGTCGGACAGACATTCCTGTCTGTCCTCCTAAAATAAGACAGACTGAAAAGTCTGTCCTACCGGGTATCAGTGTGTTCAGTTCGCTGATATCAAAGGCAATGATCTCTTACACAGGAGAATACAAATGAAAAACTTCAAAGGCTTTGCTTTAGGCCTGGTGCTTGGACTCGGCCTGGCTGTCTCAGGAATCGGCTTTGCGCAGAACACCACGCAAACCGATCAAAAGAAAGAGACGGAATCGTGTTGTGCGACGATGCCGGACTGCTGCAAAGGCGATTCATGCGACATGAAAATGAAACATGATGCGAAAAACCATGCGGTAAAAGAAGGATGCTGTTGCTGCGGTGGTGATTCATGCGACATGAAAATGAAGCATGACATGACGGAGAAGCCCAAGGGTTAACTCTCCGGGAAGTAATAGATCGCGGGCGTCTCGCAGGCTTTTTCGCGAGACGCCCGCGCTTGCAAACAAGCTGGTGCATCCATGAGTAAAGTATTTCGGAAGAACAGGCGGGGATACTGGTTCGCCGCCATCGTATTATGTTTCTTGCCAGGTCAGATCGCGCTTTCACAACACCAGGGCCACAAGATGCCAGCGAGCAAACCGCCTGCGGCGTCGCCGTCACCCTCTGCTTCGCCGACTCCTTCAGCGACGCCATTAACGCCTCAGCCTAAAACAGACATGCCGGGCATGCAGATGCCCGCTGCATCCCCAAGTCCCGGGCCACCGCCTGGTGAGAGACACATGCATATGCCTGCTGCGACAAAACCCGACCAAACCGAGTCGGAGCCTGCAAAGATGCCGGGCATGGATAGATCCGGCGCTGACTCGATGAACATGGGTCCGTTGTTGGTGATGTCCGGCGACGAGATGGCCATTCGCGTTGGTCCGAGCAGCACCAACGTCATGTCCATGGGTGCAATGGGCTCGGGCACTTCCTGGCAACCGTCGTCAGCGCCCATGTACATGAGTCACAAACAATCCGGCGACTGGCTGCTGATGTTTCATTACAACGCTGTCGTCGGCGTGAATTCGCAGGGCGGGCCGCGCGGAGTTACGAAGTTTGAATCAGCAAATTGGTTTATGCCGATGGCCTATCACAAACTAGGCAAGGGAACTGTGCAACTACGCGGCATGTTTAGTTTCGAGCCGTTCACTTTCCCGCGCGGTGGTTCGCCGCTTCTTTTTCAGACCGGTGAAACTTACAAAGGCCAGCCACTGATTGACCGGCAACATCCGCACGATCTCTTCATGGAACTGTCGGCGCAGTACACGCTGTCGTTGGGCGAACGCGGGACGTGGTTTACTTACTTCGGCTATCCGGGAGAGCCGGCGTTGGGACCGGTGGCCTTCATGCATCGCGCGTCGGCTGCGGAGAATCCTTCGGCTACGCTGGCACATCACCTACAGGATTCAACGCACATTAGTTTTGGCGTGCTGACCACCGGATTCACTTATCGTTGGTTGAAGCTTGAGGGCTCAATCTTCAATGGCCACGAACCCGACGAGAATCGTTACAACTTTGATGCGCACAAGTGGAACTCACGTTCTGCCCGGCTTTCAGTCATGCCGAATCCTAATTGGACTATGCAGATCAGTTATGGATTTCTGCGCAGTCCGGAAGCTTCCGAACCCGACACTGATATTCGTCGCGCTACCGCTTCAGTCCAATACAACCGGCCAACAGCTCGCGGCAACTGGGCCTCTGCATTCATCTGGGGACGCAATCACACCAGCCGTCCCGGCGAGACGCACAATCTGAATGGCTACACGTTTGAAACAACGGTTAACTTTCTGGATAAGAACTATCTCTACACGCGTCTGGAGTTGGTGGATAAAAACGAGCTGTTGCGCGCGGTGGATCGGGCGCTATTGGGAATCGGCGACGATCATCCATCGTTTCGAATTGGTGCGTACACGTTTGGCGGCGCGCGCGATGTGTTCGTCGACAAGAACGTATCAGTCGCGATTGGTAGTGATGTGACCTTCTATTCGAAGCCTGCGGTTCTCGATCAGCTTTATGGCAACAGTCCTGTTTCGTGGAAACTGTTCCTGCGACTGCGCCCCGGCAAGATGGACATGAATAGCATGCACGGTGGGCACTGATGCTGATACGACGTGACGACACTTTTTGTTAGAACAAGCCTTCGTTCTGCTGGAACAAACATCGGCCTCCTCGTACAATACCCGACCACCATGACTACGCCCGCACGCATCGTTTCGTTTCTGCCGTCCGCGACTGAGATGGCGTGTGCGCTGGGGCTCAGTGATCAACTCGTCGGCATCACGCACGAGTGTGATTACCCGCCCGAAGTGCTCGGCAAGACGGTCGTCGTTCGCAACGCCCTTCCGATCGAGAGCATGAGCCAGCCGGAGATCGATGCGGCAGTCGCGCAACGAATGCGAGCTGGACTTAGTCTCTATCAGGTTGACGAAAAACTTTTGCGCGAACTCGCGCCCGATCTAATCCTGACGCAAAACTTGTGTCAGGTGTGCGCGCCGTCCGGTAATGAAGTAGCGCAGGTTTTGAAAGTCCTGCCGCAGCAGCCGGAGGTTCTTTGGCTGACGCCGAAATCATTAGACGAAATCTTCGCTAACATGCTTGAGCTGGGCGCAGCTACTGGACGAGACAAAGAAGCGGAGCAGTTGATTGCGAGCGGTCGCGAACGGTTGGAGAAGATCGCGACAGTCACACGCGCATTGAGCGAACGCCCGCGTGTGTTTTGCATGGAGTGGCTCGATCCCGTCTATTGCAGCGGTCATTGGATGCCGGAGATGGTTGCGATAGCCGGCGGCGTTGATGGCCTTGGTCACGCGGGCGCCGATTCCGTTCGCATTCCCTGGACCGAGGTTTTGGAGTGGGCGCCGGAAGTTTTGATAATAACTCCGTGTGGCTTCAATCTCGACAAGGTCGTCAAGCAGACGCCGCCGCTGTTCGACTATCCCGGCTGGTCTGAACTGCCCGCGGTGCGCAATAATCGAGTCTATGCAGTTGACGCAAACTCTTATTTCGCGCGGCCGAGTCTGAGAG